>JBJTCK010000120.1:0-3966 GCA_046091825.1 Actinomycetota bacterium | reverse complement strand
CTTCTCGGTCTCCATGCTCTTCTATATGGTCGGCGCGGCGCACTTCTACCCGGAGGCCTTCTCGGCGACCACCAGCGACGGTTACATCTTCATCATCATCGCGGTGGTGCTGGGGGCACTCCTGCAGCTGAACGCACTCGGCAAGTTCGGCGGCACCGCCGCCGGCAACAAGATGCTGAAGCCGTACGAGTCGCACAAGAACGCGATCATCACCAGCGTGGTGCTCTGGCTGGTGCTCTTCGTGGTGTCGGTCATCTTCATGGGCTGACCCCGGGAGTCACAGAACGAGGAAGGGCCGCCCCTCGGGGCGGCCCTTCTGCATTTCTCGGGTGCGGCAAGCGGCCGCGGCAGTGCTTGCTCGACGGTCAGCTATGCGACGGTCAACTATTCGACTGTCAGCGTGGCCCGCATGTTGGAGTGGCCCGGCACGTCACAGATCAGCACGTACTTGCCCGGCTCCAGCGTGACCGCCCCGGAGTCGACGTCGCCCTTCTGGGCGATCACCAGCTTGAAGTTCGGCACCTTCTGGTCATCCTTGGCCAGGATCAGGGTGTGGCGCACGGAGTCCTCGTTCGAGTAGCCGAACATGACCTCGCCGGCCTTCACCGAGCCGTAGTCGGTCTTGTCGAACTTGAGAGAGGGAACCGCCCCCACGAGCAGGTCGACATCTGCCGGCAGAGTCTCCGCCGGGGCAGAGGACCCTCCGCCGCATGCGCCGAGGAGGGCAAGGGGGGTGGCAAGCAACAGGGAGGCACGGGTGCGGGGCATGGGACGAAAGTTACTCCCGTCGCGCACGGGAGGCACCCGGTAGAGGTGCACGGACAAGTACCATTTGTCACGCGGACAACGGCGTCCGCGGCGACACCGGCCGCAAGGCCCGGCGCCACACGCCCGGAAGGGCACAGACAAGGCGGCAACCATGGCTGACATCGCTGAACGCACGCAGGACTTCGGGGCGAACTCGTGGCTCGTAGAGGAGATGTACGAGCAGTTCCGCGCGGACCCCGCCTCGGTGAGCGAGGCCTGGCGCGAGTTCTTCAGCGACTACAAGAGCCTCCTCGGCAACGGAGCGCCTGCGGCACCTGCGCCTGCACCGGCACCCGCGGCGCCGGCCACGGCATCTGCTCCTGCGCCGTCGGCCAACGGCAACGCAGCCCCTGCCGCCCCAGTCGTTCCTGTCGCCGCCCCGGCGCCCGTTGCCGCAGATGCCGTGCCGGAGCCCATCCGGGGTGTCGGTGCCGCCATTGTCACCAACATGGAGCGCAGCCTCACGGTGCCCACGGCCACCAGCTTCCGCAATGTGCCGGCCCGCCTGCTGGAGGTCAACCGCAAGGTCATCAACGACTACCGCAGCCGCCACGGCCTCTCCAAGGTCTCGTTCACGCACATCATCGCCTATGCGATCGTCAAGGCGATCTCCGAGGCCGTGCCCGCAATGAGGAACTCATACGCCGCCGACGCTGACGGCAAGCCCCAGATCGTCCGCAACCCCCACGTGAACGTGGGCCTCGCCGTCGATGTCGACAAGGGTGACGGCACCCGCAACCTGGTGGTGCCCGTGCTGAGGGCTGCCGACACCATGACGTTCGGCCAGTTCCTCGTGGCGTACGACGACCTCATCCGCAAGGTGAAGGGCAACAAGCTCACCGTCGCCGACTTCCAGGGTGCGAACGTGAGCATCACGAACCCCGGCACCATCGGCACTGTCCAGTCCGTGCCCCGCCTAATGCCGGGCCAGGGCGTCATCGTGGGCGTGGGCAGCATCGACTACCCGGCGGAGTTCCAGGGCGCCGACGAGGCGAACCTGAACGTCCTCGGTGTCTCCAAGGTGATCACCATCACGAGCACCTACGACCACCGCATCATCCAGGGTGCGGAGAGCGGCCTCTTCCTGAAGCGCGTGCACGAGCTGCTGCTCGGCAGTCACGGCTTCTATGACGACGTGTTCGCCGCTCTCGAGATCCCGTACCAGGCGGTCCAGTGGTCCACCGACACGAGCCCGATGAACCGCGAAGAGATGCTGATGCACAAGCAGATGCAGATCAGCATGCTCGTGCGCGTGCACCGCGTGCGCGGCCACCTCATCGCCGACATCGACCCGCTGCGCTGGAAGACACCCGCACTCCCGAAGGAGCTCGACCCCTCCACGTACGGCATCACGATCTGGGACCTGGAGCGCGAGTTCCTCACCGGGGGCGTGGCCGGCAGCACCAAGATGAAGCTTGACGAACTGCTCGGCGTCCTGCGCGACGCCTACTGCAGGACGATCGGCATCGAGTACATGCACATCCAGGACATGGACGAGCAGCGCTGGATCCAGTCCAAGGTGGAGGGCGTCACGTGGACGCCCACTCTCGACGAGAAGCTGCGCATCCTGGAGCGCCTGAACGCCGCCGAGGCCTTCGAGAAGTTCCTCGCCACGAAGTACGTGGGGACCAAGCGGTTCGGCCTGGAGGGGGCGGAGTCGATGATCCCGATCATCGACGAGATCGTCTCGTCGGCCGCCGACGACGGTCTGCACGAGGTCGTCTTCGGCATGCCGCACCGCGGCCGCCTGAACGTCCTCGCGAATGTCATGGGCAAGGACTACAACCAGATCTTCAAGGAGTTCGAGGGCCACATCAGCTCTGACTCCGTGCAGGGGAGCGGCGACGTGAAGTACCACCTGGGGGCGCACGGGTCGTACGTCTCCGCCGCGGGTGCGACCATCGACGTCGAACTGGCGGCGAACCCCAGCCACCTGGAGACGGTGAACGGCGTCGTCCTCGGCATGGTCCGCGCCAAGCAGGACAAGATCCAGCCGCCGGGCGTGTACAGCGTGCTGCCGGTGCTGATGCACGGTGACGCCGCATTCGCGGGCCAGGGCATCGTGGCCGAGGGACTCGCCATGAGCGACCTCACCGGGTACCGCGTCGGCGGCACGATTCATCTGGTCGTCAACAACCAGATCGGTTTCACCACCGCTCCCGAGCAGTCCCGCTCGTCCCAGTACGCCACGGACGTCGCCAAGATGGTGCAGGCGCCGATCTTCCACGTGAACGGCGACGACCCGGAGGCCTGCGTGCGCGTGGCACGGCTCGCGTACGAGTACCGCGAGCGGTTCCACAAGGACGTGGTCATCGACATGGTGTGCTACCGGCTCCACGGCCACAACGAGGGGGACGACCCCAGTTACACCCAGCCCCTCATGTACAAGGCAATTGCCGAGCGCGCGAGCGTACGCAAACTGTACCTCGAGACGCTCGTCAAGCGTGGTGCCGTGAGCCCCGAGGACGCCGAACGGGTACTCGCCGATTACCAGGCCAAATTGCAGACCGCGCTCGACGATACCCGTGCGCATGCGGGAGCGGTGCCGAAAGTGCTGCCACCGCCGAAACCCGCGGGTGTGCGACCGCACGTTGTTACGGGTGTCGAGCGCGCGGTGCTCGACCGCGTGTTTACGGCCATGAACCGATATCCCGACGGCTTCACCGTGCATCCGAAATTGCTCCGTCAGTTCGAGGGTCGTACTGCAATGTACGAACGCGACGGCGAAGTTGACTGGGCAACCGCCGAGGCACTCGCGTTCGGTTCACTCGTGTTGGAAGGAACTTCCGTGCGACTCGCCGGAGAAGATTGCCGACGCGGCACCTTCAGCCAACGACACGCCGTGCTCGTCGACAATGTGAACGAAGAAAAGTACGCACCGCTCGCCAACCTCGGCTCAGGTGCTGGACGCTTCTGGGTGTACGACTCGCTACTCTCCGAATATGCGGCACTCGGTTTTGAGTACGGCTACGCACACGCCAATCCGGCTGCGCTCGTGATGTGGGAGGCCCAATTCGGGGACTTCGTCAATGGTGCGCAGATCATCATCGATCAGTACATCGTGGCGGCCGAAGACAAATGGGGTCAGCAGAACTCACTCGTGATGTTGCTGCCACACGGGCTCGAGGGCCAGGGCCCCGAGCACTCGTCGGCTCGCCT
>JBJTCK010000119.1:0-10772 GCA_046091825.1 Actinomycetota bacterium | reverse complement strand
GTGGCCCGACAGCACGTACACGAGTGCGTTGTTGTCCCGCCGCCACGGGAGCACCAGCTGCGAACCCGCGGGGATTGAGGCATGCGCGACGGTGATCGGAGTGTGAGTGGAGCCCGGGCCGTGGAAGGTCCCGATGTCACCTGCGATGAGCCGCACGAGGACGGACGCATCGGGGGAGGTGAACAACGTGACGAGTCCCGCCTCGATGTTCTGGTAGCGAGGTGCGGTCATCTTGCTGCGTGACGGAAGATTGACCCACAGCTGGAACCCGTGGAACAACCCGCCCTTCACGACGAGTTCCTCCGGCGGAGTCTCGATGTGGAGAATTCCGCCGCCTGCCGTCATCCACTGCGTGCCGCCGTCAGTGATGACCCCGCCGCCACCGTGAGTGTCCTGGTGGAGGAACGTCCCGTCGATGATGTAGGTGACCGTCTCGAAACCGCGGTGGGGGTGCCAGTCGGTGCCGCGCGGCTCGTACGGGGCGTAGTTCACCTCGCCCATCTGGTCCATCATGATGAACGGGTCAAGATCTGCGAACGGGATCCCGGCAAATGCTCGGCGAACAGGGAAGCCCTCGCCCTCCAGCCCCGAGGGTGCGGTGGTGATCGACTTCACCGGCCGGTCGACGGCAGTCGGGGCCAACTGCTCCAGTCGGGGAAGGATGAGGGTGTCGGCGGTGACTGCGGGCATGCGGGGGTCCTTTGTGCGGTGCTGAATTGCTTGCGAGCGCAAACATTCTAACCGCGGGGCAGAGAATGGTATTCCCGCGGTCAGGTCAGCAGGACTTCTCCTTGAACGACACCTTCGTGGTGATCAGGTAGTCGTTGACTGCGTCCGTGACGCAGTCGTTCGCGCCGTACCCGGTGTGGCGCTGCGCATCCAGCACGATGATGCGGCCGTCCTCCAGGGTGTCTGCCATCTTTCGCGAGCTGGCGAGCGGGGTTGCCGAGTCGCCTGTGGTGCCGACGACCACAATCGGGCCGGCTCCCTTGCCGGTGACATCGATGCGGTAGTCAGCCCTGGCTTTCCAGAAGACGCACCAGTACCCGGAGGCGAAGGACGGCCCGAGCCGCGGGGCGGTCTCCAGGAACTCGGGGATCCACTTGTCGGCCTCCTCAACCGTCTTCGGGCCGGGGTCGTCGATGCAAGAGATGGCGAGGAAAGCCTCCAGCTCGTTGCCGTACGTGCCGTCAGGGTTGCGCTGGTAGTACTGGTCGTAGAGGTCGAGGATGCCGCGGCCGTCGCCGTCCCGGAGTGCGTCGAGCGCGCGCTCCAGTTCGTCCCACATGGATGAGGAGTACATCGCCTCCGACACCGCCGTGTACAGCACGGACTGGTTCACGGGGGTGCGGTTCCTGGTCACCAGCACTGGGTCAGAATCCACTTCCTCGACCAGCCGGTCGAACGCGGCGCCTGGATCACCATTGCTGTGGAACGGGCAGGTCGCATCCCCCGCGCACTGGTCGAAGAAAGCGTTCAGTTCCTTCTCGAAGCCGGCCGCCTGATGCAGTCCACCCTCCACCCCGTCGGCGGTGGGGTCAGCGGCACCGTCAAGCACTGCCGCGCGGACGGTCCCCGGGAACATGGTGGCCCACGTCGCGCCGAGCTCACTGCCGTAGCTGAAGCCGAGATAGGAGATTTTCTCCTCGCCGAGCGCCCTGCGGATCGCATCCATGTCACGTGCCGAGTTGTTGGTGGAGACGTACGAGAGCATCTCGCCGTTCTCCTCGGCGCAGATCTCCGCGTACTCCCTGAAGAGGTCCTCGATGACCTTCTGCTCGGCGGCGTCCGCCGGGCTGGGGTCGTACGCGAAGTACCTGTCGTACTTGTCCACGCAGTCAATGGCAGGTTTCGATGTCCCCGTGCCGCGCGGGTCCCACCCGACAATGTCGAACCGGTCGACCAGGTCACCCCCGAAGATTGATGTTGCCTGCTCCGCCAGGTAGGTGCCGCCGAACCCTGGCCCGCCGGGGTTGACGAGCAGCGAACCGATCCGCTCCGAGGGGACCTGTGCAGGGTGGCGACGCAACGCCAGGCTGAACGTCCCGATGTCCGGGTCCGAGTAGTCGAACGGTACCTCCATGGTCCCGCACTCCGAGCCGTCGGCGAAACTGTCCACACACGGCTTCCACGAGATGGTGAACCCGTCGGTGGGTGCCACACTGCCCGAAGGTGCGGACGTGTCTCCCGAACCGGTCGGATCGGACGAGCCCGGGGAGCCACCGCACGAAGCGAGGAGCATGCACGACACGATCGTCAGCAGGGTCCCGCGGCGGCGCACGGCATAGACACTAGGGGCTGGTGCAGCCGTAGCATCAACGGCGTGCGAATGGGCCCACACAGTCTTCTCCCGGGTGACGCGAGTTCTGTGAAGGGTGCGCGGCTCCGTCGTTCCACATTGAGCAGGGCCTGGCAGTTCGCCCGCCCGTACCGTTTCCACATTGTCGGTTTCCTCACGGCGATCCTGGTCTCGGCGCTCCTCGGGCTCGCCCCGCCGCTCCTGTTCCGGTCGATCCTCGACACCGCCATCCCCCGTGCCGACAGGGGACTCATCACCACTCTCGCCGTGGTCCTCGTGGCAGCGGCGCTCGGTGACGCGCTCTTTGCGATCGTGCAGCGCTGGCTGAGCTCGACCATCGGCGAGGGGCTCATCTACGACCTGCGGGTGGCCCTGTTCGACAAGGTCCAGCGGATGCCGGTCGCGTTCTTCACCCGCACCCAGACCGGCGCGCTCATCAGCCGCCTCAACAACGACGTCATCGGCGCCCAGAACGCGGTCACGTCCACTCTCGGCAGCGTGGTCTCGAACGTGGTGGTGCTGCTCACCACGCTGACGGCGATGGTGGTGCTGGAGTGGCGGCTGACCGCACTGTCGCTCGTGGTCCTCCCGCTCTTCATCATCCCCGCGAAACGGGTGGGTATCCGTCTCGGCGGGATTGCCCGCGAGCAGATGGAGCTCAATGCGGAGATGAACACGCAGATGAGCGAGCGGTTCAACGTGGCCGGCGCGGTGGTCGTGAAGCTGTTCGGGCGGCGCGAGCGCGAGGTTTCCACGTTCGCCGACCGCGCGGCGGGCGTGCGCGACAAGGGCATCCAGTCGGCGGTCTACGGCCGCGTGTTCTTCGTTGCTCTCGGGTTCGTCGGGGCGGTCGGTGCCGCGGCCATCTACGGGATCGGTGCGCATCTGGTGGTCAACGGGGACATCAGCGACGGCACCCTCGTGGCCATGGCCACCCTCGTCGCGCGGATCTACCAGCCCCTCACCGGGCTCACGAATGCCCGGGTGGAGGTGATCACCGCCTTCGTCAGCTTTGACCGCGTGTTCGAGGTGCTCGACGCACCGGAGGCGATCACCGACCGTCTCGGCGCGGTTGATCTCGTCTCCCCTCGCGGCGAGGTGGAGTTCGACAACGTGGTGTTCCGCTACCCGGCCGCCGCCGAGGTGAGCATCGCCTCCCTGGAATCGGCGGGAGTGATGGCGGGCTCGGACCCCGACACGGATGTGCTCCGCGGCGTCACCCTGAGGGTGGCGGCGGGGGAGACCGTCGCGGTCGTGGGGTCGAGCGGCTCCGGGAAGTCGACCCTCGCCTCGCTCGTGCCCCGCCTGTACGACGTCACCTCGGGTGCCGTGCGCGTCGACGGCGTTGACGTCCGTGACCTCACGGCCGATTCCCTGCGCGATGCGATCGGTGTCGTGACGCAGGACCCCCACCTCTTCCATGAGTCGATCCTGTCGAACCTGCGTTATGCCCGCCCCGGGGCGACGCACGAGGAGATCGTCGCGGCCTGCCGTGCGGCACGCATCGACGCGATGATCTCGTCGCTCCCGGACGGGTACGACACGGTCGTGGGCGAGCGCGGCTACCGGATGTCCGGCGGCGAGAAGCAGCGGATCGCCATCGCACGGATGCTGCTGAAGGACCCCGCGATCATCGTCCTCGACGAGGCCACCAGCCACCTGGACAACGAGAACGAGGCTCTCGTCCAGGAGGCCCTGGAGGCTGCTCTCCACGGCCGAACGGCGATCGTGATCGCCCACAGGCTCTCCACGGTGCGCGATGCCGACCGCATCGTGGTTCTCGACCGCGGCGTGATTGCCGAGCAGGGCTCCCACGACGAGCTCATGGGCCTGGACGGCATGTACGCGGCCCAGGTGAGGGCCGGCGGGTCGTTCGTGGCCTGACCCGCGGGAAGCTCGTACCCCCCTTTCCGTAGAGTGGGGCGATGCCCGAAATCCAGTTCGTCGACGGGGTCCCCTCGCTCACGGTCAGCCAGTTCGCCGACGTCCTCAACAACGTGCTCGGGCAGTCATTCGACGAGGGCGTGTGGGTCGAGGGAGAGATCCAGGGTCTCAAGCCCGCCAGGCCGCACCTCTACTTCTCGCTCATCGAGGAGAAGAACGGCAAGAAGTCGAAGCTGGACATCAAGATCTTCGCCGGGGTCCTCGCGGGACTCCAGAAGAAGCTTCGCAACGCCGGCCTGGAACTGAAGGAGGGCATGAAGGTGCGGGTGCGCGGCAACCCCGACTTCTACGCCCCTTTCGGAAGCTTCGGTCTGAAGACGTTCGACATCGACACGAAATTCACCGTCGGCGACATCGCCGAGCAGCGCGCCGCCCTCATCCAGAAGCTGAAGGACAACGGCACCACGAAGCTGAACAAGCGCCGGCCCGTGCCGCTCGTACCGCTGCGGTTGGGCATCGTGAGCAGCAGCCAGGCGGCCGGTTTCGCTGACGCGCGCAAGCACCTGCTGGATTCCGGCATCGGCTTCAGCATCACGCTGTGCGACGTGCGCGTCCAGGGCGACGAGGCAGTCCCCATGATCGTCGGGGCGATCCAGGCACTCGGCCGTCGTGCCGACATCGACATCGTCCTCGTCATGCGCGGTGGCGGGTCCAAGAGCGATCTCGCCGCATTCGACGACGAGCGGATCGCCATGGCCATCGCCCGCTGCCCCCACCCAGTCTTCACCGGCATCGGCCACCAGGTGGACCAGAGCGTGGCCGACATCGTGGCCCACACCGAGTGCAAGACGCCCACAGCATGTGCCGATGCCGTCATCGACATCGTGAACGACTTCCTCCACGACCTCAACACCACAGCCGCCATGGTGCGTTCTGCCACGCTGACCGCGGTCGAGAAGGCTCGTGGTCGCATGAGGATCTCCCGGGAGAGACTGGTCACGCGGACGCGCACCGCACTGGAGCGCGAGCAGCAACGGGTCGCGATGCACGCCGTCATGGTCCGCGGGCTCGACCCGGCCGTCACCATGGCGCGCGGGTGGTCGATCACCCGCACGGCGGACGGCACGGTGGTGCGCTCCGTCGCGGACGTCGCGGCCGGCGACACGATCGCGACACTGGTGGCCGACGGGGCCATCACGAGCACGGTGGAGGAGACGAACCGATGAGCAGCAAGAAGACCCCCGCAGGGGAGCCGAAGGGCTACGCCGAGGCGATGTCCGAACTGGAGGGAATCCTCCGTGAACTCGACTCCGCCAGTGTGGACGTGGATGTCCTCTCTGTCAAGGTGCAGCGGGCGTCGTTCCTGGTGGAGTGGTGCACCTCGCGCATCACGGCCGCACAGGCGACCATCGACGAGCTCGTCGCGGGTCTGCCCGAGGATGACGGCGATTACGACGATGCGGACGAAGATGATGACGGCGAAGACGACTATGGCGATGATGACGAGGACTACGACGAGGATGATGACGAGTGATCGACTCGGTCCGGTTCACCTCGCTTGTTGACGAGCGACTCGTCCGTGTCGTCGGGCGCGAGCGGGACCACTACGGGCACCTCGACGGGCATGTCGAGTGGGTGCTGGACGAGATCAACCGACTGGTGACGGCCGGGGGGAAGCGCGTGAGGCCGGAGCTCGCGCACCTCGGCTGGATTGCTGCCGGGGGAGAGCCGTGCGCACAGACGGCGGTGAACGTCGGTGCGGCGCTCGAGCTGCTGCACGTGTCCGCACTGGTCCACGACGACGTGATCGACGGTGCCGCCACGCGCCGCGGTGCCGACACCACGCACGTCCGTGTCGCCCGGGACCACCGCGAGAAGGGCTGGTCCGGGGAGGAGCGGCGCATATCCGAGGGTGCGGCCGTGCTCGCAGGCAACATCACCCTCGCCATGGCGGACGCGGCGCTGGGGGAAGTGAACGCGGCGGCCCGCAAGCAGTGGACGAGAGTGCGCATCGAAGTGAACCTCGGGCAGTACATGGACCTCCTCGGAGCGGCGTCGCGGGACCTCGAACCGGACAGAGTTCTGCTGGTGATGGGGATGAAGACCGCCAAGTACACCGTGGAGAGACCGTTGCGGATGGGTGCGGCAGCAGCGGCAGGGCCTGACGAGGAATGGGTGAGCGACAGCCTGGGCACCTTCGGAGAACTGCTGGGGATCGCGTTCCAGTTGCGTGACGACGTGCTCGGGGTGTTCGGGCACCAGGAAGTCACCGGCAAGCCGGTGGGTGACGACCTCCGCGAGGGCAAGACCACGATGCTCATCGCCCAGTCCCTCGTGCGTGCCGATGCGGCGCAGCAAGCCGTGCTCGCACGTGTCGGTTCCCCGGACCTGTCGGACAATGAGATAGCTGAAATCCAGCAGGTGATTATCGACACCGGCGGCCTGCGGGTCGTCGAGAACGACATCACTGGGTTCCGCGACAAGGCACTGGGGCTGATCGAGCATCACGACTTTCCTCTCGATGCCGTCGAGGAATTGCGGGCGATCGCCCACAGGGTGACGAGCAGGGACTACTAGGACGCCGCGTAGATGTCCAGCGCCTCCTGCACGGAGACGCCGGTCAGCACGCCGGCCTCGGGCGTGATCGCCTCCAGCCACGGCGGGGTGACCCGGGCACAGCTCGTGACCGGCTCGTCCAGGCCGGACTCGTGCATCGCGAGACGCAGGAACGTGAGCGCGTAGTTCGCCGGGCGGGCGTCACGGGACAGCTCGATGATGGCCCACGGGTCGGGAGCCGGACCAGAACGCGCAGCGGCGGCGATCTCCGCCGTCGAACTGACATGGACGGGGCCGCCCGCAAGGCCGGGCCCGTCGGTGATGACTGCCCCGCGGACGAGTGACGGCCGGGCGCCCGCGATCAGGAAAGCCACGTACCCGCCGATGCCACGCCCGAGCACCGTGGACTCACCGATGTGCCGCAGTGCGACGTCGACGTCGGCCATGAGGATCTCACACGAATAGCCACCGCCCATGGGGACCGAGGACTGCCCGTGCCCCGTGAAGTCGAGCGCCCAGACGGGGCCCTCCCACGTGATGTCGATCGTGCCCATGCGGGCGGCATCCTCGCCCAGCCCATGGAGCAGCAGGAGAGGGCGGCCATTGCCGTCCTTGACGCGGTGCAGCGCGAGCGTGACCTTGTTGTGGGGCAGGAGGACGGTCTCCGGCACGCTCATGACAGGAACTCCAGGACGGCGCTCGCCACGTGGTCCGGCTCCTCGATGTGGATGAAGTGCCCGACCCCGTCGAGGACCTCGAGCCGTCCGCCGGCCGGCAGCCAGGGCTTCACGTCACGCGCCCTTGCTCCCCAGCCCATCGGTTCGTCGACGGTGCCGAGGAAGCCGAGGAACGGAACGGTGAGTGCAGCCATGCGCAACGAGCTCCACTCCGGCCTCCACGGGCCGAATCCACCGAACCGCATGCTCGGGTCGAGCGTCCACCGCCACCCGTCGTCGCTGCGCTGTGCTCCGACGCTCACGAGGTACTCCAGCCACTCCTTGGTGAGGCGCGGGTTCATCCGTCCGCGGCGCTGGGCGAGCTCCTCGAGCGTGCCCGGCTTGCGGATGGACGACCCTGCCTCGTGACGGAAGTCGAGCCAGCCGCCGATCTCGTTCGCGAGCATGCGCGACTGGTCGTGGTCCGGCACGTCGGGCATGCGGCGCTTGCTCGGCATCCCGTCGATGTTCACCATCCGAGAGATGCGGTACGGCGACCCGTCACAGAGCTGCAGCATGAGCGCCCCGCCCTTGGAGTGACCGACGACTGGCGCGGGCCCGTCGGTGACCGAGGCCATCACCGAGAGGGCGTCACGGATGTCGGCGTCCCAGCCGTACAGGGCGGCATGGTCGCTCGCGCCGTGCCCACGGTGGTCCCACGACACGACTCTCCAGCCGCCCGCGGCCAGCAGGGGGGCAAAGACGTCGAAAGTGCGGGCAAAGTCGCTTCCGCCGTGCACGAGGAAGAGGACGGGGTCGGTCTCCTTGCCCCATTCGTAGACAGAGATCCCGATCCCGGCCGCATCGTGGCGGCGGGTCCTGTCGGGCCTGCGGGCCCCGGGGAAGCTTCTCTCGTCCGGTTGGTCACTCATCGCGGGGCAAGGTTAGGTGCTTGCGCCTCTCACTCCGTCATGGGACACATGGTTGAGGCGTCACACCTAACATGGGACCAGTGTTCCTGCGCACCCGGCTCCACGTGTACCTGCTGTGGGGCACCTGTGTGTTCGCGTTCCTCGCGGTGATCTCCTCCTTGCTCACCGACGGCGGCTCGGGCGAGTCCACCAAGCAAGACGGCACCGAGGCGGTCACCACCACATCCTCCGGTCCGACCACCACGACGGGGCCGCTGCGCACCTATGTGGTGCAGCCGGGTGAGTCCCTGTTCGGCATCGCCATGAAGTTCAACCTCTCCGCTCCTGCGCTGGTCGAGATCAACAGGATCAAGAACCCCGACCGCGTGCCTGCGGGAACGGAGCTGAAGCTCCCGCCCAGCAACGGTTTCGTGCCGATCGGCGCGACCACCACGATGCCACCGTGACCCGGCGGCGCGTGCGCGGCTACATACACTGAGTTTATGGCAGCAACGTTCTGGCCCACTCAGGAGCACTGGTCGGTCGCGATCCCGTTGCGCACGCCGCACCCACGGCTCGACTGCCTGGCCGGCACCGGCTTTGTCGGGTTGAAGAAGGCACCGTTCGAGGTGCCCGCGCCGGAGTGGGAGTCGCTCGAGTACTTCGACTGGAAGAGCGGCGGCGACACCAACTTCGCGCCGCTCGCGTCTGCCGACGGCCAGCTGGACTGCCGCGGCTTCTGGGACAAGGGCAAGACAGACAAGGACGCCATCTGGACGTCGAACGCGGCACTCGCCCCGACGCTGAAGGAGTACGTGTCCTCCGTGGGAGCCAACTACGGCCGCGTCCGCATCATCAAGCTGGAGCCGCAGGACCGTGACCAGGCGATACGCAGCATCCATCGCGACGACAACAACCGCTTCAACCCCGACAACGAGGGCTGGGTCGTGCGCTCCTGGCTGGAGCTGACCGACAGCCCCGACAGCTACATGTTGCTGATGGACAACGGGCCTGACGGTCTCCCGGACCCTGCAACCGAGCGCCGGGTTCCGCTCTCGCGGGGCTCCCGGTTCGTGGTGGACACGCAGCGGCTCTGGCACGTTGTCGTGCACAACCACGACTTCCCGCGCTACGCGCTGATCACCAGCTTCGAGAGCGGTCCCGCACTGGACTCGTTCATCGCGCGCGAACGCGCACAGTGACTAGAGCGCCGCTTCGATGGCGGCGGCAACCTCGGGAGCATCAGGCGACACCATCGGGCTGAAGCGCGCGAGGACGGAACCGTCGCGGCCGACCAGGAACTTCTCGAAGTTCCAGCGGATGTCGCCGCTCGCGCCTTCGGCGTCGGCGACGGGGGGTGAGCGCCGTGTAGAGCGGGTGCCGCCCGTCGCCGTTCACGTCGACCTTCTCGGTCAGCGGGAAGGTGACGCCGTACGTGGTGCTGCAGAACGTCTGGATCTCCTCGGCGCTGCCGGGCTCCTGGCCCTTGAACTGGTTGCACGGCACCCCGAGCACGCTGAAGCCGCGCTCGGCGTACTTCTTCTGCAGCGCCTCGAGTCCCTCGTACTGCGGGGTCAGGCCGCACTTGCTGGCCACGTTCACGACGAGGGTGACCTTGCCGTCGACAGCAGCGAGTGCGTTCGGATGGCCGTCGAGATGGGCGATGGGGGTTGCGTAGATGCTCATGCGGGGTGCAACCTCTGCGGGCACACGGATGTTCCCGCCGTCAGGACCCGCGGTGCCCGGCGGCCAGCTCGGCGACCTCGCGCATGATGCGCGCGATGTCGAAGTCCTTCGGGGTGTAGACGGCGGAGACCCCGCGGGCACGGAGACGGTCGCGGTCCTCCTCGGGGATGATGCCTCCCACGATGACCGGGGCATCAACACCCTCGGCCCGCAGCATGTCCACCACCTCCGGCACGAGCTCCATGTGGGAGCCCGACAGGATCGACAGCCCGACCACGTCGGGGTCCTCGTCGCGCGCGCTCGCCACGATCTGCTCGGGGGTCAGGCGGATGCCGCTGTAGACGACCTCCATCCCGGCATCCCGCGCGGCAACGGCAATCTGCTCTGCTCCGTTGCTGTGCCCGTCGAGACCGGGCTTGGCCACGAGGAAGCGCGGCGGGCCGCCGGGCATGGCCCTCACAAAGTCAGCCACGCCCGCAAGCTCGTTCGTGCGGCGCCCGACGGCGGCGTTGACGCCCGTGGGCGCCCGGAACTCGCCGAAGACCTCGCGTAGGACACCCGCCCACTCGCCGGTCGTGCCGCCGGCCTGCGCGAGCGCGATGGAGGGCTCCATGATGTTGGAGCCGTCCTCTGCGGCCCGTCGCAGGTCCTGCAGGGCGGCCTCCACGGACGAGGCATCACGCGACGTCCGCCATGCGGTGACGTCCGCGATGGTCTCCTTCTCCACCGCCGGGTCGACGATGAGGATGTTGCCGTCACCCGCGAGCGGCGAGGTCTCGA
>JBJTCK010000118.1:0-7779 GCA_046091825.1 Actinomycetota bacterium | reverse complement strand
TGCGCAGCAACTGCTTCTTGTAGTTCCATTCGTAGAGCGCCTTCGACTCGTCGAGGCCCTCATAGCACTGGAGGCGGATGAGCCGCGCCCCCGTCAGCTCGGCAACGGACTTGGCGAGCTGGGTCTTGCCCGTGCCGGCCGGGCCCTCGACCAGGACCGGCTTGCCCAGGCGGTCGGCCAGGTAGGCGACGCCTGCAATGCCCTCGTCCGCGAGGTAGTTGACCTTCTTCAGTCCTTCGCGGACTTCCTGCACTGATTCGAAGCGATTGCCCATAAGCGCCCCAACCTACTTTGCGCCCGCACCGGTCTCCTCATCGGGATGAACGTAGGACGAACACGTCTCGACCGCACCATGCGGGACGGGGGCTGCTGCCGTATTCTCGGGGAAATGTTCAGGGACACGCTCGTGGTGGCCATCGGTACCGCGATGTCGCGGCTCACCGGTCTGCTCCGGGTCGTCGTGTTCGGGGTGATCATCGGCCAGACCGCCCTCGCCGACGCGTTCGACGGCGCGAACAACAGCCCGAACAGCATTTACGAATTGCTCGTCGGCGGACTGCTCGCGGCGAGCCTCGTCCCCCTCTTCACTCGGTTCGCTGAGGACGAGGACGACGAGGCCACGGATGCGGTCGTCTCCGCGTCCCTCATCGTTCTCGCCGTGGCCACGGTTCTCGCCGTCCTCGCGGCGCCGCTCATCTTCCGGCTCTTCTCGCTGCACCCCAGCCCGGCAGTGAACCCTGAGACGTTCAGGCGCGCCGGCACCATGATGTCCCGGGTCTTCCTGGTGCAGATCTTCTTCTACGGGCTCACCGCTATCGGTTCGGCGCTGCTGAACTCGCGCCGGAAGTTCTTCGCGGCCGCGTGGGCACCCGTGCTGTCGAACGTGGTCACGATCACGTTGTTGGTCCTCATCCCCTTCACGCGGGACGGGACCCCGAAGCTGCAGGACGCCTTCAACGACCGGACGTTCTTCTGGCTGTTCACCATGTCGGCCACTGGCGGGGTCATGGCCATGGGCCTGGTTCTCATCCCCGCCATGCGGCGCGCGGACATCCCGTTCCGCTTCCGCCCCGACTTCTCCCACCCTGCGGTGCGCACGATGGTGAAGCTCTCGACGTGGACGTTCGGGTACGTCGTCACCAACCAGGTGGCGCTCATCGTGGTGAAGAACCTCGCCCGCCCCGGCAGCGGCAACCAGGACGCCTACTCGAAGGCATACACCTTCTTCCTCCTCCCCCACGGCCTCCTCGCCATCTCCATCGCGACGACATTCGTGCCGGAGCTCGTCCGGCGCGTGCGTGCCGCCGACACCGGCGGGTTCCGCGACTGGGTCACCTCCGGCGTGCGGTGGATCCTCATCCTCACGGTCCCGTCCTCGGTGGCCATGGTGATCCTCTCGAAGCCGATCATCGTGACCCTCCTCGAGCACGGCCACTTCAGTTCGTCGGCATCCGAGAACACGGCCAGAGCGCTCGCCGGGCTCGCTGTCGGCCTGGCGGGTTTCTCCGTGTACATCTTCGCTCTGCGCGGCTTCTACGCGCACGAGGACACGCGGACGCCCTTCTTCATCAACATGTTCCAGAACGCGCTCAACATCGTTCTCGCCGTGACCCTCGTCGGGCGCCACGAGGTGCTCGGGCTCGGCCTCGCGTTCGGGATCTCGTACCTGGTCGCGTCGGTCCTCGTCCTGTGGGTGCTGCACACCAAGCACGGCGCCATCGACTGGCCCAGGCTCGCCGCGATCGCCGCCAAGACCGTCTCGGTGTCCGCCGCGATGGGTGCGGTCGTGTGGGCGATACCGACGGTGCTGGAGGCACGTTCGGGCTTCACACAGTCGGCGGAACTGTTCCTTGCGGTCCTCGCCGGGCTGGCCACGTACGTGGTCGGCCTGTACCTGGTGCGGGTGCCGGAGATGCACGACCTCAAGTCGTTGCTGCCGCGCCGGTCGACCGACGTCGGCGCAGACGCCTAGGACGGGCCGGCCCGGGGCGGGGTCTAGACGAGGACGACGAGGTCGTCGCGGTGGACGACCTCGACCGGCCACGAGGGGTCAAGGTCGGCGGTCCTCTTCCCCGCGGCCCCTGCCACCTGCACGGACGACATCGTGCTCATCCCGCGTGCGACCACCGTCCCGGCCGGGTCGAGAATCTCGATGGTGGCGCCCGCCTCGAACGTGCCGCTACACGACACCACGCCTGCGGGAAGGAGCGAGGTCCCGCGACCGGTGAGCGCGTCACGCGCGCCGGTGTCCACAGTCACGGTGCCCTCTGCCTCTGACGCAAATGCGATCCAGAGCTTGCGGGCCGACAGGTTCCGGTCGTGCGGCTCGAACCGCGTCCCCATGGAGTCGTCCCCCCCGACGGCCGCCACCACGGCCCCCTCGCGGGTCGCGGCGGCGATCACAGCAGTCACGCCGGACCACGAGGCAATCCGCGCCGAGGCGAGCTTCGACGCCATGCCTCCGCTCCCGCGGTCGGATCCTTTCTCCGTGGCGGTCACGCTGAGGAGCGGGTCGTCCGCCGCCACGTGCGCGACGCGCCGCGCGCCGGGGTTCGTGCGCGGGTCGTCCGTGTAGAGGCCGTCGGTGTCGGTGAGCAGCACGAGCATGTCGGCGGACACCAGGTGGGCAACGAGGGCCGCCAGGTGGTCGTTGTCCCCGTAACGGATCTCGTTGTTCGCGATCGCGTCGTTCTCGTTGATGACGGGGACGCACCCGTACTCGAGCAGCCTGCCGAGCGTCGCCCGTGCGTGGAGGTACTGCTGCCTGTCCACGAAGTCGTGCGGGACGAGCAGCACCTGTGCAGTCACCAGGGAGTGCGAGGCGAACGAGGCCCCGTATGCGGCCATCAGTCGCGGCTGGCCGACAGCAGAGAGCGCCTGCAGGGAGAGGACGTCGGCCGGGCGCGCGGCCAGCCCCAGACCTGCGACGCCGGATGCGACCGCCCCGGAGGTGACGAGGACCACCTCGTGCCCGAGCGCGCGGACGGCCGCGATCTGGCCGACCACGGCGTCGATGACCTCGAGGCGCAGGTGACCCGCCTCGTCCGTGAGCGAGGAACTCCCGACCTTGACGACGACACGCATGGCCACAGGTTCACACTTCCGGCACGAATTCGAAACTGAATTCCGAGATCCACACGACGTCGCCCTCGCGCACGCCCGCCCGGGACAGCAGACGGGGCACGCCCAGCTTGGCGAGTCGGTCGTCGATGTAGTTGAGCGCCTCCGGGGAGGTCACGTCGTTCAGTGCCACCACGCGCTCGGCGTCCCTGCCGTGGACACGGAACTCGTTCTCCCCCAGCTGCTCCACCCACGCATGGGACGGTTCCGGCCGCATGATGATCGTGGACTCCCCCACCGGCTCCTCGCGCCGGGCTCTTGCCACCAGCGCCGCGAGCTCGCCGACGATGCGGCTGACGTTGTGCCTGGTGACGGACGACATGGACGCGTGGGGCCATGCCTCCATCGTCTCGGCGGTGGCACTGTCGGTCTTCGTGCCGACGATGAGGAACGGGCGCTCGAGTAGTTCCGGCCGGTAGTTGCCCACCTCGTGCTGGAGGATGCGGAGTTGCTCCGCCGGCGGCACTCCGTCGAGGGCGACGAGGTCGATCAGGTAGCACAGCACCCGGGCGCGCTCGACATGGCGCAGGAACTGGTGGCCGAGACCCCGTCCCTCGCTGGCTCCCTCGATGAGCCCCGGGATGTCCGCCATCACGAACTCCGTCGCGTCGTCCACGCGGACGACACCGAGGTGCGGCTCGAGCGTGGTGAATGGGTAGTTCGCGACCTTCGGCTTAGCGGCAGAGACCGTGCTGATGAACGTGGACTTGCCCGCATTCGGGAACCCGACCAGCGCCACGTCCGCCATCAGCTTCAGCTCCAGGCCGAGCCACCTCTCGGCTCCCTCCTCGCCCTGCTCGGCGAAGGAAGGTGCGCGCCGCTTGTTGTTGAGGAACTTGGCATTGCCCCGGCCCCCGCGCCCCCCGGTGGCCGCCAGCCACCTGTCCCCGTGGTTCACGAGGTCGGCGAGGATCTCCCCCGTGTACATGTCACGGGCGACGGTCCCCTCGGGGACGTGGATCTCGGTGTCCTCGCCGCGACGGCCGTGCAGGTCCTTGCCCTTGCCGTGCACGCCGTTCGCGGCGCGACGGTGAGGATGGTCGCGGAATGCGAGGAGCGACGCCACGTTGCGGTCGGCAACGAGCCACACGTCGCCGCCCTTCCCCCCGTCGCCGCCGTTCGGCCCGCCCAGCGCCACGGGGCCCTCACGGCGGAAACTCACGCAGCCCGCCCCGCCGTCACCACCGCGCACGTTCAGTTGGGCTTCGTCGACGAACGCACTCATAGGGACCCGTGAAGGCTACCCGTGGTCCTTTGCAGCCTCCGGAAGCCTCCCGGGGCGGGACACACCACTCACCTACGATTCTGCGCGTGGAGACTCCCCCCGCCGCACCCTCCGAACGCAGCGACACGTGGGTCTCGACCATGTCGGGCAGTGCCTCCACCGAAGGCATCACCGTGGCCCATGCCGACTCATGGGCCGGCATCGGCACGCGCGACGTGGCCGACCGGCACCACCGCGAGGAAGCCGCCGACCGCGAGATGGCCCCGCTCGCCACGCGCGCCACCGGTGCGGGCACCCGTGATGCACCCGAGGATCCCGATCCCTACCGCACCTGTTTCGAGCGCGACCGTGACCGCATCCTCCATGCGGCCTCCTTCCGGCGCCTGGCCGGAAAGACGCAGGTGTTCGTCTTCCCGGATGACCACCAGCGCACGCGCCTCACGCACGCACTCGAGGTCGCCCAGGTGGCCGTGTCGGTGGCCAGGGTGCTGCGCCTGAACGTGGCGCTCACCGAGGCGATCGCACTGGGTCATGACTGCGGCCACGGCCCGGGCGGCCACGCCAGCGAAGATGCCCTCGCCCCGTACATCGACGGCGGTTACGACCACGCGGTGTGGGGCGCCGACGTCGCCCTCGCGCAGCTCAACCTGTGCCACGAGACGCTTGACGGCATCCGCAACCACAGCTGGTCGCGGCCCGCACCCCGCACACCCGAGGGAGAAGTGGTCAGCTGGGCCGACCGCATCGCCTACGTCTGCCACGACTACGAGGACGCCGTGCACGCGGGCATCGTCTCCCCGTCCGATCTGCCGGCAGTCGTGAGCGCTCGCTGCGGGACCACCAGACGGGAGCAACTGGGTGCGCTCATCACGGCCATGATCGAGGCCACCGCGCAGACCGGGCGCATCGGCATGGTCCCCGACACCGCCGAGGCACTCGCGTCCTTCCGCCGGTTCAACTACGAGTCCATCTACCACCGCGCCGAGTCGCGCGCGCAGGCCACCGCCGTGATCGACATGCTCCGCGCGCTCGTGGATGCCTACGTCGCCTCGCCGCACCTGCTGCCCGGGCGCGCCGACGGCTCGCTCGATTCCGGCACCGACGGTGCCGCGCACGCGGCCGTCGCCTACGTCGGCGGCATGACCGACAGGTTCGCGTGCCGCCAGGCCGTCACACTGCTCCGCTACCCCGCGGACAGGCTGCCCCAGGGGATCGACACGCTCCTCTCGGGCTGACCCACCGGGCGTCCCGCGGAAAAGCAAAAAGCGCGCCCGGAGGCGCGCCGTCTGCAGGTGTGGGCCCGGTCAGGACACTGGCAGGACGTCCACGACCTTGCGACCGCGGCGCTCGCCGAACTTGACGCTGCCGTCGACCAGGGCGAACAGCGTGTCGTCCTTGCCGATGCCCACGTTCTTGCCCGGGTGCGTCTTGGTGCCGCGCTGACGGATGATGATCGTGCCTGCGGTGATCGCCGTGCCGTCGAACACCTTCACGCCGAGGCGCTGTGCGTTCGAGTCGCGGCCGTTGCGGGTTGACCCGCCGCCCTTTGTCTTTGACATCTGATGTCAGCCTTTCGCGATGGAGGTGATCTCGACGACGGAGTACTGCTGGCGGTGGCCGTACTTGCGGCGCTGGTTGGTGCGGCGCTTGTAGGTGAAGCCGTTGATCTTGGGGCCCTTGGCGGTGCCGACGACGCGGCCCTTCACGGATGCGCCCTTGAGCTGGTCGGGGGTGGAGAGGACGGTGGCTCCGTCGACGACGAGAACGGGGGTGAGGGTGACCTCGGAACCGTCCTCAACATGGAGGAGCTCGACCTGGATCTGCTGACCCTGGGCGACCCTCTCCTGCTTGCCACCTGATGCGATCACTGCGTACATAGCGGGTTCAAACTTTATCTCCGGAATGGGTGCCGGACAATCGGCCGGGACCCCTATTTTCGGGCAATTGTCAGTCGAGGAGACCGAAATCGATGTTGACGCCCCGCCCGTGGCACTCGGGGCACTGGCCGGCGAACGAGGTGAGGAGACCCTCCCCGATGCGCTTGCGGGTCATCTCCACGAGACCCAGCTCCGAGATCTCGAACACCTGGGTGCGGGTCTTGTCCCTGGCCAGGGCATGGCGGAAGGACTCGACGACCCTCTTGCGGTTGTCCTTGATCTCCATGTCGATGAAGTCGATCACGATGATGCCGCCGATGTCGCGCAGGCGCAGCTGGTGGGCCACCTCCTGGGCGGCCTCCAGGTTGTTCTGGAAGACGGTCTGCTCGAGGTTGTTGGTGCCGACGTTCTTGCCGGTGTTCACGTCGATGACGGTGAGGGCCTCGGTGTGCTCGATGATGAGCGAACCGCCCGACGGCAGCCACACCTTCCGGTCGAGGGCCTTGTGCAGCTGCTCGTGGACGTGCTGGTTCTCGAAGAGGGACAGGCCCTCTGCGTCCCTGTCGTAGTACGTGACGCGGTCGGCGAGCTCCGGGTTGAAGTCCGAGACGTAGCTCTTGACCTCCTCGTACAGCTCCCTGTCGTCGATCATCACGCCGCGGTAGTCGGCGTTGAACTCCTCGCGGATCACGCGCACGGCCAGTTCGGGCTCGCGGTAGAGCAGGGTGGGGCCGCTGGACTTCTTCTGGGCGGCCTCGATGCGCGCCCACTCGTCGAGCAGGCGGGTCATGTCGGCCGTCAGCTCCTGTTCCGTGGCGTGCTCAGCGGCGGTGCGCAGGATCACACCGTGCTCGGCCGGCTTCACCCGGTCGAGGATCCCGCGGAGACGGCGACGCTCAGCGTCCGTGAGGCGCTTCGAGATGCCGTACGTCTTCGAGTTGGGGATGAGGACGACGAACCGCCCCGGGAGCGAGACCTCCTGGGTGAGGCGGGCCCCCTTCGCGCCGATCGGGTTCTTCGTGACCTGGCACAGGATCATCTGCTTGGAGTGCAGGATCTGCTCGATGCGCGCGTCGCCGGCGGGGGTGTCGACGTCCTCCTTGTCGTACTGGACGTCGCCGCGGTAGAGGACGGCGTTCTTCGGGGTGCCGATGTCCACGAAGGCCGCCTCCATGCCGGGGAGCACGTTCTGCACGCGGCCGAGGTAGATGTTCCCGTGGATCTGGCTGATGTCGTCGGCCGGCCTGCTGACGTAGTGCTCGATCAGGCTGCGGCCCTCGAGCACGGCCACCTGGGTGACCCCGTCGCGGACCTGGACGCACATCATGTAGCGGCCGACCGGACGGCCATCCCGCTCGCGCCCGCGGCGCTTCTCGATGATTTCGGCCTCGATCGCCTCGCGGCTGCGCTGGTCGCTTCCGCCGCGCTGCTCGCTGCCGCCCCCGCCGTTGCCGCCCCCGGAGCAGGCGCTCGTGCGCAAGCCCCAGATCGGCGACACGCGCCCCGCGCCCGCGCAGAAGGCCGCAGCACCCGCACAGAAGGGTGACGGCGCCGGCA
>JBJTCK010000117.1:0-21460 GCA_046091825.1 Actinomycetota bacterium | reverse complement strand
GTCGAGGACCTCCTGGAAGGAGCCCCCGGTGAAGTCCTCGATCCGCGAGCGGTTCCACAAGGACGTGGTCAGCGACCTGGTGTGCTCCCGGCTCCACGGCCACAACGAGGGGGACGACCCCAGTTACACCCAGCCGCTCATGTACAAGGCGATCGCGGAGAAGCGCCCGGTGCGCAAGATGTACGTGGAGAGCCTGGTGAAGCGGGGCGACATCTCCATGGAGACGGCCGAGCAGGCGCTGGTGGACTATCAGAAGAAGCTGCAGACGGCACTCGACGAGGCGCGCGCCAACGCGCCGGCCAAGGTGAAGGCGGCCCGCCCGCCCGCGCCCGTCGGTGTCCTCCCGCACGTGGACACGGCGATCAGTCGGGCTGACCTGGACAGAATCTTCCGCCAGCTCACGAACTACCCGGAGGGCTTCAACCCGCACCCGAAGCTGGTGCGCCAGTTCGAGCAGCGCGTGAAGCAGTACGAGAACGACGGTGACGTTGAGTGGGCCGTGGGCGAGGCGCTCGCGTTCGGGTCGCTCATCGTCGAGGGCTTCGACGTGCGCCTTGCCGGCGAGGACTCCCGCCGCGGCACGTTCAGCCAGCGTCACGCATCACTAGTCGACTACGAGACAGCCCGCCCGTGGCTCCCTCTCCGGGACCTGGCAGGTGCGTCGGGGTACTTCTGGGTGTACGACTCGCTGCTGTCCGAGTACGCCACGCTCGCATTCGAGTACGGCTACGCGCACGCGAACCGCAACGCCCTCGTCATGTGGGAGGGACAGTTCGGCGACTTCGTGAACGGCGCCCAGATCGTGATCGACCAGTACATCGTCGCCGCCGAGGACAAGTGGAAGCAGCAGAACGGTCTCGTGATGCTGCTGCCCCACGGGTACGAGGGCCAGGGTCCCGAGCACTCGAGCGCCCGCATCGAGCGCTTCCTGCAGGCCTGCGCGGAGGACAACATCCAGGTGGTGAACGCCACCACGGCCGCCCAGTACTTCCACGTGCTGCGCCGCCAGCTCCACCGCGACATCCGCAAGCCCCTCGTGATCTTCACGCCGAAGGCACCCCTGCGCATGAAGGAGAGCCGCTCGCGGATCGAGGACTTCACCGGGGGCTCCTTCCAGGAGGTCCTCGACGACCACACCGTCACGGACAGGTCGTCGGTGGGCCGGGTCGTGCTCTGCAGCGGCAAGGTGGCGTGGGACGCCATGGCGGAGCGCACGAAGCGCGGCGCCCCCGTCGCCGTCATCCGGGTGGAGCAGTTGTACCCGTTCCCGCTGGCGCAGATCAACGAGATGCTGACCCGCTACCCGAACGCCAAGGAGATCGTGTGGCTCCAGGAGGAGCCGGAGAACATGGGACCCTGGCACTTCGTCGAGCACCGCATCTGGCGCGTGAAGGAGCGCGGCTACGACCTGCGCCACGTGGCGCGCGTGGAGTCCGGCAGCCCGGCGACGGGGTCGAAGGCGATCTCGGACCAGGAGCTCGCGGACCTCATGGACGAGACCTTCCGGGGCCTCTGACCCCGGGCAGTGCCTAGCCGAACTGCAGGTCGAGATGGCCTGACAGTTCGGCTAGCGCGGCGGCCGGGTCGCCCACCTTGATGGTGCGCATGCCCATCGCCGCTGCAGGCTTGAGGTTGATGCCGAGGTCATCAAGGAACACGCACTCGTCCGGTGACACCGAGAGGAGCGCGCACGCGATCTTGTAGAAGCGCGGCTCCGGCTTGCGACAGCCCACCTTGCTGCTCTCGACCACGTGGTGGAAGCGGGCCATGACCGCGCGCACCTCGGCCTGGCGGTCGTTCGCCGGCTCCGCCGTGGATACCACGTTGTTCGTGAGGCACGCCGTGAGGTAGCCGGCCGCGATCACGGAGTCGAGGGCGGCAACCATGGCGGGGCGCACGTCGCCGGAGAGAAGTGCCAGCACGTCGGCACCGGGGATGCGGTGCCCGACTGCCGCGCTCTCGTCGGCAAAGAGGGTGTCGAACTCGGCAGGGGAGATGTCGCTGCGCTCCAGGCGTGCCCACGCATTTGTGTGGGGGTCCGTCGCGTTCACCCGCCTGATGATGTCTCTCGGCAGGCCGTTCGCGTCCTCGTAACGGTTGAAGGCCTCGAACGGGCTGGACAGGATGACGCCCCCGAAGTCCCAGAGAACGGCGCGGATGGGCTTGTTCGGCACGGGGTCGAGGCTAGACGGGTCTCGTCCCGCAGAAGGAGGCGGTCGGGTGGTTGACTGTCGGGGTGACCAAGCACATCATCGTCGACGGCTCCAACATCGCCACCGAGGGCCGTTCCGCCCCCAGCCTCGCCCAGTTGCACGAGGCAGTGACCGCCTTCATCAAGGAGTACCCGACGGCCAAGATCACTGTCGTCGTGGACGCCACGTTCGGCCACCGCATCGCCAAGAAGGAGGTCGCCGAGTTCAACAAGGCGATCGAGCACAACGAACTGGTGGCCCCGCCGGCAGGTGCCATCGGCCGCGGCGACGCGTTCATCCTCGCCATCGCGGAGAAGGCGAAGGCCACGATCCTCTCTAACGACAGCTTCCAGGAGTTCCACGGCAAGTACAAGTGGCTGTTCGACGAGGGCAGGCTCATCGGCGGGAAGCCGGTGCCCCATGTCGGCTGGGTCTTCGTCGGCCGCGTCCCGGCCCGGGGAGAGACAAGCCGCAAGGCCGTCAGGTCCGGCAAGGTCGTCACGAAGGAGCACACCCCCAGCCCGGAGGCGCGCAAGCCGATGCCGGTGCCGAAGACGCCGCCCCCCGGCGCGCGCGAGAAGATGATCAACGCGGTGATGCCCTATCTCGGGTTCGTGGAGAAGCACCCCGTGGGCAGCACCGTCCACGCCGTGGTCGACGGCTACGCGGCGAACGGGATGACAGTGAAGATCGGCGACATCAGCGGGTACGTGCCGATCCGCAACATGTCGGCACCCCCGCCGCGCAGCGCGCGGGAGAAGTTCAAGATGGGCGAGGAGATGGACCTTGTCATCGTCTCGTACACGCCCTCGCGCCGCTCCGTCGACCTGGCGGTGCCCGGTGTCAGTGAGGTGAAGAGGCCGGAGCGGGCGAAGAAGACGGCAACGAGGAAGGCTGCACCCGCCAAGAAGGCTGCCGCAGCAAAGGACGCGCCCGCGAAGAAGGCAGCACCCGCCAAGAAGGCCGTCGCGAAGAAGGCGGCTGCACCCAAGGACGCACCCGCGAAGAAGGCCCCTGCGAAGAAGGCCGTCGCCAAGAAGGCCTGAGCGCACGTCTTCGGCTGCGGTCGCGTCGACCACTACGGTCACTCCCGTGCTGATCGCCACCTGGAACGTCAACTCTCTCCGTGCGCGCATGCCGCGCGTGGAGCAGTGGCTGACGGAGACAACACCGGACGTCCTGTGCATGCAGGAGACCAAGCTGGCCAACGACAAGTTCCCCACGGCCGAGATGGCCGCGCTCGGGTACGAGAGCGCGCACTTCGGCCAGGGGCAGTGGAACGGGGTGGCGATCCTCTCGCGCGTCGGGCTGGACGGTGTCATGCCCAATTTCGCCCCGGGGGTCGAACAGGACACAGAGGCCCGCATCATCACCGCGACCTGCGGGGGTGTGCGCATCTCGTCGGTGTACGTGCCGAACGGGCGCGAGCTCGACCACGACCACTACCGCTACAAGTTGTCGTGGATGAAGAGGCTGCGCCAGCACCTCGATGCCGACACCTCCGCCTCGGCGGACGTGGTCGTGATGGGGGACTTCAACATCGCCCCGGAGGACCGTGACGTGTGGGACCCGTCGAAGTTCGCGGGCGCGACGCACGTCAGCCAGGCCGAGCGTGACGTGCTCGCCGAGGTGTGCGGGTTCGGTCTCACGGACACCTTCCGCCGGTTCCACGACGAGGGGAAGCTGTTCAGTTGGTGGGACTACCGCGGCGGCGACTTCCACAAGGGGCACGGCATGCGCATCGACCTGATCCTCGCCTCGGAGTCCGTGGCGAGCCGCTCCGTGTCGTCCTCGATCGACCGCAACGCGCGCAAGGGCGAGAAGCCGAGCGACCACGCCCCCGTCCTGCTGGAGATCGGCCCGGGATGACCGAGAAGGAGACGTTCACCTTCCCCGCGTTCCACGAGCGTTCTGTCCCCCTGACGGATGCCGACAACGCGCGCATCGAACTCACGCAGCTGACCCGGGCGCTCATCAGGGAGTCGTTCGTCTCGACGGCGAGTGACGACGACATGCAGGCGGCCATCGACGCGGTCAGGGCCGCGGTCGAGGCCGTGAAGCGGGCCACCGGCCGTGACGTCGGGGCCTTCAACTCGAACTTCATGGACCGCAGCCCGTTCATGGGGCTCATGAACCCGCTCGCGCCGCCAATGTCCGCCCGACTCGACCCGGATGACGGCGAGTGGGGGGCGGTCCACTGCACCGTCACGTTCACGGAGCCGTTCGAGGGGCCACCCGGGCACGTGCACGGTGGGTTCCTCGCCGGCGTCTTCGACGAGATCCTCGGCCAGGCACAGTCGCTGTCGGGCCGGCCGGGGATGACGGGCAAGCTGTCGATCTCCTACCGGGCGCCCACCCCGCTCTTCACGGAACTCCGCCTGCGCGGGTGGATCGAACGGATTGAGGGCCGCAAGATCTTCACCCATGCCACGCTGCACAACGGCGCGACGCTCTGTTGCGAGGCTGAGGGCCTGTTCATCTCCATGCCGGAGGAACTGCGGCATCTCCTCCAGAAGGGCCGCGACGCTAAGCCCGGCCAGCAGAACTGACAAGGGCGAGGATCGACTCGCCGTGCCGGGTCGCGAAGGCCATGTCGATCACGTCCGCCAGCTCGCGCACCGTCGCCGGCCTGGTGCCCACGATCTCCTTGATGTGACGGTCCGTAAGGATGCCGTTCGCGCTCAGTCCTGTCCGCCGCGCGACCGTCTCGCGCCATTCGCGCAGTGCGTCAGCCAACGGGTCTCGCTGCGCCGCCTCCCGCGCTCGCTCGCGGACTGCCGGGGGCGGGCCCTGCTGGCTCAGCCTGCGCTCGGCCTCCACCGGCAGCCACGACGAACGGGACCGAGAGCGGCCGCGCCTGGTGCCGGCCCAGGCGACCACGAGGTCCGTGGCCGCGCGGGTGAGGGCGACGTAGCCGAGACGAGCTTCTTCGGCCTTCTGGGCCACGGTGCGCGCAGACGAGTGCGGAAGGTACCCGGTCTCCGCCGCCGCAACGACGACGCCCCACCACTCGCGGCCCTTTGCCGCGTGGAACGTCATGACCTCCACGCCGCTCACATCCTGCTGGTCCGCTGACGTCAGCAACCAGGAGCCGAAGGCGCGGCCGTCGACGCTGCCCCCGCGGTTCTCGTCGAGGAAGCGGCGCACGTACCCGGCGAGGTCGTGCTCCGCCGAACCCGGCGCGTAGTCGCCGGAGTCGAGGATGTCACTCGACCAGATGGAGAGTGCGTCGCGGGAGGAGAGCGAGGTGGCCTGGGCGACGGCCGCCGACCAGTCGGGTCCGCGGCGGCCCGAGCGCACGGGTATCCCGCAGCTCTCGAGGTGGCCCCTCACGGTGTCGGCGAGCGCGTTCACCCGCACGAGGACCGCGAGCTGGTTCCACGTGCCGCATGCCTGCTGCATCCGCGTGAGCTCCACGGCCACCGTCCGCAGCTCGTCCCTCTCGTCGGCGCAGGCGGAGAACACGACGGGGCGCCCATTCGGTCTGCACGAGACCGCCGTGACCTGCTGACCCGCGTTGCGGAGCAGCCGGGACGCCGCCTCGACCACCTGCGGCGTGCATCGGTAGTTGGACGGGAGTGTCACCACGTGCGCACCGGTGCCGAGCCCGGGCAGGTCGTCGAAGAGGGAGCTGTCGGCACCGTTGAAGCCGTAGATCGCCTGGTTCGGGTCGCCCACCACGAAGAGGTCGGCAGGGTCGTCGAGGAGCAGCCGGAGGAACTCGTACTGCAGCGGGTTCATGTCCTGTGCCTCGTCCACGGACACGTGACGGAACTGGTGCCGGATGGAGGCGAGGAACCGCCTGTCGTCACGCGCATCACGCACCACGTGCGAGATGAGGTCGTTCGTGTCCACCACCCCGCGCCGGCGCTTCAGCGCGTCGTACTTCTCCACTGCCGCCCTGAAGGCATCGGCCTTCATCTCCCGGTGGAGCCCGGACGTTGCCAGTGCGTCGTCGACGGCGCGCTGCGTCATCAACCGCACCGTGGCGTGGTCGATGGCCGAGGCGAGGCGAGGCAGGGAGGCCTGCTTCACGTCCTTGCCGACGGCGAGGCTCAGGAGCGCGCCCCGGTCGGTGGCGACGAGGGGCTTCTGCCTGCCTGTGTCGGACGCGCGCTGGGTGAGCAGCCGCAGCCCGAGTGCGTGGAACGTGTGGACGCTCGGCTGGCCGTCGATGCCGAACCTGTGCAGGCGCGTGCGCATCTCGGTGGCTGCCTGCCTGGTGAACGTGATCGCGAGGGTGTGGTCGGGGGATGCCGACTCCGTCGCGACACGCCATGCGATCCGGCGCGCGAGCACTGTGGTCTTGCCCGACCCGGCACCCGCGCGCACGACCACGACGCCGACTGGTGCCGTCACTGCGGCCAGCTGGTCAGGGTCGAGACCCTGCACGATCTCCTCCGCAGAGGCAGGGGCCGAGTCGTCGGGGTCGAGGCGCACGGGACGAAACTAGGCGGTGGCTACCATCGTTGCCATGCCGTTCCCGCAGAAGAACCTGAACGACGACGAGTCGCTCATCCTCGACCTGCACCCGCACTGGTGGTACTACGCACCCGCGCTGTTGTCCACAGTGGTTGTGTGCATTCTCGGGCTCACGGTGCTCTCGAACTTCGACGGGTGGCAGGAGGCCACGCTCGGCAGCATCAGCCTCGCGTCGATCGTGGTGGCGGGCGGCTGGCTGGTCGTCCAGGTGGTCAAGTGGCGCACCACGTACTTCGTCCTGACCAGCCACAGGGTCATCTACCGCGAGGGGGTCGTCGCGCGGAACGGCGTGGAGATCCCGCTCGAGCGCGTCAACAACGTGCACTTCAACCAGACGATCTTCGAGCGCCTCATCGGCGTGGGGGACATCCTCATCGAGTCGGGCGGCCAGGACGGGAAGCAACGGTTCGCCGACATCGCCCGGCCGATGGCGGTCCAGAACGAGATCCACCAGGCACTACAGGGCTACCGGGAGGGTTCGTTCCGCCCGGCCCCGTCACGGGTCGACGTGGCCGACCAACTGGAGCGTCTGGAGGCCCTGCGCGACCGCGGCTCGCTCACGGACGCCGAGTTCGAGCTGCAGAAACGCCGTCTCCTCGGCTGACCGCCCGGGCGGGCTGGCCTCCGTTGCGGGCCCCGGCCCTGCGGTTTGGGAGACTGGGGCCATGCCGCAGACAACGCTTCCCTCCGGGATCACGATCGAGTACGAGTCGATGGGGGACCCGTCCGGGCCCACGATGCTCTGGATCATGGGCTTCACCGCCCAGATGACGGCCTGGCACGACGGCTTCATGAAGATGTTCGTGGACGACGGGTTCCACGTGGTCCGGTTCGACAACCGTGACTGCGGCCTGTCCACGAAACTTGACGGGATCATGGCGGAGACGGACAAGGTCACCGCGGCCGTCGTGATGGGGGAGACGCCGCCGTCGGTGCCCTACACGCTCTCCGACATGGCAGCGGACGCGGCCGGCGTCCTCGATGCCGTGGGGGTGGAGCGCGCGCACATCATCGGCGCGTCGATGGGCGGCATGATCGCCCAGACCTTCGCGATCGAGCACCCGCACCGCACGATCAGCCTCACGTCGATCATGTCCACCGTGGGGGACCTTGCGTACGGGACCCCCACCGACGAGGCCCTGGCCGCGCTGCTGGCGCCCCCGCCGCCCGACCGTGCGGCGTACATCGAGAGCGCCGCGACGTGGGCCGTGTGGGGCTCGAAGAAACATTTCGACCTGGCAGAGGCCAAGGCGCGTGCTGCCAGGGAGTACGACCGCAGCTTCTACCCCGAGGGGGCGCACCGCCAGCTGGCGGCAATCTACGCATCGGGGGACCGCACGGAGATGCTGCGCGCCCTCGACGTCCCGACGCTCGTGGTCCACGGCCGCGACGACACGCTCCTCACGCCGAGCGGCGGCGAGCGCACGGCAGAGCTCATCCCGGGCGCAGTGCTGCTCAAGCTGAACGACATGGGCCACGACATGCCGGAGCCGCTCTGGCCCGTCTACCGGGAGGCCATCGGCGGGCACGTCCGCCGCAGCCACCGCTGACGGAACGCCAGCAACCAACCCCAGGGCGGCACGCCGCCCCTGACAACGGAGGACACAACCACATGGCCGGACCACTCACCGGGTACAGGATTCTCGAGATTGCGGGCATCGGCCCGGGTCCGTTCGCGGCAATGCTGCTCGCCGACATGGGTGCCGAGGTCATCCGCGTCGACCGCGCGCAGTCGGTGCGGGGCCCCGCGCCTGACAAGCCCGCAGGAGACCTCATGCTGCGCGGCCGCCGCAACATCGCGCTCGATCTGAAGAACTCCGAGGGCGTCGAGACGCTGCTGCAGCTCGTGGAGAAGGCTGACGCGATTATCGAGGGGTTCCGCCCCGGCGTGATGGAGCGCCTTGGGGTGGGGCCCGACGTGTGCCTCGCCCGCAACCCGCGTCTCGTGTTCGGCCGGATGACCGGCTGGGGCCAGGAGGGCATGTACGCCCAGGCCGCCGGCCATGACATCAACTACATCTCCCTCGCCGGCTCTCTCGCGCACTTCGCACGGAAGGGCGAGGCCCCGGTCCCGCCGCTCAACATGGTCGGCGACTTCGGTGGCGGCGGCATGTTCCTCGCCTACGGGGTCGTCTGCGCGCTGCTGGAGGCGCAGAAATCGGGCAGGGGCCAGGTCGTGGACACTGCCATGGTGGACGGCGCCGCCGTGCTCATGACCATGTTCTGGTCGTTCAAGTCGATGGGCATCTTCAACGAGGACGCCCCCGGCACGAACCTGCTCGACACCGGTGCGCACTTCTACGACGTGTTCGAGTGCAAGGACGGCAAGTACGTGTCGCTCGGGTCCATCGAGCCCCAGTTCTACGCCGAGCTGATGGAACTCACCGGCATGAAGGACGACCCGGACTTCGCCCGCCAGATGGACCAGTCGATGTGGCCCGGCCTGAAGGAACGGCTGCGCGAGGTGTTCCGCGGGAAGACACGCGACGAGTGGTGCGCGGTCATGGAGGCGACCGACGTCTGCTTCGCCCCCGTGCTGACCATGAGCGAGGCGGCCGCGCACCCGCACAACACGGAGCGCCGCACGTTCGTGGAGGCGAACGGGCACATGCAGCCGGCGCCCGCGCCCCGCTTCTCGCGCACCGTCCCGCAGATCGGGCGCGCGTCCGCCCACCCGGGCCAGCACACGGAGGAGGTCCTGCGCGAGTGGGGCGTGCCGGACGTGGACGCGCGCCTCGCGAGCGGCGCGGCGAAGCAGGCCTAGTGGCGACACTCGTCTTTCTCCACGCCCACCCCGACGACGAGAGCATCAGCACCGGAGGCACAATCGCGCGCGCCGTCACCGAGGGGCACAGGGTCGTGCTCGTCGTCGGCACCAACGGCGACCACGGCGAGACCCCGGCCGACCTCGCGCCCGGCGAGACCCTGGTCGACAGGCGCCGCGCCGAGACGGAACGTTCCTGCGCCGTCCTCGGGGTGCACCGGCTCGAGTGGCTGGGCTATGCCGACAGCGGGATGACGGGCTGGGAACAGAACTCGGCCCCGTCGGCATTCATGCGTGCCGAGGTGGACGATGCCGCCGCACGGCTGCTGCGCATCATCGACGAGGAGGACGCGGACGTGCTTGTTGGCTACGACTGGCACGGCGGGTACGGCCACCCTGACCACATCATGGTGCACAGCGTCGTGCATGCCGCGGCCGCGCAACGGCCGGGCATCTCGCTGCTGGAGGCCACCATGAACCGTGACCGCGTCCGCCAGCGAATGCAGGCTGCGTTCGACGCCGGCTTCATGAAGGAAGAGGACAGGTGGGACGTCGACGGCCCGGCCGACGACGGGAACCCCTTCGGTTCACTCGAGTCCGAGATCTCCCTAATGGTGGACGTGCGCGCCCACGCCGCCACGAAGAAGGAGTCAGTGAAGTGCCACGCCAGCCAGGTGACCGACTCCAGCTTCTTTCTCTCCATGCCGGAGGAGGCGTTCACCGAGGCATTCGGGTGGGAGTGGTTCATCAGGCCCGGTGACGCGTCCCCCATGCGCGAGGGGTTCGTCGTCTGATGGCGCGGGTGTACATGGTGCGCCACGGCCGTGCGGCGGCGGGATGGAACGTGGACCCGGACCCTGGTCTCGACGAACTGGGCCGGTCCCAGGCGCTTGCGGCCGCGACCGAACTTGTGCCGCGCGGCGCGATGGAAGTCGTGACGAGCCCGCTCCTGCGCTGCCGGCAGACGGCGTTCCCCACCGCGACCGCATGGGGCACAGAGGCCAGGGTGGAGCCCCGCGTGGGGGAGATCCCCTCGCCGGAGGGATACACGCTGGAGAACAGGGTGGAGTGGCTGCGCGAGGCCATGGCAGGAACATGGACGCAGGTCGCCGCACGCTCCGGCGCGCACTACCGCACCTACCGGAACTCCGTGGCCGCGGCGATCGGGGAGATGCAGACCGACACGGTGGTGTTCAGTCACTTCATTGCGATCAACGCAGTTATCGGGGCGGCCACCGGTGATGACCGGGTCGTGATTGCCAGCCTCGACAACTGCTCGATCACCGTCCTTGACGTGTCCGCTGACGGCTCGTTCGCGCTCGTCGAGACCGGTGGCGAGGCTGACACCTTGATCCGCTAGGCGTCCCGCCCCGGTGACTCGGTAGCCTCCAATCCATGCTCGCGCTCATGCTCAGGGACCTCCATGTGTCGTGGTCGTGGGTGGTCATCATCGGCAACGGCCTGGCCGGTCTATGGGCGCTCTCGGCGCATCGGCTGACCCAGCTGCGCAGCAGGGCGCTGTGGTGGTTCACCGGGCTGGTCCAGTTCGCTGTCTTCGTGCAGGTCGCCCTCGGTGTGGCTCTCGTGAACAAGCACAAGATCGGTTTCCCCCAGTTCCATGCGTTCTACGGCTTCGTCGCCATCATCGCGATCGCAATCATCTACTCGTACAGGGCGCAGCTGAAGTCGCGCGTTTACCTGCTGTACGGCTTCGGGGGGCTCTTCCTGATGGGTCTCGGGATCAGGGCGATGCTCGTCGGCCAGGCCTGACTCAGCCGAGGGCGCCCGCCAGTTGGTCCAGCTGCCTGCCGAGACGCGCGGGCAACTTGCCACCGAACTGGGCATAGTGGTCCTTGATCTGCGGGAGGGCGGAACGCCACCCCTCGGTGTCCACCGAGAGGATCGCGTCCATGTCCTCGGCGCGCACGTCGAGCCCCGTGGTGTCCAGGTCGCCCGGTGCGGGCAGGTAACCGATCTCGGTCTTCGTGGCGTTCGCCCTGCCGTCCACGCGGTCGAAGACCCACTTGAGCACACGGCTGTTCTCGCCGTACCCGGGCCACAGGAAGCGGCCGTCCTCGTCGCGGCGGAACCAGTTGACGAAGAAGATCTGGGGCAGCCTGTCCGCCTTTGACTTGTCGCCGATGGCCAGCCAGTGGCTGAAGTAGTCGGCCATGTTGTAGCCGCAGAACGGCAGCATCGCCATCGGGTCGAAGCGCAGGTTGCCAACGGCACCGGCCTGTGCGGCCGTCGTCTCGGAGGCCATGATCGAGCCGAGGAACACCCCGTGCTCCCAGTCGAATGCCTGCGTCACGAGCGGCACGGTGGTGCGGCGGCGGCCGCCGAAGAGGATTGCCGAGATGGGCACACCCGCGGGGTCCTCCCACTCGGGTGCGATGCACGGGCACTGGGCGGCGGGCGCCGTGAAGCGGGCGTTCGGGTGCGCGGCCACGCCGTCGCTCTCGGGCGTCCAGGTGTTCCCCTTCCAGTCGGTGGCGCGGGCGGGTGCCTGGTCGCTCATGCCCTCCCACCACACGTCGCCGTCGGGGGTGAGCGCGGTGTTCGTGAAGAGGCAGTTGCCCCACAGGGTCTCCATCGCGTTCGCGTTCGTGTCGTACCCGGTGCCCGGTGCCACGCCGAAGAAGCCCGCCTCCGGGTTGATGGCGTACAGACGACCGTCCTCGCCGAACTTCATCCAGCAGATGTCGTCGCCGATGGTCTCGGCCTTCCACCCGGGGATCGTGGGCTGGAGCATGGCCAGGTTCGTCTTGCCGCAGGCGGACGGGAAGGCCGCGGCGATGTACTTCACGGCACCCTCGGGGTTGGTGAGTTTCAGGATGAGCATGTGCTCGGCGAGCCAGCCGGCATCGCGGGCCATCACGGAGGCGATGCGCAGCGCGAAACACTTCTTGCCGAGCAGCGCGTTGCCGCCGTACCCGGAGCCGAAGGACCAGATCTCGCGGGTCTCGGGGAAGTGCACGATGTACTTGTTGTCGGGGTTGCACGGCCAGGCGGAGTCCTTCTGGCCGGGGGAGAGCGGAGCACCCACGGAGTGCACGCAGGGCACCCAGTCGGTGTTGCCGAGCACATCGAGGGCGCCCTGGCCCATGCGGGTCATGATGCGCATGCTGACAGCCACGTACGCAGAGTCAGTGAGCTGCACGCCGATGTGGGCGATCGGGCTGCCCAGGGGGCCCATGCTGAAGGGGACCACGTACATGGTGCGGCCCTTCATGGCGCCCTCGTAGAGCGAGTTCATCTCGGCACGCATCTCGGCGGGGTCGCGCCAGTTGTTGTTCGGGCCGGCGTCGGCGGCGTCGGCAGAACAGATGAACGTACGGTCCTCCACGCGGGCGACGTCACCCGGGTCGGAGTGGGCCCAGTAGCTGTTGGGGCGCTTTGCCTCGTCGAGTTTGGTGAAGGTGCCCGCATCGACGAGCACCTGGCACAGCGACTCGTACTCGTCCGCGGAGCCGTCGCACCAGAAGATCGACTCGGGCTGGAGAATCTCGGCCCAGTCGTTGACCCACTGCTGCAGGCGCGCATTCGACGTTGTTGCTGCCATGACGGACCTCACATTTTCGTGACGGGGAGGTGAACAGGCGGGTCTCCGCCCTCCCCGCGAGGTTATTCGCCTGGGGTCCCCATGTCCGCTTCCGAGCCCAGCCGGAGAGCAGTGGCACGGCCTGCCGCGTCGAGGTGGAAGACGACTCTCTGGCCCTGGCGCACCATGCGGAAGATGGACCCCTCGAGAGCGTCGGACGCGAGGTCGTACTCGCTGAGATCTGTGTCGGAAATCACGATGCCCTCGCCGTTCGAGGGGTCGTAGGCCTTGATGACGCCCTGCATGGCGCGGGTGCCCTAGCGGGCGGCCTTCGTGACCTTGCCCGACTTGATGCAGGCGGTGCAGGCGTTCACGCGGCGGGGGGAACCCTTCACCACGGCACGGATGCGCTGGATGTTCGGGTTCCAGCGGCGCTTGGTGCGCACATGTGAGTGCGACACGGACATGCCCCAGCTCGGGCCCTTGCCACACACTTCGCAAACTGCAGCCATCAGACGATCCTTTGTTCGGCGGGGACCGGGGTCCCCAAGACGCGAGCGCCAAGGCTACAAGCACGTCTCGGCGCCCCCCAACTGGGCGGGGCGGGTTAATTCCGCCGGGGCGGTGGTTCGGCCGCGTCACGGGGCATCAGTACGCTTTGCCCCGTGTCAGAACTTGACGTCCTGGGGGCAGAGGACATCCGCCGCACCGTGGTCACGTTCCGTGACGCCATGCGGGCCCATGCGCCCGGCATCAACAGGCTGAACGTGTACCCCGTGCCGGACGGGGACACCGGCACCAACATGGCCCGCACCCTCGACGCGGTGGTCGCAGAGCTGGACGGTGCCAACGGGGAGATGGAGTCCACCTGCAAGGCGATCAGCCACGGGTCGCTCATGGGGGCGCGCGGGAACTCGGGGGTCATCCTCAGCCAGATCCTCCGGGGCTTCGTGGGCACGATCAACGAGGCCCGCGAGTCCAAGGTGAACGCCACCCGCGTGGCCGAGGCACTGAAGAAGGCATCCGCCTCGGCGTACGAGGCGGTGCTGAAGCCGATCGAGGGCACCATCCTCACGGTCGTGCGCGAGTCGGCTGACGCCGCCGCCGTCGCCGTGTCGAACGGCGCGACGCTTTCCGCCACCCTGCGCGCCGCGCGCACTGCCGGCCGCGACGCGCTCGCGCGCACGCCGGAGATGCTGCCCGTGCTGAAGGACGCCGGGGTCGTCGACGCGGGCGGTGCCGGGTACCTGTTGCTGCTGGACGCCGCCATCCACGTGGTCGACGGAGAGCCCATGCCGGAGCCCGACGAGTCCGCCGGCCCCTCGGCGGAACAGTTGGAGGCGGTCGCGCTCCGCCAACACGACGACGGCACCACCGACGTGAGCGAGCTCCGCTACGAGGTCATGTTCTTCCTCGACCTCGACGACGCGAAGTCCGCCGACTTCAAGAAGGCATGGGGGGCCATCGGCGACTCGATCGTGGTCGTGGGCGGCGACGGTCTGTGGAACTGCCACATCCACACGAACGACATCGGGGCCGCGATCGAGGCACCCATCGCGCTCGGGGGGCGCCCGCGCCAGATCCGCGTGACCGACCTCTTCGAGGAGGTCGCAGAGGAGCACGCCGCCCGCGAGGCCACCCTCGGCGGACCCGCCACGCACAGGCCGCCCGCGTCGTCGCTGCCGCCCGTCACGTGCGCCGTGGTCGCGGTCGCCAGCGGAGACGGCCTGGCGGAACTGTTCGGCCAGCTCGGCGTGCACGGCGTGGTGTCCGGCGGCCAGACGCTGAACCCGTCCACGGCGGAGCTCCTCGCCGCAGTGGAGCACATGAACGCGGGGCAGGTCATCATCCTGCCCAACAACAAGAACATCATCCCCGTGGCCCAGCAGGTCGACGAGCTCTCCTCCAAGGAGGTCAGGGTGGTGCCCACCACCTCCATGCCGGAGGCACTTGCTGCCCTCGTCACGTACGACCCGGAGGCATCGGCAGAGACGAACGCGCGCAACATGGCGTCCGCTGCCGCGTCCATGACAACGGGCGAGGTCACCCAGGCGGTGCGCGACACCTCCACTGACGCAGGCGCAGTCACCGCGGGGGACTGGATCGGCATCGTGCGCGGGGACGGCATCGTCGCCATCGCAGGGAGCGTCGTGGGGGCGTGCACGCAGCTGCTCGGTCACATCATCGATGACTCGGGAGAACTGCTGACGATCGTCACCGGTGCCGGTGCGACCCAGGCGGACACTGACCAGATCACCGCCTGGCTCGGCGACAACAGGCCGGACGTCGCTGTCGAGGTGCACCGCGGCGGCCAGCCCCTGTACCCCTACCTGTTCGGCGTTGAGTAAGGGGCCCATCACCGCGCGCGAGCTCGCCGGGATGGACGTCGACGTCGTCAAGGGCATCGGCGACAAGAAGAAGGACGCGCTCGAGACGTTCGGGATCTCGTCCGTGCTCGACCTCCTGGAGACGTACCCTCGCCGGTGGGTCGACCGCACGCGCGAGGCCCAGGTGGCCCAGCTCGAGGAGGGCGTGCCCACCATGGTCGTGGTGCGGGTGGACGCGTCCAGCTCGTTCAAGACGAAGAACGGCCGCAAGATGGTCACGGTGCGGTGCTCGGACGGGTCCGGGCGCATCTCGCTCACGTTCTTCAACCAGAACTGGCGCGAGAAGCAGCTGACACCCGGCCTCACGATCGCGGTGTTCGGCAAGCCCGAGCGGTACCGGGGCTACCTGCAGATGACGAACCCCATCGTGGACCTCATCGGGGACCGCACCGGCCGCATCGTCTCCATCTACCCGCAGAGCGAGAAGTCCCGGATCAGCACGTGGGACCTCGCCAAGTGGATCGAGAGCACCCTCGCCCGCTGCGAGCCGAGGGGCATCGCAGACCCCGTGCCGCCGGAGGTGACTGACGGGCTGGGCCTTCTCCCGCGGGGGCGCGCACTGCACGACATCCACCTGCCCGACTCCATGGAGTCAAGGCACGCCGCCAGGCGCCGGCTCGCCTTCGACGAGGTGCTGCGCGTGCAGGTGATGCTGGTCGCGCGCAAGCTGCAGGCCGCCCAGGAGTCACGCGGGTTCGCGCACCGCGCGGGCGGCCCATTGATCGAGCGTTTCGACGCGTCGCTCCCGTTCCCGCTGACCGGCGCCCAGAGGCGCGTGATCGACGAGATCGTGGCCGACATCTCGCAGCCGTCGCCGATGCACCGGCTGCTCCAGGGCGATGTGGGTGCCGGCAAGACCGTCGTCGCGGTGTCGGCGATGCTGCGGGCCGTGCAGGGGGGCCACCAGGCCGCGCTCATGGCGCCGACGGAGGTGCTCGCAGACCAGCACGCGATCGGCGTGCGGCGGCTCCTCGACGGTCTCGAGATACCCGACGACGGCAACCTCTTCGGCGGCCGTCCCGTGAGGGTCGAGCTGCTGACGAACAAGGTGTCAGGGGAGCAGCGCAGGAAGGTCCTCGCCGGCCTCGCCGACGGGTCTGTCGACATCGTGATCGGTACGCACGCGCTCATCCAGGACGGTGTGGACTTCGCCGGTCTCGGGCTGGTGGTGGTGGACGAGCAGCACCGGTTCGGCGTGGAGCAGCGGGCGAGGCTGCGCGACAAGGCAGTCGGCGCGGGGGAGGGACTCGCGCCCGACCTGCTGGTCATGACGGCGACCCCGATCCCGCGAACGGCGGCGATGACGGTCTACGGCGACCTCGACGTGAGCGTTCTCGACGAACTGCCGCCGGGACGCACGCCCATCGTCACCGAGTGGGTGAACACGCCGGTCGCCGTGGAGGCGATGTGGGAGGGGGTGCGCAGCGCCGTCGGCCGCGGCGAGCAGGCGTATGTGGTGTGCCCTCTCATCGAGGAGAGCGAGAAGCTCGAGGTGTCGTCGGCCCAGACCGTCCACGACGAGCTCTCGGCGGGCGAGCTCGCCGGCCGCCGCGTGGGGCTGCTCCACGGCCGCATGTCATCCTCCGACAAGGAGGCGGTGATGGACAGGTTCAGGTCGGGCGCCCTGGACGTGCTCGTGGCCACCACCGTCATCGAGGTCGGTGTCGACGTCCCGAACGCCACGCAGATGGTGATCCTCGATGCCGACAGGTTCGGCATCGCCCAGCTCCACCAGCTGCGCGGACGCGTCGGCCGCGGCAGGCTCGCGTCCACCTGCCATCTCGTCACGCAGACCGACGAGCCGTCGCCGCGGGTGGAGGCACTCGTGTCCTCCACGGACGGATTCGTGCTGGCGGAGGAGGACCTCAGGCTCCGCGGGGAGGGCACGGTGATGGGGACCGCGCAGAAGGGGCGCAGCGACCTGCGCCTGGCGTCGCTGCAGACCGACCTCGACCTGATCCAGGCGGCCCGGGACGCTGCCGTGCGGATTGTGGGCGACGACCCGTCGCTCTCGGCACACCCCCTGCTGCGCGACGAGATAGACCTGTACTTCACTGCCGAGCAGGAGGACAACCTGCTGAAAGGGTGAGCATTGCTCGGCTACCGTCACCCGTGCGCCGCCCGGCGCGCCGAACCTGGGGGTCCAGATGTTGGTCAGAGGCATGCACGTGGTGGTGACCGGAGGGTCGCGGGGCATCGGCGAGGCGATGGCGCGCGACTTTGCGGCCCGCGGTGCGCGGGTCACCGTCGTCGCGCGAAGCGAGGAGTCCCTTCGTCGGGTTGCCGCCGAGATCGGGGGCAACGCGGTGGTCGCCGACCTCAGTGACGACCGCGTGGTCGACACGTTGATCGAGTCGATCGAGCGCGACCACGGCCCGGTCGACATCCTCGTGAACAATGCGGGGCTGGAGACGAACACCCCGTTCGCCGTCGAGGACCCGCGCGAGATCCGAGCGGTGTCCCGGCTCAACCTGGAGACACCGATGCTGCTCGCCCGTCACGTCCTCCCGGGGATGCTGCAGCGCGGGCGCGGTCATCTTGTGTTCGTGTCGTCCCTCGCCGGCACGGCGGGTTTCCCGGGCATGTCCGTGTACTGTGGCACGAAGGCAGGGATCCTGAACTTCTTCTCTTCGCTGCGCCGCGAACTGAAGCACACGCCGGTCGCGATGACTGTCCTCTCGCCCGGCCCGGTGGACACCCAGATGTGGGACACCATCGAGGAGTCGGTTCCCACGGTGATGAAGGTGGTGCGGCGGTTCGAGACCCTCCGCCTCATCCCGAAGGCGGACGCGGGTGACATCGCGAGGCGCACCGTGAGCGCGGTGGAGAAGGGCCGCCCGTACGTGCGCGACCCGAAGAGGCTGAGTACCAACTTCTGGTTCAACATGGCACCCACGCGCATCGCGAACGCGTGCCTGGCAGGGATCAGGTTCGACCCGCTCGACCGCGGCACGCGGCACAACTGACGGGTCAGTCCGGCTGGCCGTCGGTGTCGTCCTCGGCGAGGACGAGGTCCCACCTGTCGCGGCAGTCGCGGCACCGGTAGGTGACCACGTCGCCCACCTCCCACACGCCGTCCTCCGGCGGGAAGGTGATGAGGTGGCACGGGCCCCCGCAGTCGACGCACACGATGGACTCGCTGGGGCTGATCACCTCCGTAGTCTGTCTGGCGTGCGAGTAGTTGCGGGTGACCTGCGCGGCAGGCGCATCGAGTCCCCCACGGGCGACGCCACGCGGCCCACGACGGACAAGGTCCGCGAGGCCGTGTTCAACGCGCTCGTCAGCCTGGGGGCGGTGGAGGGCGCGCGCGTGCTCGACCTCTTCGCGGGCACGGGGGCCATGGGAATCGAGGCCCTCTCCCGCGGGGCCGCCCACTGCACGTTCGTGGAGAACGACCGTGCCGCACTGGCTGTGCTGCGCACGAACATCGACAAGCTCGGTGTGGCGCAGCGCAGCACAGTCGTGCCCGGCGACGCCACATCCGCACAGGCCGGTGGTCACGGGGCGGACATCGTCATCGTGGACCCGCCCTACGGTTTCGCGGACTGGGGGAGGGTGCTCGAGATCGTCGGGGACGCCCTCGTCATCATCGAGTCGGGTGCCCCGGTCGGCGCGCCCGACGGTTGGGAATGCCTGCGCGAGCGCCGGTACGGGCGCACCAACGTGGCATTTCTCCGTCGGCGGGAGGACGGAAGCGGTACGGTGGGGCCGTCATGAGCACCGTGCTGTACCCGGGTAGTTTCGACCCGTTCCACGTGGGCCACCTCGACGTGGTGGAGCAGGCATCCGCTCTCTTCGGGGCCGTCGTCGTCGCGGTGATGCACAACCCCGACAAGCCGTCGGGCGCCCTCGCCACCGCGGAACGCGTGGAGATGGCACGTTCGTCCACGGCCCACCTGCCGAACGTGCGGGTGGAGCCCCACCCGGGGCTCGCCGTCGACGCGGCCCGGAACGCAGGCGCCGACTTCATCGTGAAGGGCCTGCGCACCTCCGGTGACTTCGAGGTCGAGCAGCAGATGGCGCACACGAACTTCGCGGTGTCGGGCGTGCGCACGGTGTACGTCCCCTGCACCCCCGCTTTCTCCTTCATCAGCAGCCGCTTCATCCGTGACATCGCCGCCAACGGGGGCGACGTCTCGTCCATGGTCCACCCCTCGATCCTGGCCGGCCTGGTGTCGGCCCTCACCCGGAGCAAGTGATGCCGCGCGACTTCGACGAGATCGACGACGACCTGATCGACGACACCTACCCCACGCCGGCACCCGTCCAGGCACGTCTGGGCGACAGCGAGGTGCTGCTGCGCCGCGCCGTCGACATCATCGCCACGGCGCCGAGCGTGCCGCTCTCCAGCACCCCCCGCATCGACCGTGACGAGATAATCGAGCTGCTCGAGGACGCACTGGAGCGGCTGCCCGAGGAGATCCGCCAGGCGCGCTGGATGCTGAAGGAGCGCCAGGAGTTCCTCGACAAGACGAAGCGCGAGGCAGACGAGATCGTCACCGCGGCGCGCCAGCAGGCCGAGCGCATGGTCCAGCGGACGGAGGTCGTGCGCGCCGCGGAACTGCGCGCGCGTCAGGTGGTGGAAGCCGCCGAGGAGGAGAGCCGCAGGCAGCGCAACGAGACGGAGGACTTCCTCGACCAGCGCCTCGCGAGCTTCGAGATCCTCATTGACCGGCTGCAGAAGACCGTGCACAACGGGCGCCAGCGCCTGTCCATCGGCATGCACGAGGAACCCGCGGCCGCACCGCAGGAGCACGAGCCGCCGTCGGGCAGTGGGTTCTTCGACCAGGACCTGCACTGACACTGCCGTGGCCACGCCGCTCATCGTCAACGTCGTCGAGCTCATGCGGCGGCCGGGCAACACGAAGGACGTCGATGTCTCCGTCGCCGCCGCCGACCTCGTCTTCGACGACGGGCGGATGACCGCATCCGACGTGGACGTGCACCTCCATCTCGAGGCGCTCTCCAACGGCATCTCGGTGCACGGGACGACGGGCGCAGAATGGCAGGGGGAGTGCAGGCGCTGTCTCGCCCCGCTCGTGCGGCGCATGACGGTGGAGGTCGACGAGCTGTACCAGGCCGTCCCGGATGCCCCGGACGCGTACGCGATCGAGAACGACCAGATCAACCTGCTGCCCATGGTGCGGGAGAACCTGCTGCTGGCGATCCCGCTCGGCCCGTTGTGCGCCGACGACTGCCCGGACTTCTGCCCGCAGTGCGGGACGGACCTGAAGGCCGGCCCGTGCGGGTGCTCCCGGCCCGCCGGGGACGACCGTTGGGCCGCGCTCGACGCCCTGAAGGACCGGCTGAAGGACGCCCAGGGGTAGGTTTCGGCCGAATTCGGCTATCCTTCCCTGACCCCGCAACGGGGTGTTTGTGCCTCTAGCCAAGGGAGACCACGGTGGCCGTTCCCAAGAAGAAGAAGTCGAAGTCGAAGACCCGCATGCGCCGCGCGTCCAACTGGCGCCTCGGTGCGCCGTCGCGCAGCACCTGCCCGCGGTGCCAGTCCGCCAAACTCCCCCACGTCGTGTGCGGCAGCTGTGGTTGGTACAAGGACCGCGTCGCGGTCCAGGTCGAGCAGTAAGCCGACTCCTCCATGTTGCCGGTCGCAGTTGACGCGATGGGCGGCGACAGGGCCCCCGGCGAGATCCTCGCGGGTGCCCTCCAGGCCGCGGAAGCAGGCATCCCCGTGGTCCTCGTGGGGCCGGAGGGTCTCGAGGGCACGGGCGGCCTGCCGCTGATCGCAGCGAGCGAGGTCATCGAGATGGACGACGACCCCGCGTCGTCGGTCCGCAAGAAGCGCGACTCCACTCTCGTGCGCGCCGCCGAGGCGGTCCGCGACGGCAAGGCGAGTGCCATGATCTCCGCCGGCAACACCGGCGCCACCATGGCGAGCGCGCTGCTGCGCATGGGCCGCATCAAGGGCGTCCACCGCCCCGCGATCGCCACCCCTGTCCCGGTCCCCGGCGGCACGCCCACGGTCCTGCTCGATGCCGGCGCGAACGCCGAGGTGCAGGCCGACTGGCTTGTCCAGTTCGCCGTGATGGGCTCGGTCTACTCCCGCCAGCGGTGCGGCATCGCCAGCCCGAAGGTG
>JBJTCK010000116.1:0-27671 GCA_046091825.1 Actinomycetota bacterium | reverse complement strand
CTGCGATGAAGTTCACAGCGAGCTCGACACTGAAGGCTCAGCTGAACCCAAACCGTAAGTAACCACTTACCCAACGAGAGGAAACTCAAAGTGGCAGCAAAGAAGAAGGCAGCAGCCAAGAAGGCTCCTGCAAAGAAGAAGGCAGCTAAGAAGGCTGCTCCGAAGAAGGCCGCCAAGAAGGCAGCTCCGAAGAAGAAGAAGGCAGCAAAGAAGGCAGCCCCCAAGAAGGCCGCCAAGAAGGCTGCTCCGAAGAAGAAGGCCGCCAAGAAGGCAGCCCCGAAGAAGGCAGCAGCGAAGAAGGCTGCTCCGAAGCGCAAGAAGGCCGCCAAGAAGAAGGCAGCAGCGAAGAAGAAGTCACACCGTCTTCGCAACTTCAAGCACAAAACGATTCGGATCGAAAGTGTCGAGAGTGGGGGGCGCAAGCCCCCCACTTTTCGTTTTCCGGCGGGGGCGCAAGCCCCCGCTTTTTGTTTCCCGGGTCGCCCCGGAAGTCCCGGACGGGTCACACTGGTCCCATGACGGGGACTGCCGACACACTCATTGACGACCTGGCCGACGAGGTGGCCTCGCTGGCGGGTGTCCTCTCCGGTGCGGGAGACGGAGCGTGGGATCTCCCCACGCCTGCCGAGGGGTGGGACGTGCGCGAGCAGGTCATCCACCTGCTGATGATCGACGAGCGGTGCCTGTGGTCCATCGCCGACCCCGCCAGGTTCACGGCGGACATGCAGCAGATGGCCGCGGCGGGCGGCCTGGAGGGCATCCAGTCCGCGTTGCGCGGGATGGAGCCGGCACGGCTGACAGAACTCTGGGTCGAGGGCGCGGCCACCCTGCGACAGGTGGGTGCGGCGGCAGACCCGAAGGCGCGGTGCCTGTGGTACGGCCCGTCGATGTCGGTCACCTCGATGCTCACTGCGCGGCTCATGGAGACTTGGGCCCACGGCCAGGACATCTGCGACGCGCTCGGCGCGGACCGCGCACCGACCGACAGGCTGCGTCACATCGCCCACATCGGCGTGCGGGCGCGCCCGTTCTCGTACGCGGCGAACAAGAGCGTGATGCCCCCGGTCGACGTGCGTGTCGAGCTCACGGCGCCATCGGGCGGCGTGTGGACCTGGGGCGGGCCGTCACCGGACACGGTCACGGGTGACGCACTTGGGTTCTGCCTGGCGGTCACCCAGAGACGCCATCCTGACGACTGCGGGCTCACCGTGACCGGGGACGCCGCGCGCGAATGGATCAGCATCGCGCAGGCATTCGCCGGCCCGCCCGGCAAGGGGCGCGCACGGGGCCAGTTCGACTGACCCGCCTAGAGGCGTGCTGTGTCTTGATGACCCGCCTAGAGGCGTGTCATTGCATGGAAGATCTCGGCGGCGTGCAGCCCGAGGGGCCTGCCGAGTTCTGCGACACGGTCGCGGATGCGCCCGCGGAACACCTGCATGGCCGCCTCGTCGGTTGCCTTCATGGTGGACTCGAACTGGCTCTCGTGGCACTCGAGCGCGGCGAGCTTCGTGTCCACCCAGGCCGAGATGTCCTCCGCGTGGTTCGGCTCGTCGGCCTCCCACAGCAGCAACGCATCGGGGCGGTGGTGGGTGACGCCGCCTGTCAACTGGTGCGTGAGGAAGTGCGGGTCTCGGGCCGCCACGATCGCGTCACACACGTTCAGGCCGGTGTTGCGGTGGTCGGGATGGAGCCGGTAGCGCTTCCACGGGTCGTGCGAGAGCACCACGTCGGGCCTGACGGTGCGGATCGCGAGGGCCACGCGCTCGGTCACCTCGCCGGAGTGGGGGAGTTCCCCGTCGACATACCCGAGGAACGAGACCGTGCCGCTGGCGCCGAGCGCCGCCGCCGCTGCTCGCTGCTCGCGCTGCCGCGCTGACACGAGAGCGGCGGTGTCCGCGTCCGGGTTCCATGTGCCCTTGGAGCCGTCGGTGCAGACGAGATGGTGCACCTCGGCGCCACCGGCCGCCCACTTGGCCAGGGTGCCGCCGCACCCGAACTCGATGTCGTCGGGGTGAGCCCCGATCGCGAGGACCACGCGCGGCACCGTGCGGTCGGTGCTCCAGTCGGCGTGTGACGCCTCTCGTGGCATCGGTGTCTGCCCGGGGTCGTTCGCGCTCATCGTGCGTCCTCCTTCATCGTGTCGTGCCGTTCCGTCGCTCTAGTTCGTCCAGGTCGTCGGCCGTGTCGAGATCGAGCGCGAGGTCGGCGTCGTCGATGACGGTGCAGGGGATGCCCCGCCGCCGGGCCTCGGCCTGGTGTGCCGCGAAGCTCCCCGGGCCGTAATGGAGGTCGAACGCCATGCCGGCAGGCAACGACATCACGTTCGTCCCGTCCCGGTGCCTGTCCGGCACGATCGAGACGGAACCCTCGCGCGGGACGTGTGCGAACGACCCGGCGAGAGGGAGGTCCGCATGCGCGATGACGAGATGGTCCGCCCCGTCGGCGACGGCGGCCACCCACCCGTCCTGCACTGCGCCGTTCAGGCCAGGGGTCCTCTGCTCCACGACCGTCGCGCCGGCCTCGCGGGCCCACGCCGCGATCCCGTCGTCGTCGCACACGACGTACGCGCGGGCAGGTGCCGCTGCTCTCACCACGGTGCCTGCGCACTGCCGGGCGAGGGTCTCCCTGTCGGCGGGGGAGAGCACATCGGCGAGGCGTCCCTTGGCCACGGTGAACGACTTCACGGGAACGACGACAGCCAGGCGCACAGTGGTCAGCCTACGAACGGACGGTGCGCGGTGACCTACGCTGGCGGCATGGCGCCGATTCGCATGGCCGTCGTGGGGGCGGGGTCCTGGGGAACCACGGTCGCATCCCTCGCGGCCGAGAACACCCCCACCGTGCTGTGGGCACGCAGGCAGCACGTCGCCGACACCATCAACCGCGACCACCGCAACCCCGCATACCTGGGGGACCGGGACCTCAGCGCGTCCCTGCGGGCCTCCGCGTCGCTGGAGGAGACCGTCGCAGGCGCAGATGTCGTCGTGATGGCGGTGCCGTCACAGGGGTTCAGGGAGGTGCTCACGGAGGCCGCTGCGCACGTTCGCCCGTGGGTGCCGGTGGTCAGCCTGTCGAAGGGCCTGGAGCAGGGCACGCTGCTGCGCATGTCCGAGGTCGCGAACGAGGTGCTGCCCGGTCACCCCGTGGCCGTCCTCACCGGCCCGAACCTCGCGGGCGAGATCGCAGCGGGACAGCCTGCAGCATCCGTCGTGGCCATCGACGACGCCGTCATCGCCGCCGCGCTCCAGGGGATCTTCTCGCGGCCCACGTTCCGCGTCTACACGAACTCCGATGTCGTCGGCTGCGAACTGGCCGGTGTCGTCAAGAACGTCATCGCGATCGCGTCCGGCATCGCCACGGGCATGGGTTTCGGTGACAACACCCGGGCGACCCTCGTGACGCGCGGGCTCGCGGAGATGACCCGGCTCGCCACGAGGATGGGCGGCTCGCTGGAGTCGCTCGCGGGCCTCGCGGGCATGGGTGACCTCATCGCCACGTGCTCGTCCACGAGCAGCCGCAACACCACGGTGGGGCTGCGCCTCGGCCGTGGGGAGCGGCTTGACGACATCATCGCGTCCACCACGCAGGTCGCAGAGGGCGTGCGGAGCTCGCGGGCCGTCCTTGACCTCGCGCGCAGGCACGGAGTGGACATGCCGATCACAGAACAGGTCGTGGCCGTCTGCCACGAGGGAAAGAGCGCCGCGGACGGCCTCCTCGCGCTGATGACGCGCCGGTCGGCGCCGGAAGTGCGCTGAGCGGGATGGGCGGGGACCACCGGGTCATCGGCGTGCGCGGCGGGACGTGGCGCGCGCAGGTCGACGGGCACGGCACCGTCCTGCCGCTCGACGGCTCCGCACCGCTCGCCTGGCACGTGGCCGGTGACGACCGTTGGTACTCGCCACAGGGGGAGCCGACGGTGCGACAGAAGTGGTACTCCGGCTACCCCGTGACCGAGACGCGCATGCGGGTCGGTCAGGGCGACATCGTGCAGCGCGTGTGGTGCGTGGCGGACCTCGGCGGGATCACCGTCATCGAGTTCGAGAACGAGACGCCGGCCACGGTCGCTGTGGCGGTGACCAGGCCCGACATCCTCACGACGCGCCCGCTCGCCGACAACCCGCCGGCGGGGATTGACCTCCCGCCGGGCAGCCAGGTGCTGCCGCTCGGGCACAGGGCCTCGATGCGGATCGGCATCTCCCATGTCGCCCCGGCGGCCGGGCGGCTGCCCGATGACGTGCCGGGACACCAGCAGGTCGTGCGCGGGTGGGAGTCAGCCTGCGACGTGGCGTCACGGGTCACGCTCGCGGACCACACAGTCGTGGCCACGATGAACGCGGCCCGCAGCAGCCTGCTCCTCGGGGGCGTCGCCGGTGACGCCGACGTGATCGAGCTGGTGCGCCTGGGTGACACCCACCATGACTCCATCACCGAGGTCGTGGACGCTGTGCAGCGTCGGGTCCGTGCGGAGAAGAGGTCGCGCACGCTGCAGTGGGACACGCCCCACCTGCTCGCCACCGCCGCGCGGGCGTGCGTGCTGCTGGAGGACGACACGGCCGCTGGTGACATCGGCGCGGCGTGGCTGCGTCTCGCCGACCGCCCGGTGGAGGAACCGCCCGTGGAGGTGCCGGCAGGCACCGCGTCCGTCGCGTGGGCCGAGTCGCTCCTCGTGCGGCCCTCGCCGAGCGGCGGGGTCTGTGACCTGTTCCCCTTCGGCATCCCCGGGACGTGGTGGGGCACATCGTTCGACTGTGCGGGCCTCATCGGAGACCCGCACCGTGCGCTCTCGTTCGCCGTGCGCTGGCACGGTGAACGGCCCGCCCTTCTCTGGGAGACGGCGGGTCCCGCCGGCCTCGTGCTCACGGGCGGCGCGGCCGACCCCGCATGGCACACCACGGACCCGTCGGGCGAGGTTCTGCTCGCCGCGCCCGTGCGCAGCGATGTGTGACTGCCTCGTCGCCCTCGCCCCGTGGACGGCGGGCGGCGCCACCCTGTTCGCCAAGAACTCCGACCGGCCGCCCTCGGAGCGCCAGGACCTGGTGTGGGTCCCGGCACGGCGCGACACGGTGCCCGTGCGCACCACGTGGACGCAGGTCGCTCCCCACGCGCAGGACACGGTGCCGTGCGTGCTGTCCGTGCCGTCGTGGTGCTGGGGCGCCGAGCACGGCGTGAACACCGCCGGCGTGGCGGTGGGGAACGAGGCGATCTACACGACCCTCGACCCGCGCGGCGCGCCTGATGCTCTCACCGGAATGGATCTCGTGCGTCTCGCCCTTGAGCGTGCGTCGAGTGCGGTCGAGGCAGTCGAGCAGATCACGATGAACATCGAGACGCACGGGCAGGGCGGCAGCGGCCACGATCCCGCCGCAGGACGGCGCCGTCCGTACTGGTCGAGCTTCCTCGTGGCGGACCGCTCCGGTGCGTGGGTGGTGGAGACCAGCGGGCGCACAGTCGCCACGATGCGCGTGGACTCCACGTGGGCAATCTCGAACCGCACCACGATCCCGTGGTTCGACGCGGAGCACCGTCACCCGCGCCAGCCGGTCGAGGATCTCGTGGACCCCCGCCTCGGCGCCTCGCGTGCGGTTCTTGCCTCGGGCCCCGTGAGCGCGGGTGCGCTGAAGGCGCACCTGGCATCGCATGAGGGAGGCCCCGACGGATGGACGGTGTGCATGCACGCACAGTCCGGCGGCGAGACGGTGGAGGCCACCACGGCGTCCATGGTGGCCGAACTCACCGATGACCCGGTCATCCACTGGGCGCAGGGCCCGCCGTGCACGGTGCCGCACCGCACGGCCCGCCTCAGCGAGCTGGAGGCGTTGTTAGCCGTTGGCGATCACCGACGCCAATGATCACCGTCGTCAATGATCGCTGACGGCTTTGAGATCAGCGGTCCGTGAACAACTCGAAGCGGTCGCCCACCTTTATGGTGCCGGGTCTCGTCACCATGGCGTAGACACGGCTGTCGTCGCCGCGCTCGTGGCACATCCGCATGAAGTCACGCCCGAGGAACCAGTCGTTGTTCTGGGAGCACGGCCAGGCGTAGTCCGTGAGGAAACCGTGCACGGTGCCCGCGCGGAACTGCGCGCCGGGCCTCATCGCGGTGTTCGGGATGCCGTCCACCGTGAGGTTCTCCCCGGCGTACCCGGGTGCGATGGGGTGCCCCTCGGCCTGCAGCCTCCCGATCGAGTCCGTCGTCCAGATGCACAGTGCCTGCCAGGGCCTCCCGTGGTGCGCGCGCGCAGTCTGCACGTCGCCTCCGATCCCTTTCCACCCGATCTCTGCGCCGTCAACAGGCTTCTTCGGCAGGCCCTTCGATGCGTGCATGCGGGCCACGGTGCCGATGTACTCGTGGTCGAGCCTGCGCATCGTGGGGTAGAAGCGCCACATCGCTGCGATCAAGGACTCCACCTGGTCCTCCGTCAGCGAGTCGTACTTGCCGTTCACCGCGCCATCCAGTGCGGCGAAGGCGGCATCGAGATCGTCGAGGGACGGCAACGGCACGCCCGCGAGCGATGCCATCTCGGCGACGAACCCGCGCGCACCCGCCAGCCACCCGTCAGGCACGGTCGAGAGGTGCGTGTGCGCCTTCCACAGGTCCGCGATGCAGCCCACCGTCTTGTGCGCGTCCTGCGCGGTGTACTCGTGATGCCCGACGGTCACGGGTGTCCTCTTCGCCATGCGGCCGAGCCTAGATTCGGTGCGTGCCCCGTCCCGTGCCCACACTCGACGTCGAGAGACAATTGTTCGCGGAGGGCGCCCGCATCGTGGCCGGCATCGACGAGGTGGGCCGCGGCGCCATCGCCGGCCCGGTCACCGTCGGCGCGGTCGCGGTCGACGCCTCGCGCACCACGTTCCCCGACGGGCTCGCCGACTCGAAGCTGCTCACGCCGGGGCGCCGCGAGGCGATGGACCCGCTCGTGAGGTCCTGGGCGCTCGCTCACGCCACCGGGTGGGCGACGGCGGCAGAGATCGACAGGATCGGGATCGTCAGTGCTCTCGGTCTGGCCGCGTCACGGGCCCTGCAGTCCCTCGGCACCGCCCCCGACGTGCTCATCGTCGACGGCAACACCCGGTTCCTCGTGGAGGAGCCGGGCGGCCCGCGCATCATCATGCGGGTGAAGGCCGACCAGGACTGCGCGAGCGTCGCCGCGGCGAGCGTGATCGCCAAGGTCGAGCGCGACGCGTTGATGACCGCACTGCACGCCGACCACCCGCACTACGGCTGGTCGGGCAACAAGGGCTACGGCGCGGCCGTGCACACGGCGGCCATCAGGACGCACGGGGTCACGGAGCACCACCGCACCAGCTGGAACCTCGGCCTGCCGGCCTGAGTCACTTCTTCGGTGCCGACACCTTGATGTCGCGGAAGGGGGAGATCGAGTCGATGCCCGGCTCCTTCGGCAGGCCGAGCACGCGCTCGCCGGTGATGTTGCGCATCACCTCGTCGGAGCCGCCCGCGATGCGCAGGCCGGGCGTGCCGAGCACGAAGTTCGCCCACGCGTAGGTGCCCCACTCGCCGCTGTCCGCGATGAGCTTCGGCCCGAGAGTGTGCGACAGGAACTTCACCAGCTTGGCCTGGTTGTTCACCAGTGCCATCTTGGTGATCGACATCTCCGGGCCGGGCAGCTGGCCCATCTTGATCTTCGCCGCGGCGCGCTGGCCGTTCATGGAGGCAACGCGGTAGTTCATGATGAGGTCGGCGAGCTGCACGCGCACGAGCGGGTCCTTGTCCAGGCCGTAGTGGCGCACCATCGCGGTCACGCGGGTGAGGAGGTTGCCGTCGCCGGCGTTGCCGGTGCCGATGGAGGCGCGCTCGTTCATGAGGGTGGTGAGGGCCACGTTCCAGCCGTTGTTGACGTCGCCCAGGCGGTGGTCATCGGGCACGCGGACCTCGTTGAAGAAGATCTCGTTGAACGAGGCGCCGCCGGTCATCTGCTTGAGCGGGCGGATCTCCACGTTCGGGTCCTTCATGTCCACGATGAAGCCGGTGAGGCCCTTGTGCTTCGGCAGGTCCCAGTCGGTGCGGGCGATGATCTCGCCGATGTCGGAGTAGTGCGCACCGGTGGTCCACACCTTCTGGCCGGTGATGACCCACACGTCGCCGTCCTTCTCGGCCTTCGTGGTGAGCGAGGCGAGGTCGGAGCCGGCACCCGGCTCCGAGAACAGCTGGCATGCGATCATCTCGCCGCGCCACAGCCTGCGCACGTACGCGTCACGCGCCGTCTGCGAGCCGTGTGCCTGGATGGTGGGCGTGACCATGCCGAGGCTGATGCCGAACGGGCCGTTGTCGGGCACGCGGAACTGCACCTCGAGCTGGTTGTAGAGGCGGTCGTACGCGGCGGGCAGCGCGCGGCCGCCGTACTCCTTCGGGCCGCTGATCCAGCCGAAGCCCGCGTCGAACTTCTTCTGGCGCCAGACCTTGGCTTCCTCGGCGTTCTTCGCCTCCTGGTCGCGGTCCTTCTCGCGGTAGAAGTTGTCGGAGCCCTCGCCCCACACGAACGCCTTCTCGACCGGGCGGCGCTCCGCCACGGACTCGAGCCACGCGAGTGCTTCCTTCTCGAACTGTTCGATGGTGATGTCGGCCATGGTTGTGTCTCCGGTGTTCCCCTCGCGGCCGCCCGGGGGTGAGCGGCCCGTTTCTGTGCCGTACGGTACCCGCCGGCGCCGATGATGGGCGAGGCGGGAGCGCCTGCGACTAGCCTTCCCCGCATGGGACAGCCCGTTGCAGTCGAACAGAAACCAGGTCTCGCCGCCACGGTGGTGCGCTTCGAGACCAACCGGTCGCTCACGGGCATGGGCCATGAGTCGTTCGCCTCGGCCGGCGAGGCCAAGGGCCCTCGTCCGGCGGCGGTTCTGGCGCGCCGTTTCTTCGAGTCCGGCCAGGTGTCGAAGGTCCACGTGTACGGCAACATCGTCACGGCCACCCTCTCCGCGGGTGCCTCCCAGGCCGGCCTTGATGCGATCGTGCGCGATCTCTACCAGTACTGGAAGCCCGGCATGGAACCGCCGTCGGTGGAGGAACTGATGGCCCAGGTGCCCGCCGCCGCCGAGGCACCTGCCGCCGCCGCGACGGGTGATGCGGGCTCCGGCCTTGACCCGCGCGTGCCCGCCCACCTGTGGGAGCGCAGCAAGCTCGGCCGCGAGCGCTGGTTCGCCAAGAAGGGCTGACTCCTTCTCTTTCCCCCGGCTGGTCCTGACGGGACCGGCCCGGAACCACCGAACATATGTTCGGTACGATGCCGGCATGACGTTGCCCGCAGGTCTTGAGACCGCCGCCGATCTCCTCGCGCGCAGCGGCACCCACACCGCACTGCCGGTGTGTGCACCTCTCGCCGGGCTGCTCCCGCTCGGGGGTCTCGAGCGCGGACGCGTCCACGGTGTCACCGGCGACGCGGCTATCTCGCTCGTCTATGCCCTCGTCGCGGAGGCCACGGCACAGGGGGCATGGTGCGCGTTCGTCGACATGCCGCACGCGGGCCTGCGCGCGGCGCACGAGCACGGCGTGGCACTGCAGCGCCTCGTGTGCATCGACACGGACCGTCCGTCGTCATGGGGGCGTGCCGTCGGTGCACTCGTCGAGGGCATCGACATCGTCGTGGTCCGTGACCCCGCGTGCACCCAGGCGGAGGCGCGCAAGGTGGCGTCACGCGTGAAGGCCCAGGGTGCGGTGCTGCTGGTCCACGGCAGGCCCGGGCCGTTCCCTGTGGACGTGCATCTCTCCGTGCGCACGCAGTCGTGGTGCTTCGGCGCATGCGCCACCGACCGCACCGTCGGCATCACGGTGGAGGGCCGCCGGGTGCCGGGCCGGCGCACCGCCACCGTCCTGCTCCCCTCCGTCTCGGGCCGCGCGGCCACCGCCTGATGCGCAGCATCGTGGTGGCGCACCCCGCGTGGCACGCCGAGCACGGCGCCCACGGGACGGAGCACGAGTACCGCACGTACGAACCCGTCGTGCGCGCCGTCAGCACGGTGTCCCCGCTCGTGGAGGTCATCGCGCCCGGTTGCCTGGTGTTCCTGTCGCGCGGGCCGTCGCGCTACTTCGGCGGCGAGCACGCGGTGGTGGGCAGGGTGCAGTCGCTCGTGGCGGAGGCGGGCGGCGGCGGGTTCGGCGTGGGTGCCGCCGGCTCCAGGTTCGCGGCCATGGCGGCGGCGCACATGGCGGCCGCACGTGCACGTCCGTGCATCATCGACCCGTCCGTCACGCAGGAGTTCGTCGGCGCACTGCCCGTGGCCGCGATGCACCGCCTCGCGGGCATCCCCGGCGACATCGTCGATCTGTTCCAGCGGCTCGGCCTGCGCACGTGCGGCGCGGTCGCCGCACTCGGCGAGAGAGCCCTCATCGAGCGGTTCGGCCTGGACGGACGCCTGGCGCACCGCCTGGCCACCGGCACCGAGGTGCACCTGCTCGATCCCGGCGCACCGCCGCCCGACATCGTCCGCGCCGTCGACATGGATGTCCCGCTCACCGACGTGCGTCACGTGGTTGGCGCCGCGCGTGCCTGCATCGAGGACGCGCTCGGCGCGGTGTCGCGCACGAGGCGCCAGTGCGTGCGCGTCCTCGTGACCTGCGAGACCGATCATGCCGAGACGTCCGAGCGCATCTGGGCCGAACCGCGCGGCTTCACGCCCGCCACGGTGGCGCAGCGGCTCTCGTGGCAGATGGAGGGGTGGCTGGTGGCGGCGGTGGACGGCCCTGCGGAGGATGCCGCCGTGTCGTCGGGCGTGGTGCGGGTGGTGGTCACCCCGCTCGAGTGCCGTGACGTGCTGGTCGACCAGCCGTTGCTGTGGGGAGGCCACCGGGAGAACGCCGAGAGGGCCTCCCGTGCGGTCAGCATGGCAGTTGCCACGGGCGGCGGCGTGACTGTCACGGTGCCGCAGTGGAACGGCGGGCGTGACGCATCAGGGGAGTACGGGCGCATCCCCGTGGACATGGTGGACCTGTGCGATGCCGCGGCGGCGGAGCAGCGCGTGCAGGAGGGCCGCGGCGTGCCGCGCGACTGGCGCGGTGCGCTGCCCGTTCCTTCCCCCACCGTGGTGCACCCGCAGCCGCCCCCGGTGCGCGTGACGGACGCACGCGGCACGGAGGTGTCGGTCACGGGCCGTCACGAGCTCTCGGCCGGCCCCGCGCACGTGGACGTCGGCCGGCACGGGTTCACCGTGCTGCGCCACGCCGGGCCGTGGCCGGTGGAGGAACGCTGGTGGGACCACGTGCGGCGCAGGCGCCTGGCCCGCGTGCAGGTGCTGGTGCGCGAGGACCGCACCGGTCTCGAGAGGGTGCTGCTGCTCGGTCTCGAGAACGGTGCGTGGAGCCTCCTCGCGCGTTACGACTGACCGTCCCCGCGGATGATCTCGTCGAACATCCGGTCGAACCGTTCCTGCTCGTCGGTGTCGTCGGGGGTGATCTCGTCATCCGCCACTGAGTTCGGCACCAAGGGGGGATGAAAGGTTGATAAATCCGCCCTACATCTTGTGGTCACCGCGTCAGCAGCACGAGGCCTACCGAGTGCCTCTCCGTGTTCATGAGAGCGTGCTCCGCGGTTCTCGGCGCGGATACCCCTTGGATCCCCAGCCCCAAAGGAAAGTGGAGCACTAACCTTCGGTATGTCGTGGCTCCGTGCGTGCCTTAGCGGCAACACTGCGCATTCCCCTCGAGTGCTCGTTGCCGGGATGGCCCTTGACGCGATTGCCGTTGGCTCCACCTGGGCGAAAACAGCGTCGTCGACCTCCGGCCGGTTGCGCTCGCACGCATGCGCGCTGGGGGCTCGTCGGCACTGTCGGCACCGTGGATCCACTGCGTGATGAAACCCAGCGTTCTCGAGCGACGTCGCCGCGTAGTGTCTCGTTTGTGACAACGACCGACACCTTCGACCTGCACGACGACTTGGTCGGCCTTCGTGCGATGGTGCCGACGGATGCCGTGGCCATTATGGAGGCATGTCAGGACGATGAGATCATCCGATGGACGTCGATCCCCTCGCCTTACACGCTCGAGTTTGCGCACACGTTCATCAACTTGGCAGCGCAGTGGCGGGCGGAAGGGTCATCATTCCAGTTCGCAGTCATCAACCTCGCTGACGGGTCGTTCGCTGGAACGATCGGCCTCGACGCGGTACTTCGCCCGCCAGCACAGGTCGGATACTGGATCGCGCCGTTGGCCAGACGGCAGGGTTTCGCATCTCGAGCGCTCACGCTCGTCACGTCGTGGGCGATCCGTGAGCTGGGTGTCGGGACCATCGAGCTCGTGACGAAGATCGGAAACGAGGCGTCCGAACGTGTCGCCGGCAACGCCGGGTTCGCGTTCGTAGACGAGATCGCTGAGCATCAGCCGATGTATGGCTCAGAGACGGTTCGCGTGAGGCGCTGGGCGCTACCGAACAGTTGAGCCTCACTGAGCTTTGACGCAAGGTCACAGTTCCGCCCTTTGCTCTGATGTCCTGCCGACCATGTGAAAACTGAACCGGCTCGCCGCTTCGTCAGCGGTTGCGCCGCTCGTTCACACGAAGAGCTACATGGCACACATGGTACGAATGGGGTGTGTCACGCACGACGACAGGACAACTGGTGCAGTGGATGACGGCGCACGTCCCTGTCGACGAACGCGAGCGCGAATCAATCGCGACGTTCCTCTCCGTGGTGCCCACGCTGCGCGACCCGTTCAATGAGCACGCAGACCCCATGCACGTCACTGCATCGGGGATCCTCGTGAGTGACGACGGTGCGATGACGGCACTGCACCTGCACAAGCGGCTCGGCATGTGGCTGCAGCCCGGCGGTCACATCGAGCCGGGGGAGTCACCCGCTGACGGTGCGTTGCGCGAGGCAGTCGAGGAGATCGGTGTGCCGGCGCGCCACGAGTCAGGGGGCGGCCTGCTCTTCCATGTCGACGTGCACCCCGGCCCGAAGGGCCACACGCACCTCGACCTGCGCTACCTGCTGCGGGCCCCGCAGGTCACCCCGCAGCCGGCGGACGGGGAGAGCACCCGGGTGGGGTGGTTCGGCTGGGCCGAGGCGCAGTCCATGGCTGATGCCGGGCTCGTGGGGGCGCTGCGGGCCGCCAGGGCCTTGCTGGGCACGGCCTGACCCCTTTTCATACGAACATATGTTCGGTAGGGTCAGTGACCCTATGGGGTTCAGCAACCCGCCCGTGCCGTGGAACGAACTGGAGGCGCGCCTGTCGAACGGGCGTGCCCCGTCGTCGGCGTCCTGGAATGGTGGCGGTGACGGCCCGGCCCTCGGTGCCAAGCGCCAACCGTTCGAACCGGTCGTCGAGCGCCGTCGCGGTGACGTGCCGTACGCAGAACTGCACTGCCGCTCCAACTTCTCGTTCCTGCACGGCGCGTCGCACCCGGAGCAACTGGCAGAGTGCGCCGCCGCACTCGGTCTCGGTGCTCTCGCGCTGACGGACCGCAACGGTCTTTATGGTGTGGTGCGCTTCGCCGAGGCCGCGCGCGCCGTGGGCCTGCCCACCGTCTTCGGCACGGAGATCGGGTGCGGCGGGTTCGAGGGTGCGGGCGGCGGCGACCTCGTGCTCCTCGCGAGAGGGCCTGCCGGGTACGCACGGATGGCGCGCGCGATCAGCGAGGGTCAGCTGGCCGGCAGCAAGAACGAGCCCGTGTTCCTCGTGGGTGACGTCGCGCGCACGGTGCGCGGGCACTGTCTGGCACTCACGGGCGGCCGCGACGGGGCGGTGGTGCGGGCCTTCGAGGACGACGGTCCTGCCGCGGCACAGCGCACGCTTGCCCAGATGGTGTGTGCGTTCGGTGCGGCGAACGTGCTCGTCGAGCTGTGGGACCACGGTGACCCGGTGGATGCCATCCGCAACGACCACTTCGTGCGCATGGCGGCGGAACTCGATGTGCAGTGCGTGGCCACGAACAACGTGTCGTACGCGGTGCCCGCGCAGCACCGTCTGGCCACCGCGTTCGCCGCGGTGAACCAGCGCGCTGCACTCGACGACGTCGACCACCGTCTGTCGCCCGCGGCCACGGCGTACCTGCGCTCCGGCGCAGAGCAGGAGCGCCGCTTCGCCCGGTACCCGGGCACCGTGGCGAACGCCGCGCGCATCGGCGCGGAACTCGCGTTCGACCTCTCCCTGGTGGCACCGTCCCTGCCGCCGTTCCCGTGCCCGGACGGCCTCACCGAGATGCAGCACCTGCGCAACCTGGTGGATGCCGGCGCCACCCGCCGCTACGGCGCGCGCCCGTCCGGGAGCACCGAGGACCTCTCCCTGCGCGCACGCGCGTGGCGCACCATTGACCACGAGCTCTCCGTCATCGAGACGCTCGGTTTTGCCGGGTACTTCCTCGTGGTGTGGGACATCGTGCGTTTCTGCGGGGAGAACGGGATCCTGTGCCAGGGCCGCGGCAGTGCCGCCAACAGCGCGGTGTGCTTCTCCCTCGGCATCACCAAGGCCGACGCGGTGTCGCTCGGGCTGCTGTTCGAGCGTTTCCTCTCGCCGGAGCGGGACGGCCCGCCCGACATCGACATCGACATCGAGAGCGGGCGCCGCGAGGAGGTCATCCAGTACGTGTACGCGCGCCACGGCAGGCACCACGCCGCGCAGGTGGCGAACGTGATCACCTACCGGTCGCGTTCCGCCGTGCGCGACATGGCGCGGGCGCTCGGCCACCCGCAGGGCAGCCAGGACGCCTGGAGCAGGCAGGTGGACGCATGGGGGACCGTCGCCGTCACCGCGGCGAACGACGACCACGACATCCCTGACCTCGTGCTGGAGATGGCGGCAGAGGTGGAGAACATGCCGCGCCACCTCGGCATCCACTCGGGCGGCATGGTCATCTGCGACAGGCCGATCATCGAGGTGTGCCCCGTGGAGTGGGCGCGCATGGAGAACCGCAGCGTGCTGCAGTGGGACAAGGACGACTGCGCCTCCATCGGTCTCGTGAAGTTCGATCTTCTCGGTCTCGGCATGCTGTCCGCGCTCGGCAACGCGGTGCGCCTCATCGAGCAGCACAGGGGCCGCACGGTCGACCTGGCCGCCCTGCCCCAGGAGGACGAGGTCTACGCCATGCTGTGCCGCGCCGACACGGTGGGCGTGTTCCAGATCGAGTCGCGCGCGCAGATGTCCACGCTGCCGCGCCTGAAGCCGCGCCGCTTCTACGACCTGGTGGTGGAGATCGCCCTGATCCGCCCGGGGCCCATCCAGGGCGGATCGGTGCACCCGTACATCCGGCGGCGCAACGGGAGGGAGCCCGTCACGTACCTGCACCCATTGCTCGAGAACTCCCTCGGCAAGACGCTCGGCGTGCCGCTCTTCCAGGAGCAGCTCATGCAGATGGCGATCGACGTCGCCGGCTTCACCCCCAGCGAGGCGGACCAGCTGCGCCAGGCCATGGGGTCCAAGCGGTCGCGCGCACGGATGGAACGGCTGAAGATGCGCCTGTACGGGGGGATGGCGGAGCGTGGCATCACCGGGGCCGTGGCCGACGAGATCTTCGACAAGATGGCGGCCTTCGCCAACTACGGCTTCCCCGAGAGCCACTCGGTGAGCTTCGCCTACCTCGTGTACGCCTCCTCGTGGGTCAAGCTGCACGAACCGGCGGTGTTCTGTGCGTCGTTGCTGAACGCCCAGCCGATGGGTTTCTGGTCGCCCCACACGCTGGTGCGCGACGCGCGCCGCCACGGCGTGCTCGTGCGCACGCCGGACATCAACGCGTCCGCCGACGTCGCCACCCTGGAGGAGTGCGGGGAGTCCGCCGGCGGTCTCGCCGTGCGCCTCGGCATCGGCTCCGTGCGCGGCATCGGCGCGGAGCTCGCGCGGGCCGTCGCGCAGGGCCGGCCGTACTCGTCCATGGAGGATCTCGGCCGTCGTGTCCCGCAGCTGACGCGCAGGCAGGTCGAGGCGCTCGCCACCGCCGGTGCGTTCGGTGAGGCGTTCGGTGACGCGCGGCGCGACGCGCTGTGGGAGGCGGGCGCCCACACCGGCGGGGCGCTGACGCTGCAGGGCGTCACCGGGGTGCAGTCAACGCCGGTGCTGCCCGGGATGGAGCCGGTGGAGGAGGCCATCGCCGACCTGTGGGCCACGGGCATCTCGCCCGACGGTCATCCCACCGTGTTCCTGCGTGCACAACTGGAGGAAAAGGGCGTGGTCACCGCGGAACGGCTGGGCGCCGTGGCGCACCGTGACCGCGTGCTGGTGGCCGGTGTGGTCACGCACCGCCAGCGTCCCATGACCGCGCGCGGGGCCACGTTCATCAGCCTCGAGGACGAGACGGGCCTCATCAACGTGGTGTGCTCGAAGGGGTGCTGGGCCAGGCACCGTGCCGTGGCGCGGGATGCGTCGGCGCTGCTGGTGCGCGGCCGTGTGGAGTGCGCCGACGGGGTGGTGAACGTGGTGGCCGAGTCGATCTCGCCGCTCTTCGCGCCGGCGTCGGTGCCCAGCCGCGACTTCCGCTAGTTCACCTGGTGGATCTCGAGGGGCATGGAGGGCGGGCCGTCCTCCAGCACGGAACGGACGTGAAGGTGGATGTCGCGCGGGGCGAACAGGTCGGGGCCGTCGTACGCGGCGATCTCGTCCACGGACCACCAACGGTGCTCGTGCAGGTTCTCGGCCCGCAGCTGCTCGGGGGACATCGACGGGCTGATGTCAAAGCGCTCCGTGCGCACCAGGAACACGGCCTCGCGCTGGCCGTGCCACACCGTGCCGTCGCCGTCGACCAGCCGGAACTCGTGGAGACGGTTCCAGACATGCGCACCGATGGCGGGGTCCGCGAGGCCGGTCTCCTCGCGCAGCTCGCGGCGCAGCGCGTCAAGGACGTCCTCGCCCTCGTCGATGCCGCCGCCGGGCAGCACCCAGTACGCGCCCTGCGGGAAGACCAGGCGCACCATCAGCACGTGACCGTGCGCGTCGACAACGAGACCGCGGACCGCGGGACGGAACCTCCGCGTCATTCGTCCGGTGTCTCGTTCAGGCCCTCGTTGAACATGCGGTACGTCTCGTAGATGTCCTTGCACTTCGCGCACACCGGCACCTGCTTCGGGTCGCGCGACGGGACCCAGACGTGGCCGCACAGTGCCTCGAGCGGGGTGCCGTTGATGCGCGCCTCCAGGACCTTCGCCGCGGCGTTCTCGCCGGGCTCCGTCTTCACGATGTGCGCCACCACGGGCTCGCCCGTCTCGGGGGTGATCTCGGTGTCCGGCCGGACCTGTGCGGGCATCGTCTTCACTGCGGTCACGGCACCAGTCAACCATGACAGGGCCCGCCGCGCGCCTCCCGTGTGCGTCCCCGGGGCCCACCTATGCTCGGCGACCGATGATCTACGTGGACCAGTGCCGCTGGCCGCACCGCGGGCTGATGTGGTGCCACATGATCAGCGACCACTCCCTGGACGAGCTCCATGAGTTCGCCGAGCTGCTCGAGGTGCCGCGCCGCGGCTTCCAGGGCGATCACTACGACCTCCCGGAGCACGTGCGGGAGCGGGCGGTCCTCCACGGCGCGGTCGAGGTGCCGAGCCGCGAGATCGTGACCAAGCTGCGCGAGAGCGGGATGCGGCTGACGCCCGACCAGCGCCGTTCCGCCGTCGGCTAGACGATCGCGGCGATTGCCGCGAGGCACGCCCCCATGGCGGCCACCGGCGCAGCCCACGTGGCCCAGGGCATCCGGCGGTTGATCGCGGGATCGAACATCACATAACCGGCGCCCGCACCCACGATCACGCCGCCGAGATGGCCGCCGATCGAGATGCCGGGGATAGCGAACGTGATGAGGAGGTTCAGCACCAGCGTGGTGCCGATGCCCGTCTGCATCGGGTTCACGCCGCGGTGGAGCAGCGCGACGGCGGCGGCACCCATGAGACCGAAGACCGCGCCGCTCGCCCCGCCCGTGAGCGCGTTGGGCGACAGCAGGAGCGCGCCGAACGAACCGCCGGTCATGGAGGCGAAGTAGAGGAGCACGAACCTGCCCCGGCCGAGCACGGGCTCCAGCAGCGAGCCCAGTTGGTAGAGGAGCAGCATGTTCATCGCGATGTGGAGCGCGCCGTAGTGGAGGAACCCGGCGGTGAAGATCCGCCACCACTCGCCCCCGGCAACGAAGTACTCCGTGAGACCCAGCTGCAGCTGGCGCGACGATGCCGCCCCGCCGAACGCGCCCGCGCCGCCGAAGCCGGTCCACACGAAGACCGCGATGTTGAGCGCAACGAGCACCCGCGTGGCCACCGCCGGCTGCACCGCGTTCCACCGGCGCATCCGCTCCGCCCGCGGCGGGCGCGAGGAGCGCACGCAGTCGAGGCACTGCGACCCCACGGCGGCGGCGACGAGGCAGTCGTTGCACGCCGGTCGCTCGCAGCGGGTGCAGTGCCGGCCCGTCGGCACGCGCGGGTGCCGCACGCAGTGCTCGAGCGGCGGGGGGATGCTCGTCACGTCAGCGCGGGGCCTGCTCGGCCAAATCCCTGTTGGCCAGGTACCAGTCCACGGTGCGGCGCAGGCCCTCGCGGAAGTCCATCCGCGCGGTCCAGCCCAGCATCTCGGCGGCCCGGCCCGGGTCGATGCGCCGGCGCGGCTGTCCGTCCGGCTTGGACGGGTCCCACCGCAGGGTGCCGGCGAAGCCCGTGACCTCCGCAATCGCCTCTGCCGTCTCGCGGATGGTGATCTCACGGTCCGCGCCGAGGTTGATCGGCTCCGTGCCGTCGTGCGACTCCGCCGCGATGACGATCGCGCGCGCCGCGTCCTCCACGTATAGGTACTCGCGGCTGGCCGAACCCGTGCCCCACACGTCGATGTGGTCCGCCCCGGCCTCCTTTGCCTCGACGCACTTCTTGATGAGCGCGGGGATCACGTGCGACACCGACGGGTGGAACTTGTCGCCTGGACCGTAGAGGTTGGTGGGGATGAGGTACGCGAAATGCTGGCCGTACTGCTCGGCATTGACCTGCGCGTGCAGCAGGTGTGCCTTCTTCGCGATCCCGTACGGTGCGTTGGTCTCCTCCGGGTAGCCGTCCCACAGCGACTCCTCGCGGAACGGCACAGGAGTGAACTTCGGGTAGCTGCAGACCGTGCCGAGCAGCACCGTCTTCTCCACGCCGGTGGCCCGCGCCGCTTCGATCACGTATGTCCCCATGAGCAGGTTGTCCAGGTACAGGCGGGCGGGGTCGACCTGGTTGTAGCCGATGCCCCCGACGCGGGCAGCGAGGTGGATGACGTGGCCCGGCTTCTCGGCGGCGAACAATGCCTCCGCACGCCCCGGGACGGTGAGATCGCACTCGTCATGCGTGGGCGCGGTCACGTCGGTGCCCATGTCGCGCAGGGTCGACACCACGACGCGGCCGAGGAAACCGTTGCCGCCCGTGACGAGCACCTTGCGTCCCGGCCAGAACTGCGACATGGGTGCCATCGTAGGACGGGAACAGCAAGAATGGACGGGTGCGCGTCGCCTACACCCTGGAGCAGTGCTGGCACCGCGTGCCCGGGGGCACCGGCACCGCCGCACTCTCGCTCGCCGGTGCGATCGTGCGCACCGGGGGCACGGAACTCATCGGCGTGGCGGGGCGGCACAGACGTCCTGCGACACCCGGGTTCGAGCCCGGCATCAGGGTCGCGCACCTCCCCGTCGGCGGTGCGCTCCTGTACGAGGCGTGGCTGCGCGCCGGGTGGCCGCTCGTGGAGTCGGTGGTCGAGTCCCCCGATGTCGTCCACGCGACGACCGTCATCCCGCCGGCCACGCGGGCACCGCTCGTCGCCACGCTCCACGACATCGCCTTCGTGCGTCACCCGGAGTTCTTCACTGCGCGCGGCAACAAGGTGTTCGCGCGGAGCCTTGCGAAACTGCGCCGCGACGCCCGCATCGTGATGTGCTCGTCGCGTGCCACGCTCGATGACTGCGTGGCGCACGGTTTCGACCCCGCCCGTCTGCGTCACGTCCCGCTCGGTGTCACACCCGTGTCCGTCCCGTCCGGTGACGCCGCGTGGGTGCGCTCCGTGCACGGCCTGCCGGAGGAGTTCGTGCTGTTCGTCGGCACGCAGGAGCCGCGCAAGAACCTGGCACGTCTGATCGCGGCGATGGGGGACGTGAGGAGCGGGCTCCCGCTCGTCGTCGCCGGCATCGAGGGATGGGGCGAGCGACCCGCAGCGGGCGGCGCCGACGTGAGGTTCCTCGGCCATGTGCCCGCCGCCGACCTTGCCGCGCTGTACTCGGCGTGCTCGGTGTTCGCGTACCCGTCGCTGCTCGAGGGGTTCGGTCTCCCCGTGCTCGAGGCAATGTCCGTAGGTGCACCTGTGGTGACGTCGAGGGGCACCTCGACAGAGGAGGTCGCGGGCGGCGCAGCGGTCCTCGTGGACCCGCAGGACGTCGCGTCGATCTCGGCCGGCATCAACGCCGCGCTCGCGAGGCGTGACGAACTCGCCTCGCTCGGTCGCGCTCATGCCGCGACCCAGACGTGGGAGAGGACGGCAGCGCTCGTGGTCCAGGCGTACGCGGAGGCCGCAGGATGAGCATGCGGGTCGCGATGAACCTGCTGTGGTGCAGGCCGGGTGTCGGCGGGAGCGAGGAGTACCTCACCCGCCAGCTCGCTGGGCTGGCCGCGATCGGGCACCCGGTGGACGTGGAGGTGTTCGCGCCGCGCGGCTTCTCGGCGCGGCTGCCGTCGGTCGCCGCGGCGTTCCGGGTGCACGAGGCACCGAGTGACTGCACGCGCCGTCCGGAGCGGGTGGCTCTCGAGCACACCTGGCTCGCGTCCCGCACCGCCGGGTTCGACCTGGTGCACCACGGCGGGGGCACGGTGCCGCGCCGTGGCAACCCGCACACGCTCCTCACCGTGCACGACGTGCAGTGGGTCGACTACCCGGGGTACGTGCGTGCGGTGAAGCGGGCGTACCTGCGCACCGCGGTCCCGGGCTCGCTTGCTCGCGCGACTCACGTGGCGGTGCCGACCGCCTTCGTGAAGTCGACCCTCGCGCAGCACTTCGGGACGCCGGGGGAGAAGGTGACGGTGGTTCGCCACGGTCTCGAGCCGGAGATGGACGCACCGACACCCGGCGACGAACTCCGCCGCAGGTACGGCCTGGGCGACGGCCCGGTCATCGTGTTCCCGGCGATCACCCACCCGCACAAGAATCACGTGTTCGTGCTGCACCTCCTCGCGCATTCGGGCGGGGCGTGGTCCGACCCCTCGCTGCGCGTGGTCTTTGCCGGGTCGGCGGGGCACGCGGAGGCGGCGGTGCGCGAGACGGTCACACGGCTCGGCCTGGGGAACCGCGTGGTGATGCCGGGCAGGGTGCCGGGAGGGGACCGCAACGGTCTTCTCGCCATCGCGGACGCGATGGTGTTCCCCAGCACGTACGAAGGGTTCGGCGCGCCGCTCATCGAGGCGATGCGGATGGGCGCGCCCGTCATCGCGAGCGACAGGGCGAGCATCCCCGAGGTCGTCGGCGGAGCAGGACTCGTGCTGCCGCTGGACGAGCAGGCATGGTCGGGCGCGCTCGACGAGGCGCGTGCCCGCCGGGACGAACTGCGCGTCGCGGGCGCAGCCCGCGCCGGCGTGTTCACGGCGGAGCTCTCGGCGCGCGATCTCCTCGGTGCCTACGAGAAGGTCCTCGCGTGAGCCGCAGGCCGCTAGTGGTGCTGTGCCCGCACTTCGCGCCGGACACCGCACCGACGGGTGACGTCATCACGCGCATCGTCACCGAGCTCGCCGCCACGGGCCGGCGCGTGCACGTGGTCACCGCGCTGCCGTGGTACCGCGCCCACGCCATCGAGGACGGCTGGCGCGGCCGGCCCGTGCGCAGGGAGAAGACGTCCTGGGGTTCCGTCATCCGGGTCCATCCGTTCCCCGGCCGGAGCAAGTCGAACCTGCCGCGTCGTGCGCTCGGGTTCGTCCTGTTCAGTGTGCTCGCGGGGGCCTGCACCCTCGTCGCGGGGGGCTGGCGGCGCAGGCCGGCTGCCGTGCTGTCCATGTCGCCGCCGCTGACCCTCGGTCTCACGGGGTGGCTCGCCGCGCGACTGCGGTTCACACGCTGCATCTTCAACATCCAGGACGTCTTCCCCGATGCCGCCATCGAGACCGGCGCGATCACGGACAGACGGGTCATCGCCGCCGCGCGCTGGCTGGAGAAGGTGAGCTACCGCCGCAGTGACTCCGTGGTGGTGCTCTCGGAAGACCTCCGTGCGAACGTCGCCGCGAAGGCCGGCCCGCGCCATGCGGCAAAGGTGAAGGTCATACCGAACTTCGTCGACTCAGAGTTCGTCATGCCCCTCCAGCGGGACACCACGTACCGGCGGGAACTGGGCATCGGCGAGGAGCCGGTCGTCATGTACGCGGGGAACGTGGGGTTCTCCCAGTCGCTCGAGCTCGTCGTCGGCGCCGCACGGCGCATCCCGCGCGCGACATTCGTCATCAACGGCGACGGCAGCGGGCGCACACACTTCGAGGAGACGGCGGCCGGCATCCCGAACATTCGTTTCGCCGGGTACCAGCCGCGCGAGAGGGTGCCCGAGGTCCTCGCCACGGCGGACATCCATGTCGTGCCGCTCCGGCGCGGCCTCGGCGCGGTGAGCGTGCCGTCAAAGACGTACAGCATCCTCGCCGCCGGCCGACCCCTGGTGGCGGCGGTCGACCCGGGCACGGAGGTGACGAGGATCATCGCGGCGAGCGGTGCGGGCCTCGCCGTGGTCCCGGACGACCTCGATGCCTTCGTCGGCGCACTCGAGACGATGCTCGACGACCCCGCCGGGCGCGCGGAGATGGGGAGGAACGCCCGCAGATGGGTGGTCTCGCACGTGTCCCCGGCGGCGGTGGCCCGGGCCTACGACGCCCTGATCGACGGCCAGGCGGTAGCCTCTCCAATTCGTGGCTAGAGGTTCGTCAGCAAAGAAGGTCGCCCGTCTCGCGCAGAAGGGCAAGGGCAAGAAGGTGCGCTTCCAGGGCGGCACCGTCTTCCCCACCACCATGGCCGTCATCGTCGCCCTCGGTCTGGGCCTCGTGTTCTACGCGCGCCAGTCGGCACCCAGCACGAACACGCCCCCCACGATCAACGACCACTGGCACGTCTCCTACGGCTTCTACGGCTGTGACCAGCAGTTGAAGGACCTCGTCGGGAACAAGGAGGAGCCGCCGGACCCGAACTACGTGAAGTACGGGGTCCACAGCCACGACGACGGCGTGATCCACTGGCACCCGCAGGCTCTCGCCACCGGCCGCCGCGCCAAGATGGGCGTCTTCCTCGACACGTACGGCGTGAAGGTGACCACGGAGGAGCTCACGTTCCCGCCGGACCAGAACGACGGCAAGTCGTACAAGGTCGGCACGGACAAGTGCAAGGACAAGAGCGGCAAGGAAGTCGACGGCCAGGTCTCGGCCGTGGTCTGGGAGAAGTACGACGACCCCGCCTCGAAGAAGACGTTCATCACTGACTTCGACAACATTCGCATTGACAAGGACGGCATGGCAGTGATGTTCGTGTTCGCAGCGCCGGGCGTGGACATCCCGATGCCGGCCTCGGCGACAAACCTGCCGGAGCTCGGTGCCGCCGACACGGGAGGCGCCACGACTACAACTGCCGCAGGCGCCACGACTACAACTGCCGCGGGCGCCACTACAACGACAGTCGAGGGTTCAACGGACACCACCGTCGCCGCGACCACCACCACGGCGGGCTGATGCAGGCTGTCATCCTGGTGGGGGGCTTCGGCACCCGCCTGAGGCCGCTCACGTTCGCCACCCCGAAGCCCTTGCTGCCGGTCGCGAACGTCCGCCAGCTGGAGCACCTCATCGCCGCCCTCGGTTCGGCCGGTGTCACCCGTGCGGTGCTCGCCCTCGGGTTCAAGCCGGAGCCGTTCTTCCAGGCATTCCCCGACGGGACCTGTGCAGGGGTCGACCTGCACTACGCAGTGGAGCCCGAGCCGCTCGACACCGCGGGCGCAGTGGGGTTCGCCGCCCGTGACGCGGGCATCGACGGCACGTTCATCGTGATGAACGGGGACATCCTCTCGGACCTCGACCTCTCGTCCCTCGTGGCGTTCCACAGGGCCCACGGCGCGGAGGGCACACTGCATCTCACGCCCGTCGACGACCCGTCCCAGTACGGCGTGGTGGAAGTGGACGCAGACGGCTGGGTGCGGAGGTTCGTGGAGAAGCCGCAGCCCGGCGAGACCGAGAGCCGCGTGATCAACGCGGGAACCTACGTGCTGGAGCCTTCCGTCCTCAACCGCATGCCGCCGATGCAGAGACTGTCGATCGAGCGCGTCGTCTTTCCCGCGATGGTGGCCGACGGCCGTCTCGCCGCGATGGCCACCGACGACTACTGGATCGACACTGGCCGGCCCGACACGTACCTGAAGGCGAACCTCGACCTAGTCGACGGCACGCGCTCGCGGATCCTCTCTTCCGTCGGGGCGAACGCGCACGTCTCTGCGTCTGCCTCCGTGACGCACAGCGTCATCGGCGAGGGCGCCACAGTGGAGGACGGGAGCGTCATCATCGACTCCGTCGTGCTGCCCGGGGCGCACGTCGGCGCATCGGTCCGGCTGGAGCGCAGCCTGGTCATGGGCACGGTCGGTACGGGTGCCTCGCTCACTGACTGCGTGATCGGCATCGACGGCACCGTCGCGCCAGGGTCGCAGCTTGTCGCGGCCAGGGTGCCCGACCCTGCCACGATGGGGTGATGCGGATCAGCCGGGTCATGGTGTGCGGCGGCGCCGGCTTCGTCGGCTCGCACCTTGTTGACCGCCTGCTCACCGATGGGCACGAGGTGGACGCTGTCGACGACCTCTCCACCGGGTCCCTCACGAACCTCGCGTCCGCGCGCACGGCCGTCGGCCGGTTCAAGTTCCAGAACATCGCGGTCGGCACGCCCGAGTTCGCCGAGCTCGTCTCCCTGCGCCGTCCTGAGATCGTCTACAACCTGGTCTCGATGGCCCCGTCGCTCTGCCATCTCCGCGGGTGCCTCGCGTCCATCGGGACCGCCACGTCCGTCCTCGAGGCCGCGCGGCTCTCCGCGGTCACCAAGGTCGTGGCCGCACTGCCTGCCGGCCTGCTCTACGGCCAGGTCGCCGCGAAGGAGTCCCCCGTGAAGGAGGGGCACCACAACGAGCCCCGGACCACCGAGGAGGTGTTCGCCCGCGCGATCGCAGACCTCCACGACGTGTACCGCGACCGCCACGGCGTGGACCACACCGTGCTCGCCGTCGCCAACGCGTACGGGCCGCGGCAGCGGGCGGAGGACGGGGTGGTCGCGGCGTTCGTGGACGCACTCGACAACGCCAGGCCCGCCGTCATCCACGGGACGGGCAAGCAGACACGGGACTTCGTGCACATCGACGACGTCGTGGACGCGCTCGCACTGTCCGCCGACAGGGCGGGCGGGGTGACCGTGAACGTGGGCACCGGCACAGCCACCTCGATCAAGGACCTCTGGTCGTTGATGTCGGGTGCCTCCGGCCTTGCCCCGCGGACCAGCGCCGCACGGCCGAACGACCTCACGCGTCTCTCGCTCTCCCCGGTGCGGGCCCGGATCCAGTTGGGGTGGTCCCCGGCCACGAAACTGCGGGACGGCCTGAACACCGTCCGCTGAGGCTCAGCGGAACAGGTCCTCGGCCGGCGGCCGGATCAGCTCCTCCACCGAGGAGTCGCGGAACCAGGAAGGGTCCGCGCCGCGGATGACCGACACCGGCACACCCTCCGACTTGCCCATCACCAGTTCCCCCATCGAGGCGAGCTCGTCTGCGACCGCCACCTCGGTCACCTGCATCACGCGGCCGAGTGCGTCCTCCGTGCCGCGGAGGTCGACGACGCCGGCGATGCCGGCGACCCCGATCGCGACGTCCGTGAGACCCTTGCGCCACGGGCGTCCGAACGTGTCGCTCACGATGACCCCCACGCTCACCCCCAGCCTGGCGCGGACGATGTCCCGGATGCGCCGTGCCGAGCGGTCGCTGTCAACGGGCAGCAGTGCCGCATAGCCGCGCTCCACGTTCGACAGGTCGATTCCGCTGTTCGCGCAGATGAACCCGTGCTTCGTCTCGGTGATGATGAGGTCGCCGCGGCGGCGCACCACTCGGCGTGCCTCCTGCTCGACCAGGCCCTTGTGCGACAGCGGGTCGTCGGGGTCGATCGCGACCAGACGGCCCTCAGCCTTCGACACGATCTTCTGCGTGACGATCAGGACGTCATTGTCGAGGAGCGGCCCGTTCGGCGCGGCCGAACAGGCCTCCACGATGACGTCCCCCAGCTGGTCGCCGGGCTTGATCTCGCCGATGCCCTCCACGCCCCATGCGGTCATCCGTGCCATGTCAGGTTCCTTCCCCTCGTGCCGCGCCGAGGACGGTGCGCGCGAGCGACTCGCCCACCCCGGGTCTCGACATGATCGTGTCTGTCACCACGCACCTCATCCCGCAGGCCTCCACGGCCGGTGCGAGCGCGGCGTCCTGCCCGTCGATGACGAGCGTGCCGCACACCGGTGCGTACAGGCGTGCGACACCCACCACCGTGGGTTCCATCCCCAGTTCGGTGAGCATGCGGTCGGCCGGCCCCTTCAGTGCGGCGCCGGCCACGATGGGGGAGACCGCCACCACGGAATCGCGCCGTGCAGCGAGGGCGGCGTCCACACCGACGAGCGCGCGCAAGGGCCCGATCGACACGACCGGGTTCGACGGCGCGATCACCACGCACTCGGCGTCCGCCAGCAACGAGAGATCCGCGAACGCCGCCTCGTCAGCGCCGTCTAACTCGACCCGTGACACTGCGACAGAGTGCCGCATGCCCACGAAGTACTCCTGGAAGGACACGACCCTGCCGTCGGCAGCCAGGTGGACGAGCGTCGCGACCCTGTCGTCGGACATGGGGACGATGCGGACGCCCAACCCGAACGCGCGGCGGATCTCGTCGGTGACCTGTGTGAGGGTGGCGCCTTCTGCAAGACGTGACGTGCGGTAGAAGTGGGTCGCGAGGTCGGTGTCGCCCAGGTTGAACCACCGCTCACCCGCGCGCGAGCCGGCCGGCCTCACGGTCCCGAAACGGTCGAGAGCCTCCATCGCGCGCCACGTCTCGTCGCGCAGGCCCCAGCCGCGCTCCGGGTCGATCGCACCGGCAAGGGTGTACGTGACGGTGTCGATGTCGGGGCTGACGGACAGCCCGTGCATCACCGTGTCATCGGCCGTGTTGACGACCGCGACGATCTCCTCCGGTGCGGTGACGAGTTGCAGGCCGCGCAGGAAGCGCGCGGCCCCCACGCCGCCGGCCAACACGGAAATCATGGGAACAGCGTACGGCGGGCAGATTCCCCGTCACCCATGCGGAAACCGGTGCGTGCGGCACTGTGGTTCACGGTGGCGACGGGGTCCGCAGTGGTACCGTCTCGTGGTCTTATCGGCACGAACAAGGACTTCAGATGCCCCGCGCTTTCATCACAGGTATCACAGGTCAGGACGGCCAGCATCTGGCGGAGTTCCTCCACTCGCAGGGCTACCAGGTCTTCGGCATGCTCAAGGGCCAGAACAACCCCCGGGCCCTCCAGATCCGCGACGAGTTCCCCTACGTGGAGCTCGTGCCCGGTGACCTCGCCGACCTGCCCAGCCTGGTGTCGGCGCTCGAGCACGCCCAGCCCGACGAGGTCTACAACCTGGGGGCGATCTCCTTCGTGGCCATGTCGTTCGGGCAGGCCGAGCTGACCTCCAACATCACCGGCCTCGGAGTGCTGCGCATGCTCGAGGCCGTCCGCATGGTGGG
>JBJTCK010000115.1:0-8966 GCA_046091825.1 Actinomycetota bacterium | reverse complement strand
GCCTTCGTGTCGAGCGAGATCTCCACGGACTCACCCGGCAGCACGTCGGGCACGAAGACGACCCTGCCGTCTTCCAGCCGGGTGAGACCGTCACCGCCGGCGACGAGCTTGTCGATCCTGACGATGTGGCCTTCGTTCACTTCTCCAGCGTAGGGCGGGGCGGTCGGGCCCGTGCGGCCATTGGCTAGGGTGAACCTCGTGACGCTGCCGATCCAGATATCGCCATCAGTTCTCCCTGCGGACTTCTCGAAGCTCGGCGACGAGGTGAGAGTGCTGGAGGAAGCCGGTGTCGACCTGATCCAGTGGGACGTGATGGACGGCCAGTTCGTGCCGAATCTCACGTTCGGCCCCGACGTGATCGCGGCGGTGCGCAAGCACACCTCTCTCCCCTTCGAGGCCCACCTGATGGTGCTCACCCCCGACGTGATGGCAGCCCGCTACGTGGAGGCCGGGTGCAGCCGGCTCATCGTGCACGCAGAGGCCTGCACGCACCTACACCGCACCTGCGAGAACATCAGGTCGATGGGCGCCACGGCGGCGGTCGCGCTGAACCCGCACACCCCGGCGGCGGTGGTGGAGCACGTGCTCGACCTCATCGACATGGTCCTCGTGATGACGGTGAACCCAGGGTTCGGCGGGCAGGCCTACATCCAGACGATGGAGCCGAAGATCCGCGAGGTGCGGGACATGATCACGGCGCGCGGTCTCGGTGACAGCGTGAACGTGGAGGTGGACGGCGGCATCGGCCCCTCCACCATCGCCGGCGCGGCGGCGGCAGGGGCGAACGTGCTCATCGCCGGCAGTGCGCTCTACCGCGACCCGCAGGGCCTGAAGCACGCGGTCGACGACCTGCGTGCCCGCGCCACCGCGGCCTTCAGCGCCTGAGACCCCGCTTCACCCACACCAGCGCGACCAGGCCCACGAGCACCAGCGCGCCCGGCAGCACGAGAGCAGCGAAGAGCCGCACGGGGTCACCCAGGAAGTTCGAGAACACCCCCGACTCGATCCCCGTGCCGTCGATGTTCAGTGTGCGCGCCGACTCCTCGAACGACGGGCACTCCACGCCGCCGTCGATCACCTCGTTGCCGCCGAACAGGTCTGCCGAGTCGCGGATGGTGGACGACAGTCTCTGCGACACAGGGTCTAGCCGCGCACCCACGATGTAGTCGGCACCCACGTCCAGGAACTTCACGTCGGCGCCGTAACGGATCTCCACGGACGCACCCGTCGCGTACCCCTCCAGCGAGCCGGCCCGCATCTCCGACACGCGGAACGTGGCCGACACCGGGTCGACCGCGGTGACGGTGCCCACGAACACGGCCTGTGAGGCCGGCGGCCCTGCGCATCCTTCCGGCACGGTGGTCACAGCCGACGGGAGCGTGGTGGTGGTCGAGGTCGTGGTGGTCGACGTGGACGATGACGAGGTCGTGGTGACGAGAGCGGGGTCGAGCGTGGTCGTGGTGCTTGTCTCGGCAGTCACCACGGCGACGGGCGCAGTGACCATCAGCAACGCCACGGCAGCGCCGAGGATGGTTCCCATGGTCCGGCCGCGCATCGGTTCAACGCTAGCCACCGCCCGCGCCCTAGGTTGGGCGAATGGGACTGGACCCGACACGCAAGAGAGTGCCCCGGCGGACGGACATCTGGTTCGTGGCAGCCGCGATCACCGCGGCCGCGCTGCTCGTTGTGTGGGGCTTCCTCGGGTGAGACCCCGGCGCGCGTGACATGACGAAGGACATATGGGACGGCCTCTACGGCCCGGTCGAGGTGCGGCGCCTGCAGCCGTACGAGACCGTGAAGGACTACGTGTGCCCCGGGTGCAACCGCGACATCCCCGCGGGCACCGGCAACACCGTCACCATCCCGCGCGATGCCCCGGACCTGCGCAGGCACTGGCACCATGTCTGCTGGCAACGGCGCGGCCGTTGACGTCTAGAACGCATCCTCGAGAACCTCGAGACGCGTCCCCGTCACTGCGGCCACGTCGAACCTCACGCGCAGCCCCGACTCCCCCAGCGTGCGCACGTACGCATGACCCGCGCGTCTCACCCGCTGCTGCTTGAGCGGCGTCATCGCCTCCCACGGGGAGCCCCATGCACCGGTGGACCTGGCCTTCACCTCGCACACGACGATGAGCCGGCCCCGGCGGGCGACCACATCCAATTCCCCGCCGCGCATCGTCCAGTTCCGCGCGATGATGTCGAAACCCCGGCGGGCGTACCAGCGGGCCACGAGGTCCTCGGCCCAGCGCGCCCTCGCTAGTCGTGGCGCTCGATCCCGCCCGTGTCGAGGAGCGTGTCGTCCGGGAGCTCCTCCACGTTCACGTCCTTGAAGCTCAGCACCCTCACCGTCGGGATGAACCGGGTCTTGCGGTACATGTCCCACACCCATGCGTCTGTCATCACCACTTCGATCAATGGCCTCGCGCTATCACCGGTGACGGACACCTTGACGTCGTTGGCCAGGTAGAACCGGCGCTCGGTCTCCACGGCGTACCTGAACATGCCCACGACATCCTGGTACTCCTGGGCGAGTTTGTACTCGCGGTCAGCCTCGAAGTTCTCGAGATCGTCGGAGTTCATGGGTTCTGGCCGGCGTGTGCCGGCGCTGTCCTTACGACTCGCGCTTCTCGCGGATCTTTGCGGCCTTGCCGACGCGATCACGGAGGTAGTACAGCTTGGCGCGACGGACGTCGCCCTTGCGGAGAACCTCGATCTTGGCCACTGACGGGCTGTGCACGGGGAATGTGCGCTCCACGCCGACGCCGTAGCTGACCTTGCGCACCGTGTAGGTCTCGGCGATGCCGGACCCCTGGATGGCGGTGATGTTGCCCTGGAAGATCTGGATGCGCTCCTTGCCCGACTCGACGACGCGCACGTGCACTTTGACCTCGTCACCGGGGCCGAACGCGGGGATGTCGTCGCGCATGTTCTGGTTGTCAACGATGTCGGTGGTCTTCATGGTGGGTTCCTAGCGGCTCGAATGTGTGCGTCCGCGGCCTACGGGGCCTCATCGGCGAACAATGAAGGATACGAGACATCCTCGGCACCTTCCAACAGGGTCTTTTCCTTGTCCGACAGGCCCCCGCGGGCCTCGATCAGGTCGGGACGGCGCAGGACGGTGCGGCGCAGTGCCTGCACGAACCGCCACTTCTCGATGCGCCCGTGGTCTCCCCCGCGCAGCACCTCTGGCACCTCCCAGCCGCGGAACTCGGCCGGACGGGTCCACTGGGGCTCCTCGAGCAGGCCGGCGGCCCCGAATGACTCGGTGACGGGCGAGACGGCGTTGCCCATGACCCCGGGGATGAGCCTGGTGACCGCCTCGATCACGAGGCACGCGGCCACCTCGCCACCGGCAAGGACGACGTCACCTACGGAGATCTCGTGGTCGACCAGGTGCTCGCGCACGCGGTGGTCGACGCCTTCGTAGCGGCCGCAGAGAAGGCTGAACCCGCCGGCGTCAGCCAGCCTCTGCGCGATCACCTGGGTGAACGGCTCGCCGCCGGGGCCGAGCAGGATCAGCGGGCGCGGTGCGGCTGCCGCCTCGACCGCGGCAAAGATCGGCTCGGGGCGCATGAGCATCCCGGCACCACCGCCGAACGGCGCGTCGTCGACCGTGCGGTGCGTGTCGGTCGCGTGGTCACGGATGTCGTGGCAACGCAGGTCCACCTGACCGTTCTCCCGTGCCCGGCCCAGCAGGCTCTGCGAGCAGAACCCGTCCACCATCCCCGGGAAGAGCGTGAAGACGTCGATGCGCACGGTGCGAACCTACCGAACTCAGTCAGCCAGGTCGAAGAGACCCTCGGGCGGGTCGATCACCGTGATGCCGTCCGCGCAGGAGACCACGAACGGCGCGGGGACGAGGGCACCCGAGTCGAGCTCCAGCAGGTCATGGGCGGGGTTCTGCACCACCGCCACGCATGTGCCCACCCCGGCACCGTCCGCCGTGACCACGCGCGAGCCGACGAGGTCGTGCACCCACACCGCGGCAGGGTCGGCGACGGGCTCTGCGTACAGCACCTTGTTGGTCAGGCTCTCCGTCTCGTTGCGGTCGTCGACGCCGGCGAAGTGCACCACGAAGCGGTCCTTTTCCGGCCGGGACGACGTGATCTCCAGCCGGCGCGTGCCGGCGGGGGTCTCCACGAACAGCACGGAGCCCGGTTCGTGGCGCAGCGCAACGTCGGAAGTGAAGGTGACGTAGGTGTCCCCCTTGACGCCGTGGGGCCTGCCGATCCGGCCGACCACGAGCAGACCGGGAGGAGGGGTCATCGACGCGGTCAGGCGTCGACGAAGTCGACGTCGACGTCGACGTCGTCGTTCACCGCGGCGGCACGCACCACGGTGCGGATGCTCTGGGCGGTGCGGCCGCGGCGGCCGATGACGCGGCCGAGGTCGCCGGGGCCCACGCGGACCTCCAGCTTCACCTTGTCCCCGCGGCCGGTGCTGGACGACACGGACACCGCGTCCGCGTCGTCCACGATGCTGCGCACGATGTGCTCCAGCACGGCGACGGCGGTGGGCGCCTCGAGCTCGTTTGCGTCGAAATCAGACACGACGGGTCACTTCGACTTTGCGGCCGAGAACTGGGCCCATGCGCCGCTGATCTCGAGAAGCTTCTTGACGCGCTCGGTCGGCTGGGCGCCCTTCAGCAGCCAGGCGACGGCCTTGTCATTGTCGATCTTGAGCGTGGAGGGCTCGGTGCGGGGGTTGTACTGGCCGAGGATCTCGATGAAACGGCCGTCACGTGCGCGGCGGGAGTCGGCCGCGACAACGCGGTACTGCGGTTGCTTGGTCTTGCCGACTCGGGTGAGGCGCAATTTGACTGCCATGTGCGATGTTCTCCTGGAAGGGACCCGTTCTGGGACTAGGTAAGGCTAGCGGTGAGGTTTGCCCCTCCCCAACGGCCACCGACGGCGTTTTCAGCGCCCGAACGGGGGGAACCCGGGGGGCGTGCCGGGTCCACCCTGGCCGCCCGGCATGCCGGGGAAGCCGCCCTGGCCCCCGAGGAGGTCACCCAGCTCCCGCATGGCCTGGCGCTTGTTGACCTTCCCCGGTTTTCCCTTCGACTTGCCCTTGCCGCCGGCGGGGCCGGCGAGCGCCCCCATGCGCTTCATCATCTTCTGCATCTCGGCAAACTGCTTGATGAGACGGTTCACGTCGGCGACCTCGGTGCCGCTGCCCCTGGCAATGCGGGTGCGGCGGCTGCCGTTGATGATCTCTGGCCGCGCGCGCTCCTCCCTCGTCATCGAGCGGATGATCGCCTCGGTGACCTTCACCTGGTCGTCGCCAATCTCGGCGTTCTTCAACTCCTTCGGCATCCCCGGGAGCATGCCGACGAGCCCGGAGATCGGCCCCATCTTCTTCACCTGCTGGAGCTGCTCCAGGAAGTCCTCCAGCGTGAACTGGCCCTCCATGAGCCGCTCTGCGGCCTTCTCCGCCTGCTCCTTCTCGAAGACCTGCTCGGCCTGCTCGATGAGGGAGAGAACGTCGCCCATCCCGAGGATGCGACCGGCCATGCGGTCCGGGTGGAACTGCTCGAACGCGTCGATGCGCTCACCGGTGGCGGCGAACGCGATGGGCCGCCCGATGACGCTCTTCACGGACAGTGCCGCGCCGCCGCGCGCGTCGCCGTCCAGCTTGGACAGGATCACGCCGTCGATGGAGAGCCTGCTGTGGAACGCCTCGGCGGTGGACACCGCATCCTGGCCGATCATCGCGTCGATGACGAGGAACGTGTAGTCGGGGCGCACGGCGGCGGAGATGTCCGCGACCTGGCGCATCATCTCCTCGTCGATGGCAAGGCGACCCGCCGTGTCGACGATGAGCACGTCCTTGCCGAGGCGCTTGGCCTCCTCGAGGCCGCGGCGCGCGGTGGACACCGGGTCACCCTGCTCGCTGAAGACGGGCACGCCGACCTGGCCGCCGAGCGTGCGCAGCTGCTCCACGGCGGCAGGGCGCTGGAGGTCCGCCCCGACAAGGAGCGGCTGGCGTCCCTGGGACTTGAACCAGCGGGCCAGCTTGGCGGCGCTGGTGGTCTTACCGGAACCCTGGAGACCGGCCATCAGCACCACGGTGGGCGGCTGGCTGGCGTACGTGATCTTGAGGGTCTCGCCACCGAGCATGGCGACGAGCTGCTCGTTGACGATCTTGACGACCTGCTGGCTGGCGTCCAGAGCCTGGGAGGCGGCGGCCCCGACGGCCTGCTCGCGGATGCGTGCAACGACCTCGCGCACGACGGCGACGTTGACGTCAGCCTCGAGGAGTGCGGTGCGGATCTCGCCGAGGATCTCGTCGACGTCGGCCTCGGTGAGCCTGCCCTTGCCGCGGATCTTCTTGACGACCCCCTGGAGGCGGTCACTCAGCGAATCGAACACCGGGTCAGGCTACCGAGGGCGCGGGACGGCCTGTCAGCCGATGGACGTGACGGCGCTGACTCTCCCGTCCTCCACCGCCACGTTGACACGGTTGTCCTGCCAGTCGGTGGTCACCATCAGGCTCTCGCCGTCGCGTTCCGTGACTCGCATCGTCCACCCGGCGGCCTCGGCGGTCTTGGCCGCCTCCTCCTCGTCCATCCCGACGAGTTTCTCGGCGTCCTCCCGCCGCACTGCGACGGCGGGGACGTCCACGCCGGGCGAACCCGTTGACGATCCCCCTGATGATCCCGAACCCGGGGACCCCGGGTCGACGACGACGTCTCCGGTGGAGGGCACCGGGCGCGAGATGTACTCGTCGCGCACCGCGAGCACCTGGATCGACTCGCCCTTGGTCCCCGTGAACGTGTACGCGGGCAGGAGCATCTGGCGGCCCGACGCCGTCCAGTAGTTCATCAACGACAGGCGCGCCTTCTCGAGCGTCACCTTGGTCTTCCCAGTCGACGAGGGTCCATTGGACGCGGGCGGCGAGACGGCATCACGGGTGGCAGCCACGGAGGACCATCCGAACGGGACCATGGAGTACATGCCGGTATTCAGCCGCTCGACCGCCTGGGCCACGGTGATCACGCGGTACTTGTCGGCCGGGGACGCGACGAAGAACTGCCCGCCGGCGGAGGCGAGCACACCATCGGCGCCGAAACTGAAGTTCCACGAGACCCCTGTGACTTCCCCCTCGAGCCTCCACTCGACCGTGACCCACGTTGACCAGTCATCAGAGCCCGCGAGGTACTCGAGAGTGCCGTTCTTGTCGTGGCCGATCTTCTTCATGTACGCGACGACCCGCGAGCGTGCCTCGGCTTCCGTCGGGAGGTTCCGCGGCGGCAGGAGTTGCTGTGGCTCCGCGCACACCGTGCTCCCGGTTGTGCCGCTGCCGGACGAGCCTGAGTCGGGTGCAGTCGCATCGGGTGCGGGCGAGGGCGTCACGGGCACCGGGACCGGCTCGCACGGGGCGGTCGCGGCTGCCTTCGGCTGTGCTGATGCCCGCCAGAGGCTCCACCAACGGGAGTTGTCGTCGCCGTAGGTGGAGACACTCGCGTCGCCGTCGGTGACCACGAGAGAGCCTGAGTCGTTCCTCACGGTGCCCTTCACCCCCAGTGCCCCCGCGACACCGCGCAGTGCGGATTCCGTGTCGAAGTCGGACGCACGCAGGCGCCACGCGGCGTAGCTGGCGGAAGTGTCGAAGCCGGGGTCCGCCAGGAGTTCCTCCGTTGCGGAGTACTCGATCTCCGCGGGCGCAACGAGCGAGGACATGCGGTCGGCGACCTCAGACCCGCCGGCAGACCTGGACGCATTCGGCGACCCCGCAAGGTCGAGCACTTCGGCGGACGGCGACCCGCACGAGGCAACGAGAGTGACTGCCGCCGCGAGGGCGATTGGGCGTATGGCACGGGTCATGGTGGACCTCCTTCTCCCATTCTGTGACGTCGCGCGGCGCCGCGAAAGTTCCCTAGCCGAAGATGGCAGAGACGTACGCCGCGGGGTCGAACTCGATGAGGTCCGCGGCGGTCTCCCCCAGACCCACCAGCTTCACGGGGATGCCGAGCTCGGTCTCAATGGCGAAGACGATACCGCCCTTGGCGGAGCCGTCGAGTTTGGTGAGCGCCACGCCCGTGACGTCCGTGGCGGCGGCGAACTCGCGGGCCTGCGAGAGCCCGTTCTGGCCCGTGGTGGCGTCGATGACGAGCAGGACTTCGTTGACGGTGCCCTCCGCCTTCTCGGCCACCCGGCGCACCTTCCTCAGTTCCTCCATCAGGTTCGACTTGTTCTGCAGGCGTCCCGCGGTGTCGCCGAGCACGAGGTCGACTCCCCGTGCAGACGCCGCCTGGATGCCGTCGAAGATCACCGAGGCGGGGTCGCCCCCCTCGCTGCCGCGCACGAACTCCGCGCCACAACGCTCTGCCCAGGTCTGGAGCTGCTCCGCGGCGGCGGCACGGAACGTGTCCCCCGCGGCCATCAGCACGGAGAGGCCTGCGGCGGTCTGGGCCGTGCCGACCTTGCCGATGGTCGTCGTCTTGCCGACCCCGTTCACACCGACGAACAGCCACACGTTCGGCTTCTTCTCCGCATCCAGGCGCAGTGTGCGGTCGCTGGTGGAGAGGGCATCCGTCATCTCGGCGCGCAGCGCGTCAATCACGGCATCGGGAGAGGTCAGTTCCCCCGCCTTCACCCGGTCGCGCAGCGGCACGAGAAGCCTGTCCACCAGGCGCACCCCGATGTCGGCGCGCAGGAGCGTCTCCTCCAGGTCGTCCCACGTCTCCTGTGGCACCCCAGAACGCCCGCGGATCTTCCTGAAGGCATCGCCGAACAGCGAGCGGGTGCGCTCCGTGCGCTCTGCGACGTCCGGTGCCTTGGTGGCCGGCGCGGGCGTTCCCGCGGCGGTGCCCGCCGGTGCGGTGGCGGGCTCGTCGCGCGGCGGGGCCGGCGGCTCTGCAGGCGGGGCAGGTTGCCGCGGAGGCACTGCAGGTGGCGTGTCGACGACGGGAACCGCCGGCGCAGGCCGCGGTGTCGGCGCGGGCGGGGCGGGGGGCGGAGG
>JBJTCK010000114.1:0-7445 GCA_046091825.1 Actinomycetota bacterium | reverse complement strand
CGGCGCGGTCTGCCTCCGTTGCTCCCGCACTCTGCTACGGTGACCTCCGCACGCCGGCAACGGTGTGCAGCACAGAACCCAGCGAAGTCCGGTGAGATCCCGGCACTGTCCCGCAACGGTGATGTGGATGCGCAAGCCGGCGCATCCACGAGTCCGGTCGCCTGATTCTGTGTGCGACAAACCAACCCTCGAAGGAAGGGTGGTCCGCGGAGGCAACGGCGACGGCCGTCAATCGTGACCCACTCTTCTTTCTCCACACTTCGGAGGAAGAACCATGAAGAAAACACTCACCACGAGGCGGATTGCCATCCTGGCAGCCGCCTCGCTCTCGTTCCTGGCCGCGTGCGGCGGGTCGGACGCCTCGTCCGATACCACCTCTGCACCGGCAGAGGCGACCGAGAGCCTGCGCATCGTCAGCCTCTCGCCGACGGCAACAGAGATGCTGTACGCCATCGGCGCCGGCGACCAGGTGGTCGCCCTCGACAGCCTCAGCACCTACCCGGCCGAGGCCACATCCAAGGTCACCGAGATCTCGGCGTTCGAGCCGAATGCCGAGGCGATCCTGGGGTACGACCCCGATCTCGTGCTCATCTCGAATGACATGAACAAGATCACCGAGCAGCTGACCGCAGCAGACCCCGGCATCACGGTGTGGACCGGCGCCGCCGCCGCGACCCTCGACGACGTGTACCGACAGATCAACGAGCTCGGTGCGGCCACGGGACGCACGGACGCAGCCGCGGCACTCGTGGTCGACATGAAGTCGAGGATCGAGTCGGCCACCGCCGGTGTCACCGCGCCCGAGGGGGCCTCGTACTTCTACGAACTGGACAACACGCTCTACAGCGTCACGTCGAACACGTTCGTGGGGTCGCTCCTGAAGGCCACCGGCATCGCGAACGTGGCGGACGGGGTGCAGGAGGGCAACGATTACCCGCAGATGAACGCGGAGGCGATCATCAAGGCGAACCCGAGCATCATCTTCCTCGCGGACACCAAGTGCTGCGGCCAGAACGCGGCCGAGGTCGCCAAGCGCCCGGGCTGGTCCGGCATCGACGCCGTGAAAAACGGCAACGTCGTGGAACTGGATGACGACATCGCGTCGCGCTGGGGACCGCGCGTGGTCGACCTGGTGGTCCGGATGGCCGAGGCCATCAAGGCACTGCAGAAGTAACGCACGGGACGGCAGGGGAGAGCGAGATGGACACGGTCGCGCACGCCGCGCCGCAGCGGGCCGTGCCGTGGCTCGCCGGCTCGGCGTGCGCGCTCGTCGCGGCTCTCGTTCTCGGCGTCACCATCGGGCCGGCCGGTCCTGACTGGTGGCGCGTGCCGCTCGCCCTGCTCGACCGTCTCCCGCTCGTGTCGATCGACAGCGGGGTCGCCGGCACGGACTGGTCGATCATCTGGCAGATCCGCGCGCCCCGCGTGGTGCTCGCCGCCCTCGTCGGCTCGACCCTGTCGGTCGCCGGGGCCAGCTACCAGGGTGTCTTCCGCAACCCGTTGGTCGACCCGTACCTGCTGGGCGTGGCTGCAGGTGCCGGGCTCGGCGCAACGGTCGTCATCACGGTGAACCGCTCCGGCAGCCTTTCGTGGCCGGTCGACCCGCTGCCGCTGGTGGCGTTCGCGGGCGGCCTAGCCGCCGTGCTCGTCACCTACGTCGTGGGCTCCACGATCGGTGGGGACAGGTCGTCCATCACTCTCGTTCTCGCCGGCGTGGCTGTCACCTCGCTCGCCACCGCCATCCAGACGTTCCTCCTCCAGCGCAACTCCGATGTCGTGCGCCAGGTGTACTCGTGGATCCTCGGCCGGCTCTCCACCGCCACGTGGGGGGATGTCCGGCTCGTCATCCCGTACGTGGTGGCGAGCACGGTCGTGCTCCTGATGCACCGCCGCCTGCTGGACGTGCTGCGCGTGGGCGACGAGGAGGCCAGCGCGCTCGGGGCCGACGTGCGCCGCATCCGGCTGGCCGTCGTCATCGCGGCGACCCTCGGCACCGCCGCAGTCGTCGCCGTCAGCGGCCTGATCGGGTTCGTCGGCATCATCGTGCCGCACGCGGTGCGTCTCCTCGTGGGCAGCAGCTACCGTCTGGTGCTGCCGCTGTCGATGATGCTGGGCGCCGCGTTCCTGATCGTCGCCGACATACCCGGCCGGATCCTGGACAAGCCGGCGGAGACGCCGATTGGCGTGGTCACGGCGTTCCTTGGGGCGCCGTTCTTCCTGCTCATCCTGCGCACCAGGCAGGGGTCGCGATGACCTCTCTCGTCTTCGACAACGTCGACGTGCGCTACGGCACCCATGTCGCTGTCCACGGGTTCACCGACACGCTGCGCCCGGGGGAGTGGCTGTGTGTCATTGGCCCGAACGGCGCCGGGAAGTCGTCGCTGCTGCGCTCCGTGGTGGGCGTGGCCCCCCACGGCGGCCGCATGCTTGTCGATGGCGCGCCGCTGCACTCGCGTTCTGCTCGTCGCCGGGCCCAGTTGATTGCGTACGTGCCGCAGAACCCCGTGCTGCCCTCCGGCATGACGGGACGCGAGTACGTGCTGCTCGGCCGCAACCCGTTCGTCTCGCACTTCGGCGCCGAGAGCAGGCACGACCTCTCCATGGTGGACGACGTCGTCGAGCGCCTCGACCTCGCGGGTCTTGCGGGGCGCGACATCGGCACGCTGTCCGGTGGGGAGAGGCAGCGCCTCGTCATCGCACGTGCCGTCGCCCAGGAGGCACCGATCCTTCTGCTCGACGAGCCCACCAGCGCTCTTGACATCGGCCACCAGCAGCAGGCACTCGAGCTGGTCGACAGGCTGCGGCGCGAGCACGGACTCACCGTGATCAGCGCCATGCACGACCTCACGCTCGCCGGCATCTACTCGGACCGTCTCGTGCTGATGCACGAGGGCCACCGCGTGGCCCATGGTTCCGCCGAGGAGGTGCTGCGGCCCGAGACCCTGGGCGAGTTCTACGGCGTGTCGGTGCGGGTGCACCGCGAGCCCGACGGCACGATCATCGTGGTGCCGAACCGCACTTCCGACCTTCGTTGACTCAGCACTAGCGTTGTACGCGTGGCCACCCCTGACCTCCGGCTGATCGACCGATGCGTGGAGGCGTGCACTGCTGCTCACCAGCATCTCCTTGCGGTTGCTGACCGCCTCACGGACGCCGACTTGCGTGCGCCGTCGACGCTGCCCGGGTGGACGAGGGGCCATGTGCTGAACCACTTGCGCCGCAACGCCGACGGTTTCGCGCTCATGTGCGGGGCGGCGGGTCGGGGCGAGACCGGGTTGCAGTACCCCGGCGGGATGGAGGAACGCAACAGCGGCATCGAGGACGGGGCGGCAGACCCGGCCGGCGCGTTGGTGGCAAACCTGCGCGCCAGCATCTACTCGCTGGAGGCGCTGTGGTTCCGCGGGGACGCGACCATGTGGACGGGCTCGGGCATCATCGCCACGGGCGCGACGGTCCCCATTGCGGACGTCCCCTTCAGGAGGCTGCGCGAGGTGACCGTGCACCTCACGGACATGGACGTGGGCATCGGGCACGAGGAGTGGCCCGAGCTGTTCGTGCGGATGGAGCTGGACCGCCAGAAGATGGCGTGGGCCGCCAGCCACCCGATGGGTCTCACGCAGCTGCCCGCGAGGGCCATGGAGCTGCCCGACAGGCTCCGTCTCGCGTGGCTCATCAACCGCGCTCACGTGGACGGCCTTCCGGAGGGTCCCGGACTGTGAGGCGCACCGTCCGACTCCTCAGTGCGGTGCTCGCCGCAGTTGTCGCCGTGCTGTTCGCGGTGCCGTCGGCGGCATCCGCGCATGCAGTGCTGGTGCTCTCCGTACCGGCCGCGTCATCGGTGCTGCCCGAGGCGCCCGACCAGTTGATGCTTGACTTCGACGAGGACGTAGAGGTCGGGCTGTCCAGCGTTCGTCTGTTCGACGGTGACCAGAAGGAAGTCGCGGTCGGAAGGGCGCAGCACCAGGGGAGGGATGCTTCCGTGGTGGTGGCCGACCTGCCGCGCCTCGCCGACGGTGCGTACGTGGTGGTGTGGCGGGTCACCAGCGCGGACGGCCACCCCGTGAACGGTGCCTTCCCTTTCGAGATCGGCCCTGTCAGCACCGGTAAGGGGGCCGGTCTCGTGGAGAGAGTCGTGGAGGCCGTCGGGGAGAAGTCTCCGCTCGGGTTCCCCATCGGTGCGGCGCGTCTCGTCGCGTTCCTCGGCGTTCTCCTCGTGCTCGGCACCGTGTCGGTGGCATGGGGCAGTCGGTTCCTCGACTCGCCGCGCACCGCCACCGTGATGCACGCGGGGATAGCGCTCACGTTGTCCGGCACCGTCGCCCACTTCGTCATGCAGGGTGCATGGGTCACCGGCGGCGGCTGGTCTGATGTCATCGCGTGGTCGGCGTGGGGTGATGTCGCCCCCAGCAGGCTCGGGCTCGCCCTGATCGTGCGCGCCGCTCTGGTGCCCGCGTGGCTCGGCTGGGCGGCACGCCTGCGGCGCATCGGCTGGGATTCCGTGACCCCGGCGGTCGTTGCCGTTCTCTCCGTTCTCACCGTGCTCACGTTCTCGCTCTCGGGACATCCAGCAGCGGCAACGTCTGCATGGCTGTGGGCCCCCGTGGATGCGGTGCACATGCTCGCGGCCGGGGCCTGGGCCGGCGGCCTGCTCGTCCTCGCGGCGGTCATGCGCGGGCTGGGTGACTCTGCCGCACCTGCAGTCTCGAGATTCTCCCGCACGGCGGGATGGGCGATGCCCGCCGTCGTGGTGACGGGACTGGCACAAGGGCTCCACCTCATGGACGGTGCCGACTCCGTCACCGACACCAACTACGGCCGTTACTGGCTGGGCAAGATCGCGGTGATCGCGGTGGTCTCCGTCTTCGCCGGTCGCGCCCGGCGCATGGTGCGCGCCGGGATGGCGGGCCGCATGTCGTCTGTCGTGCGGCTGGAGGCGGTGCTCGTCGCCGTGGTGCTGGTGCTCGCTGCGGGTCTTGTCGCCACCTCCCCGCGCGATCTCACCGGCACGGTCGAGTCACACTCGGTCACGCTCGTGGAGCAGAGCATCCTCGCCGACATCGCGGTCACCCCGCCGCGCACCGGGACGGCCGAGATACACGTGGTGCTCAGCCCGCCCGGAGGGGCTGTCACCCCGGTGCAGAAGGTCACTGTGCGGATGGAGCTGCCGTCACGAGGTCTCCCGATGATTCCCGTGGCAATGACCGAGATCGGCGCGAACCACTGGACGGGGGTCGTGCAGCTCCCGTTCCCCGGGGAGTGGAACCTGGAGGTGCTGGTGACCCCGGAGGAGAACCGCCAGGTGCGCTACTCGACAGTCGTCCCCATCAAGGGGTGACGGGGCGGTCCGCCAGGCCGGCGATGCTCGGCGGAAGGGCGGCGCCACTGTCCGGGGCGGTGACCGGGGCACCCCACGCCGACACCAGCGGGATCTCCCCGCACCAGTGCGCTGCGTCTGCGTCAACGTCATCGTTCACCGGTGGGCCGGTGCGCACCTTCGCCGACATCTCGTCCAGGGGCAGTGCGATGATGCGGGTGGCGCGCAGTTCTGATTCCGACGGCGGGCGCAGGTGCTCCCAGTTCGCCACGATGTGGTCCGTGATGATCCGCAGGGCGTCCAGCCGCTCGGCTTCCTCTGTCACCAGCCGCGGGGTGCCGCGCACCACCACGTTGCGGTAGTTCATCGTGTTGTTGAACGAGGTCTTGGCGATCACCAGACCGTCCAGAAGTGTCACGGTGGCGCACACGCCGTTGCCGCCCGCCTTCAGCAGCGAGTTCGCGAGCGCGCCGTGCAGGTACATCACGTCCTCGCTCACGCCGTATGCCATCGGCAGCACCAGCGGGCCCTCGTCAGCGCCCACCCCCACGTGGGCGATCTGCCCGGCCCGCAGGATCTCGAGGATCTCGTCCCTCCCGTACTCGGCATGGCTCGCGCCACGGCGCACCGTCGTCCGTTGGCTCATCGGTTGCGCAGTCATCTCAGATCTCCCTCGTCACGATGTGGTGCGGCATGCCCGTGGGCTCGTCCATGAAGCCCTCGCCGGTCACGGCAAAGCCCCTGCGCCCGTAGAAAAGGAGGGCGGAATCCCGCGCGCGTGCCCACACGAGACGCGCGCCCTGGCTGCGGGCGTGTGCGATGCCGTACTCGATAAGTGCTGCGCCGAGTCCCGAGCTCTGCAGGGTGTCATCCACCGCCATGCCCTTCAGCTGCACTGCAGGCACGCCCGGCACCTCCGGGCATTCCTTCGCGAACCAGGTGGACGTGGCGACAACGTCACCGCCGCGCACGATGCCGAAGTGGACGGCGTCGGGGTACCCGTCCTCCGGGTAGTTCGCGTGGGTGAATGGCGTGCCGCGGCGCAAGACGCGCACACGCAGGTCGAGAACCTGCTCCAGTTCGAGCCGCTGCACTTCGTCGCCGCTCACGTCACCACCGAGGACACCGACACTGCCGCGCCGTTCGCACGGCAGCTGGCATACATCGCCTCCACCACGCGGTGGGCCTCCAGCGCCACCGCAAAGTCCGGGTAGCCGGGGACGCCGTCGGTTGCGGCACGCACGAACGCACCGTCGGGGTTCGCGTCCCCGGCGGCAAGGGGCGCCGTGCGCTCCAGCAGGTCCTCGCCCCCGAGTGATCCCGTGGTGCCATCGGTGTTGCTCCAGGTGACGGGACCGAACCAGTCGTCACCCGCGATCACCACGGTTCGGTTGCGGCAGAACACCTCCACGTGGCGCAGGCTGGGCCGCGAGAGGTTGTCATGCCAGATGGTGGTGAGCGTGCCCACCGCGCCGTTCTCGAACCGCACCGACGCAGCCACCACGTCCTCGATGCCGTCGATTGCGTGCGCGTAGGTGGCGCGTGCGCTCACGTCGGAGACGTCGCCCACGAGGAACCGCAGCATGTCGACGTCGTGGATGCTGTGCTCCAGCAGGGTGCCTGCACCCGCCTTGGTGACATCGCCGCGCCACGTGGACTTGTAGTGACCCTGCGTGGGGATGAACTGGTCGTCGCGGAAAACCACGGCCATCACGCCGCCCGATGCGGGGTCTGCGATCATCTCGCGCGCCCACAGGTATGCGGGGCTGCGGCGCAGGATCAGCCCGCACTGGTGGGTGAGCCCGGCATCCCTGGCGGTGCGCGTCATCCGCGCGGCGCCGTCGAGACCTGTTGACAGTGGCTTCTCGCAGAAGAAAGGCTTGCCGGCGGCGACGCACATGCCCACCAGCCGCTCGTGCTCGCTGGTCCAGGTGCAGATGTAGACAAGGTCGCTGCCGTCCACCACTGCCTGCTCGCTGTCGACCACTGTGCTGCCGCTCGCATCAGCGAATGTCCGTGCCCGTCCGGGGTCGATGTCGAAGACCGGCCCCCGCACGTGGGGCACCCCGCACCGTCGCAGCATCTTCGAGTGGAACGTGGCGATGTGGCCCGTGCCGATGAATCCGATGAC
>JBJTCK010000113.1:0-2525 GCA_046091825.1 Actinomycetota bacterium | reverse complement strand
CTTCTCGGGGCCGCGGGCATGGGCGACATCGGTCAGCACTACCCGGACACAGACCAGAAGTGGAAGGGCGCGGATTCGCTCGCGATACTCTCCGACGTCGCGTCCAGGATCCGCGCGGCCGGCTGGCGTGGCGGCAACATCGACTGCAGCGTCGTGTGCGAGGCGCCGCGCATCGCGCCGCACCGCCAGGAGATGGCCGATAGATTGTCAACCTCCGCAGGGGCCCCCGTCACGGTGAAAGGCCGCCGCGCGGAGGGACTGGGTGCCATCGGTCGCGGTGAGGGCATCATGTGCCTGGCCTCCGCGATCATCATCAAGGAGAGCTGACATGGCATCACGACGCGGCGGGACACCCGCAGGCAGGGGCGGCGCGCCGTCCGGGCGCGGTCGTCATTCGGGCAAGGCCACCCGCGGTGCCTCCGCGCGCACGTCGAAACCCGTGCGCACCGGCGGCCCCCGCCGGATGATTGACGACAAGAAGGGCGTCAAGGCGCCGGTGAAGGACAAGGGCCTCGGTGGCGAGCAGGTGGAGGGCCGCCAGGCAGTCCGCGAGCTTCTCATCGCGCAGCGCCGCAAGGTCCGCGAGATCTGGATGGCGGCCGACATCGACACGGCCCCGATCATCGAGGACATCGAGGAACTCGCCCACGCCCAGCGCGTGACGGTGCTGGAGGTGCCGCGGCGCAAGATCGAGGACAAGGCGCGCAGCGAGGCACCGCAGGGCGTCATCGCGTTCGCAGCCGAGGTGCCCGAGGCAGACCTAGGGGACATGCTGCGCGGAACGAAGAACGTGCGCCCGTTCCTGGTCGCAGTCGACGGCGTGACGGACCCGGGCAACCTGGGCGCGCTGCTGCGCTGTTGCGACGGGGCCGGCGTGACTGGCGTGATCCTCCCGAAGCACCGCACAGTGCACGTCACCCCCACGGTGGCGAAGGCGGCGGCGGGCGCTGTGGAGCACGTGCCGATGGCGTTGGTGTCCGGGCTGCCAACCGCAATCAACCAGATGAAGGCCAAGGGCATCTGGGTGGTGGGTCTCGACGACGGCGGCAAGGACTCGTTGTTCGACATTGGCAAGCTCGCCGCCGAGGGGATCTGCATCGTGCTCGGCGCGGAAGGGTCCGGCCTGTCGCGCCTGGTGAAGGACCGGTGCGACACGGTGGTGAACATCCCGATGCTCGGCCAGGTGTCGTCGCTGAACGTGTCTGCCGCAGCGGCACTGGCGACCTACGAGGTCGCCCGAGTTCGCCTGCAGAAGTAGGTCACCGCAGCTGGAGAATCAGCACGAGGGTCGCCACGTTCAGGCTGAGGACCATGGCGAACATCACCCGGTTCCAGTTGGCGAGGGTACTGATTGCTCTCTCCAGACCCGTCATCGTGACGGCGAGAAGGTCGACTTTGTGGTTGAGGCCGATGAGGCCGTCATCGAGTTCCTTCAGTTCGTTCATGAGCGTCCCGGCCACTTTCCTGCCCACCACCGACGTGAATGCCTCGTAGGCCTCGAGCCGGTCTGCCTGACTGACGGTCACTGTATTGCCTCCCCGGTTTGTTCCTGTGCGGGGCAATGTGTGCGGGCCGTAGGCTGTGGTGGTTCCGCCGAATTAGCTCAGTGGTAGAGCAACCGCCTTGTAAGCGGTAGGTCGTGGGTTCAATCCCCACATTCGGCTCCACTGCGGGAAACCCTTGACGCACGCGGGTTTCGTTGTGTCGCGGGCCCGAGATGCCTCATCGGCACGGAGATTGCCCACTACCGTGGTCAGCGACCACGAGAACCCAGGAGGTCATCTCATGAGCCAGCAACGCCCCCGCGGATCGCGACCCTCGATGCCCATGCCGAACACCGGCACCATGGGTGCTGTCGTGGCCGTCGTCGCCCTAGTGCTCGGTTTCCTCATCCTGCGTGACGTTCGAAATGACGGTGGATCCACCGTGACACCCGGCGGCAACACGGACCAGCCGTCAGACACCACGGCGCCTGCCGACCCGAACAACGTCACGCCCACCACCCCACCGCCGTTCAACCGCGGCTCGTTCAAGATCCAGGTGGCGAACTCGTCCGGTATCGCCGGCAGTGCCGGAAAGCTGACGACAGACCTGCAGGCCGTGAACTTCGTGGTCCAGCCCGCCCTGAACGTGGCCCCTGGCACCCCGAAGCGGGCCAAGACGGGTGTCTTCTACCTGGCCGGCTGTGAGCAGGGAGCCGCTGACGTTGTCGCCGTCCTCGGCGGCAACGTGGACACAGGGGCCATGCCGAGCCCAGTGCCGCTCGAGACCGGCTCGCTGGGGGAGGCCTGTGTGCTGATCCTTCTCGGCCAGGACCTCTCGAACAAGCCGTTGCCAGGCGTGACCGGCACGCCGAACGGCGGTGCGGCCACCACCACAGTCCCGCCCGCGGGCTGACCGTCCGTCAGTTCCCCCCGCGGAACTGACGAAGGAGACCGGTGACGGTCTCCTCCAGGCACTTCATCGTCTGGTTCATTGACTCGTCCATGCCGTGGTCGGCGGTGAGTGACCGCGCGTCCACTGAC
>JBJTCK010000112.1:0-4579 GCA_046091825.1 Actinomycetota bacterium | reverse complement strand
GCCTCCCCGTGCTGGTCCATCAGGCTACGAGTCTTTGTCCACAAGGGCGTCAGCCGACGGTCGGTGAGCCGAAATTCTTTCGGTCCGTCCCTTCCGTGCGGCGGTCGGCGTGGGTACGGTTGCATCGGTGGGGGAAAGGACAAGGTCACGAATTGCCCGTATGGCCACAGCCGCGGTGCTCTTGTCCGCATGGTCGGTGTCCGCGGGTCTGCCGTCCCGGCCCGTCCGGCCGGCGCGTGCGGCACAGGTGAACAGCTACTCGACGTTCGGCACGGTGTCGTACTCACTGGCCGGCAGCAACTGCGGCGCGGACAGCAATTCCGGGATGGTGTCCAATCCCGGCATCAAGAAGATCCTCAAGTTGGCCAACTCGGAGATTTACGTGGTGGGCTGTTTCCTCGACTTTGCGGGCGTGGGTTCTGCTGACTACGTCGCCAAGTGGAACGGCACGGCATGGACCGGTCTCGGGACCAGCGGGGACCTGAACGCCATCGTTCATGATGCAGTGGTCTACAAGGGCGATCTGCACATAGCCGGGGAGTTCACGGATGCTGGCGGAGACGTCGCCGCCGACATGGTTGCACGTTGGACAGGGTCGGCATGGGTAGGACTCCCGGTGACCGGTGGGACGAACGTCCAGCAAGGCCTGGGGAGCCCGAAGGATGCTGCAGGGGATTATGCAGCTGCCCTCGTGGTGCAGGAGAACGGTGCGGGCACATCGGACGACGTCTTGCTCGTCGGCGGCTACCTCTACTACGGGATCAACAACGGCACCAGCGGGTTCCAGTACGCGAACACCGCGAACATTGCTTCGTGGAACGGCACCGTGTGGGGGAGCATCGCAGCAACCTCGCCGTTCAACGGCGCGACCCGCGACTACGTGGTTCATGACATAGAGACCATCGGTTCGAACGTCTACGTGAGTGGCTTCAGGACCAACAACGTGTCGTGCTCCACGACGTATCGCTCCTTCTCGTTCCACAAGTTCGACGGCTCGGCCTGGTCACGGCCGATCACGACACTCAGCTGCCCGGTCGGGTTCGGCGTAGGTGGTCTGGGCGTCTACACGATGGAGAAGGTGGGTACGAAGATCTACCTAGGCGGGAACTTCGTGAACATGTCGGGTGTGGCGAGTCACCTGGCCGAGTACGACACCGCCACGGACACGGTGGCCGCCTACAACGGGTTTACGGCGCAGTTCGGGACGGGTGTCGTGGTTCGGTCGGTGACTAGCACCGGATCACAGATCTTCGTGGGGGGTTCGTTCCCTGGGGTGACCGGAACGTCCGGCGGTGTCGCCCGCTGGACAGGGTCGTCATGGCAGGGAATCGGGAGGAACGCACCGTCGGTCGTGAATGCACTCGTGGCCGACAACCTCTACAACTCGACCGACTCCAGAGTCCTGATCGGTTCGCCGAACTCAGATATCGGGGGAGTGGCCTCTGCTGACGGGCTCGCCGCGCTGGCGGTGACATCCGGGTCGACGCTCGACTCGATGACGGTCAGCAGCGGGACTCTGTCGCCCTTTTTCGACCCGTCGGTGACCACGTACACCCTTAACCTTCCCAATGCGTCGGCCACGGTCGACTTCACCGTTCTCGCCGGTGAGTCGGGTTCTGCCATCAAGCGGACGAACTCCACGGGGACCATTGCTCTCTCCTCGGACACCGACACACTGAGCGTCTCCGCGGGGGCCACCGAGAACATCTCGTTCGTCGTGAACCCCGTGTCAGGCGCCGGATCGACCACGTACTCGGTTGCCGTCACCAGGGCCGCGGCTGCCACGACGACTGCTGCGCCGACGTCTGCTGCGCCGACCACAGCACCCCCGACGACTGCTGCGCCAACGACTGCTGCGCCGACGACTGCAGCCCCGGTGCAGGGATCGGTCGCACCGCAGAGCACCGCCCCACCGGCCACCGAGGCACCGGGCACGACGGCCGCGCCCGTCACCTCGCCGGCGGCAGCGGCAAGCCCGGCTGGACAAGGCGCCACCGTCGCCGCGGCGCCGGTGGTGTCGGCGAAGAAGGCCGCGACAGGGTCGTCCATCGCGAAGTACGCGTCGCTGGCGGTCGCATCGGGCTCGAGGATCTCGCTGAAGGTGGCGTCGTCCTCGGCCCGGTACTGCAAGGTCAGCGGCACGTCCCTGAAGGGCGTGAAGGCCGGGTCGTGCAGGGTCACGGTGACGGTGACCCCGAAGAAGGGGAAGGCGGTCTCGAGGACCGTCACGCTGAAGGTCACCTGACCCTCAGTCGACAGGGCCCTCGTGCCCGGGGATTACTGTGATTGACCGTGAGCGACACACCAGACGAACCGCTTGACCCGCCGGCAGAGGGCTCCGACGCCGCCATCGAGAACCAGGTGTTCTCGGAGGAGGCGGCCCTGGATGCCGCCGAGGAGGTCGCCGAGACGAAGCGACGCATCTGGTTCATGCGGATGATCCGTCGCGAGCGGCGCCGGGAGAAGGTCGCGAAGGACCGCAGCACCCTCATCAACTCGTTCGTGACCATCGGGACCACGGTCATCGTCGCCGGCACCGCGATGTACGCCACCCTGAAGACGAGTGCGGACGGCCGCCTGGAGGACCGCCGCGGGGCACGCGTCGACGCGCTCATTGAGCACTGGTCATCCACCATCGCCGATGCATCCACCGCGATCGAGCTGCTGGGGCAGCGCTCGAACGACCTGTGGGCCTACGGCACCGCAATCGCGGAGCAGGGTGTGGTCCTGGACGAGGCGCTCGGCAACGAAGCCGAGCGCGAGAAGAAGTACCTGGAGGTGCGCAGCAACCTCGCGGCCACCACCGCGCGCGCGGGCCTCGTCTCCTCGGTGCCGACGCTCGAGTGCCTGGACAAGTTCATCGGCCTGCTCGACACGTGGCAGAACGCGCTGAACTGGACGCGCTCGACGCTGCAGGTGGACGACGGGATCGAGATGGGCATCAAGGCGGTGAACCTCCAGCTGGAGAAGCGCAGCTCGCTCAACGACGGCCTCACGATCGTGCGGACTCTTGCCCGCGTCGAGCTGGCGAAGGCCGGCGAGGCGAACGAGAAGTGCAACATCCCCGATGTCGACGCCATCTGGGCCGAGATAGTCCCCTCCGAGGAGGAGGCAACTGACGAGGGGGCGGCCGCCGAGGAGGAGACCGTCCCCGAGGAAGACGCCCCCACCGAGGGCTGACCCGCCGCGCGGGGCGCACCGTTAGCCTCGCGCCATGGCACTGAGGGGACTGTCGGCGCGCACGGCAGCGCACGCCGTTCTGCTCACGGCGGGGCTGGGCCAGCCGCTCCTGCAGACCTACGGCGACAGCCCGGCCGTCTTCACTTCCGCCGACCTGACCGGCACACAGGTGGTCATGTTCGGCCTGGTCACGCTCGTCGCTCCGGTTGCGGTGCTCGGCGTGGTCGACGCCGCCTCCGTGCGTCTCCCCGCCGCGGCGCGTGCGCGGGTGCATTCGCTGCTTCTCTTCGTTGCCGCGCTCCCGTTCGGCTTGCTGGTCACGCGGTCGTTGCCCGGGCCGTGGGCAGTCAGCATCGCGGCAGCAGCCGCGATTGCGTCGGCAGTCGTCACCTTGCTCCGTCGCTCCGGCACGGTGCGCACCTGGCTGTCGTGGATGACCCCCTACGTGCCGGCGGTGTTCGTGATCTTCCTCCTCGCCGTGCAGAGCGTGGTGTGGCAGCCGGCTGCGGGGCTGGTGGCCGTCACCTCGACGACGGGCACGGACGTGGCGGCGCCGGCCGTTGACCCGCAGGACGTGAGCGTGCTGTGGCTGCAACTGGACGAGGCACCGCTCTGGCCGTTGCTCGGCACCGACGGCACGGTCAACGAGCGCAGGTTCCCTGGCTTTGCGGCCCTTGCCCGGCACAGCACGTGGTACCGCGACATGCTCGGCGTCTCCCAGACCACGGTGGATGCCGTGCCGGCCACGCTCACCGGCACCATGCCCGTGACGGGCAGGGCACCCACGTACGCGAACCACCGCCGCAACCTGTTCGCGCTGATGTACGGCCGGCGGGCATTCGACGTGAGGGAGATGGCCACCGCACTCTGCCCGAGAGAGGCATGCAGGTCGATCGCCGTGTCCGGCAGCGACGAGATTGCTGCCGGCGTCAGGTCCGGCGACGGGTCGGGCACGGCGACCACGACGACTGTCACCGACCCGCCGGAGACCGCGCCGGCGGAGGCAGCCGCCGACCTCCGCCAGTTCTGGTCCGATGCGTTCGTGGTGCTCGGCCACAAGTTGCTCCCGCGCGGGCTGCGCGCGTCGCTCCCTGTGATCGACGAGGGGTGGGGCGGGTTCGGCGCGAACAACGACCTCGATGTCGATGAGGCCGTGGATGCAGTCAAGGACAGCGCCGCACAGGACACGGTGGCGACAGCCCCCACCGTGCCAGTCACGGTCGGCACCGGTCCGACGCTCACCACGGTGCCGAGACGCTTCATCGAGACCGTCCCCGACACGCAGAAGAACACGGTGCGGCGCTGGGAGACGAACGGCGCGAAGTCCCAGGTTCCCGTGGTCGAGGACATGGTGCTGCGCGCCGCCCGTTCTGACGTGCCCACGCTGCACTTCGCGCAC
>JBJTCK010000111.1:0-32132 GCA_046091825.1 Actinomycetota bacterium | reverse complement strand
CACCTTCTTCCTCGGTGGGTTCGCCGCCGGCGCCGCGCTGCGCCAGCTGGTCCTCGCGACGCGGCGCCAGGGCCTGCGCGGTCTCGTCGGCAGGGCGAACGGCGGCATGATCGTGCACATCGGGGTCATCCTCATCGCGGTCGCCCTGGCCGCGTCGAGCAGCTACACCCGCAGCCAGGAGCTCTCCCTGAAGGTCGGCACCCCCGTGGAGTGGGGCGGCCACACCTTCGAGCTGACCGGCTTCCGGCGGGTCCAGGACGACAGGCAGACGCGCATCTCCGCTGTCGTGGAGGTGGACGGCACGGAGCGCGCGCCAGCCGTCACCAAGTTCCTGAAGATGGGCAACAACATCGGCACGCCCTCGGTGCTCACCACGTTCACGAAGGACATCTACGTCACGCTCGAGCCGCCGGTCCGGATGGACTCCGGCGCGGCGAAGATCAAGGTCTTCGTGAAGCCGTTGATTGTGTGGATCTGGGTGGGCGGCGGTCTCATGGCCGTCGGCACTGTCCTTGCCATGTTCCCGGGCCGCCGACGCAGGCCCACGGACCCCGTGTCCGCTCCGGTGCCGGAGGCGGCGGCATCGTGACACGCCGCCGTTCCCCGGTGATCGCCGCGGCGGTCGGTGCCGTGCTCGTGGGCCTCCTCGCGGTGCTTGCGCTCGCCGACCCGGGCGACAGCGACACCGCGGAGTCACCGCTGCTCGGGCGCCCCGCGCCGGCGGTGCGCTCGACCACGGTCGATGGTGTGCCGTTCGACCTGTCCCGCCGCAAGGGCAGCTGGGTCGTGCTCAACTTCTTCAACTCCACGTGCGTGCCGTGCCGCAACGAGCACCCGCAACTGGTCGCCTTCGAGAAGGCGCAGCAGTCCGCGGCCGACCCCGTGGAGCTCTACACCGTGGTAAACGACGACAGTGACGAGGCCGTCTCTGCGTTCTTCGGCGCGAACGGCGGCGGGTGGCCGAAGGTGAAGGACGACGACGGGGCCATCTCCGTGGCGTTCGGCGTGGCGAAGGTCCCCGAGACTTGGGTGGTCGACCCCAACGGGTTCGTGCGCCTGCGCATCATCGGGGAGCTCACCGAGGGTTTCCTGCAGGAACGCATCGACATGATGCGCGCGGCGGACAGGGGGGAGTCATGACCCCGGCCCGCCGCCTCAAGTCCTGGCCCGTGTGGATGTTCATGGGTCTCGCGGTCGTGGTGCTTCTGACGATCGGTTCCACGCGTGATGACGGCCCGCGCACCCAGAGCGAGCGAATCGATGCGATCTCGAAGCGGGTCGCCTGCCCCACCTGCGACGGGGAGAGCGTCTACGTCTCGCGCGCCTCGGCCGCCGAGGCCATCCGCAACCAGATCGCCCGTGACGTGGCGGCGGGCAGGCTGGCAGATGACGAGATCATCGCGAACATCGCCGGGGCGTTCCAGGCGAAGGTGCTGCTGGTCCCGCGCGCGACAGGCTTCGACGCGCTCGTGTGGGTGCTGCCCATTGCGGTGGGCGTGTGCGCGGTGGCCGGTCTCGCCGCGGCGTTCCGTCGCTGGCGGCTGCAGCAGGGCGCAGTGCCGAGCGAGGACGACCGCGCCCTCGTGGAGGGGCTGCTCTCGGGCGGCCGTGCCGCCGGGGACCACGGGGATGTCAGTGACTACCACGACGACGGGGAGGTCCTCTGATGTCGGAGGCCACCGAGCGCGAGATCCTTGAGGAACAGCTGGACTTCCTGCTCGACTCGCTGCGCGACCTGGAGCGCGAGCGCACGGCAGGCGACATCGACGAGGACGACTACCGGTCGCTCCGCGATGACTACGTCGCACGGGCGGCCGCCATCTCGAGACAACTGAGCGGCGACGAGATCGACAGGCCGGACGACACACCGCCGTTGCCGCGCCGCACCTGGCCCCGCCGCATCACCGCGCTGCTCGTGGTGCTGTCGCTCGCCGCGGGCAGCGGGGCGTGGGTCGCGTCGTCCGCGGGCCAGCGCCTCCCGGGGCAGAGCTCGAGCGGGGGCATCGAGGAGAGCACCGCGACACGCCTGAGCACGGCGCGTCAGCTGAACTTCTCCGACCCCACCAAGGCGATCGAGATCTACAACGAGGTTCTGAAGGTGGAGCCCGACAACGCCGAGGCCCTCACGTACCGCGCGTGGCTCATCGCGCTCACCGCGCGCGAGGCCACGGGGAACCTGCGTGACGTCGCGTACGCCACCGTCCTCGCCGACCTCATGCGCGCTCGCGCCGCGGACCCCGACTACCCGGACGCGGCGTGCTTCCTGGGCATCGTCCACTTCCGCTTCCTGGGGGACGCGCCGCGCGCCAAGCCGGCAATCGACGAGTGCAAGGCAAAGAACCCGCCCACCGAGGTGGAGAGTTTCGTCGATGCGATCAGTGCCGAGGTCGAGAAGGCACTGGCGGGCTAGCGGGGAGTCACTGCGGGGGAGCGACGTAGTCGCACCGCGCGAACCTCCCGTCCTTGCGGTGAAGTACGAACATCGCAGCCTTGCGCAGCCCGCCCGCGGACCCGGTGATCGTCATGCCGCGCCTGATGAGCGCGTCCACCACTTCCGGGATCACGTCGCCGTGGCTGGCGAAGACGGCGCCGTCGGGTGCGTCCTCGATGACGCGCAGGGCGTGCTCGAACGGTGTGTCCTCCTCCACCATCGGCTCGATGACCACGCCGAGACCGAACCGCTCGGCGAGGGGCTGCACCGTCTGCACGCAGCGCAGGCGCGGGCTCGAGAACACGGCGACGGGTGCGTCATGGCCCCACCCGTCCGCGATCGCGCGGGCCTGCGCCTCGCCCTCGGTGCTGAGGGGCCTGGTGGAGTCGCTCTCTGTCCAGGCGGAGCGACTACCGGCCTTTGCGTGGCGGATGAGGAAGACGGCCATGGGGCACACCGTACCCGCGCCGCGCGGGTGCTCCATCGGGCAGACTGTGGGCGTGAGTTTCTTCGAGCGCAACCGCCAGGAAGTGATCGCCATGGGTTACGACGGCAACCGCCTGCCGCCGGGCCAGTACCTCACCGACAGGTTCCCGGTGCTGCACGTGGGTGATGTGCCCACCAACGCGCCGGGCGAGTGGAACCTCACCATTTTCGGCCTGGTCGACCAGCCGTACCGGCTCACCTTCGAGGAGCTCACGGCGATGCCCACGGTGGAGCTGGTGACCGACATCCACTGCGTGACCAAGTGGTCGAAGTTCGACACGGTGTGGCGCGGGGTGCGCGTGAAGGACATCCTCGCCCGCGCCGGGGTGCAGGCGGGCGCCAGCCACATCATGGGCCACGCCGAGTTCGGCTACACCGCGAACGTGCCGCTGGAGGACGCCACCCGCGACGAGTCGATCGTGACGTGGGAGTTCGACGGCAAGCCCCTGGAGCCGATCCACGGCGGGCCGGTGCGCCTGGTGGTGCCGAACCTCTACTTCTGGAAGTCGCCGAAGTGGCTCCGCGGGATCGAGGTGCGCGACAGTGACAAGCCGGGCTTCTGGGAGCGCAACGGGTACCACATGTACGGCGACCCGTTCCTGGAGCAGCGCGTCTGGGGCGACTGACCTCCGCGGTCGCCACCGGTCAGACCGCGGTGATGCAGATGCTGTTGCCCTCGGGGATCGAGTCGATCGTCTCCGGGTTCGTTTCGCCGTAGAGCGCCCCGAGCATCCCCTTCACCATCCCGCGCTCCACCGCGCAGATCACCGGGTGGTCGATCGCGACGTCGCCGAACGGGCAGTGGCTGGTGATGATGCGCATCTTGCTGCTGCTCGCGTCCGCGTGCGCGGCGAAGCCGTGGGCAGTGAGTGCGTCGGCGACTGCCTGGATGGCGGAGCGGAGGGAACGATGCCCCGCGTTCGCGTCGATTCCGGTGAGGCTCGCTGCCATCGCGGTGCCGTACTCGCGGCCCACCTCCTCGGCCAGGCGGTGCGCCTGCTCGGCGGGCAGCGCGGCGAGGGACTTGCCGAGCAGCGACAGCACGAGGTCGTCGGTGCGCACCGGCAGCTCCAGCTCCTGGGCGTTCTCGGCGACCCTGTAGTGCTTGGAGGGACGGCCGGCACCGGAGCCGTGCACGCGCTCCACGCTGACCTCCAGGTACCCGCCGGCGGCGAGCTTGTCGAGGTGGTGACGCGCCACGTTGGCGTGCAGGTCGAACTTGTCCGCCACCTGGCTGGCGGTCACGCCGTGCTCGCGCTCGCGGGCGAAGAGATAGATGGCCCGCCTGGTGGGGTCCCCGAAGGCCGACGTGATGGCCGACACGGTGGCGGTGAACGCCTTCGGGGTCATCACCGGGGTCGGCTGGCCGTGTGACGCATCGGCATCGCCGCGCCTCGTGCGCGGGGTGTTCGCTCCGGCCATGTCGGTATTCTAACTATCGCCGTAGTGCAAATTCCCCCGACACCCCCACGGAGAAACCCATGACCGCCACCGTCGAGCAGATCATCGAGGCGCTGCGCCCCGTCGAGGACCCCGAGCTGCACCGGTCCATCGTGGACCTGGGCATGGTCCGTGACGTGAACGTGTCCGCCAATGGCGTGTCGCTGACCGTGGTGCTCACCGTGCCGGGGTGCCCCCTGCGCAACGAGATCCAGAACCGCGTGACCAGCGCCGTCGCCCCGCTCGCGGCCGGTGGCAACGTGTCCATCGACTTCGGTGTGATGACGGATGCAGAGCGCCAGAACGTGCGGGTCATGCTGAACGGTGACCCCTCCGCCACGGCCGGCTCCGCGCAGGCGCACGGCCAGCAGAGGGCCGTGCGATCCCGTTCGCCGCGAAGGACTCGAAGACGAAGCCGCTCCTCATCTCGTCGGGCAAGGGCGGCGTGGGCAAGAGCAGCGTCACCACCAACCTCGCGGTCGCGCTCGCGGCCAGGGGGCACAAGGTCGGCATCGTGGATGCCGACATCTACGGGTTCTCCATCCCGCGCATGCTGGGCGCCGACCGCGACCCCGTGGTGATCGACAACATGCTGCTGCCCCCGGAGGCGCACGGCGTGCGCTGCATCTCGATCGGCTACTTCGTGCCGGACGGGGAGGCCGTCATCTGGCGCGGGCCGATGCTGCACAAGGCACTCGAGCAGTTCCTCACCGACGTGTTCTGGGACGAGCCCGACTACCTGCTCATCGACATGCCGCCCGGCACCGGCGACATCGCGCTCTCGCTCAGCCAGTACCTGCCGAAGGCGGAGGTCATCGTGGTGACCACCCCGCAGCCGGCGGCGCAGAAGGTGGCGCGCCTCTCGGCGGCCATGGCCAAGAAGGTCAATCTGCCGGTGCGGGGCGTCATCGAGAACATGTCGTGGTTCACCGGCGACGACGGAAAGCGGTACGAGCTGTTCGGCTCCGGCGGCGGCCAGGAGCTCGCCGAGGAACTCGGCGTGCCGCTGCTCGCGCAGATCCCGCTCGTGCCGCAACTGCGCGAGGGTGGTGACGACGGACGGCCGATCGCCGCCGTCGCGCCTGCATCGGAGGCGGGGTCCGCCTTCCACGACCTCGCCACGAAGGTCGAGGAGATGCGCCCGAAGAGGATCTTCAGCAAGGGCCTCAAGGTTCTCTGAGCCTGTACGGTGGGAGCACGGCGCCGGTCACGGCGCCACGGAGTTTCGGAACACGAGAAGGACGCGGGCACAAGTGGACATTCGCATCGGCATCAACCAGTCAGCCAGGGAGCTCACCGTCGAGGTGGACGAGTCCGTGATGTCACGCGACGCCCTGAAGACGGCCATCGACGACGCGCTCGCGGGCAAGACCACCACGCTGTGGCTGACCGACAAGAAGGGCCGTGACGTGGCCGTGCCGACTGCCCGCATCTCCTTCGTGGAGATCGGCACCGCGGACTCCGGCCCGCGCATCGGCTTCGGCGGCTGACCTGGCCCCACTCACGCAGCGCCGACTCCTCTTCGTCACAGGCAAGGGGGGAACCGGCAAGTCCACGGTGGCCTGCGCAGTGGCACTGCGCGCGGCGCGTGAGGGGAAGCGGACGCTCCTCGTGGAGATGGACGCAAAGGGCTCCGTGGCGGCGGCCCTCGGCATGGCCCCTGCGGGGTACGAGCCCGCGCCCGCGGGGAACAACCTGTGGGTGATGTCCATGGACACGGAGAACTCGCTGCGCGAGTACCTGCGGATCTACCTGCGCATCCCCTTCGTGACCCGCCTCGGCCCGCTGGCGGCGACCTTCGACTTCGTCGCTGACGCGGCACCGGGCGTCCGCGAGGTGCTGGCGGTCGGGAAGGTCTGCTGGGAGGTGCGGGAGGGGCACTACGACCTCGTGGTGGTGGACGCCGAGGCATCCGGTCACGTCGTGGCCCAGATCTCCTCGCCGCGCACCATCAAGTCGCTCGTGCCGCGCGGCCCGCTGCGCGACCAGACCTCGTGGATGCTCGACATCCTGGACGACCCGGAGCGCACCGGGGTGGTGGTGGTCACCACCGCAGAGGAACTGCCGGTCACAGAGACCGCGGCGCTCGTCGCCCGGCTGCGTGCCGAGACCCGCACCGACGTGGCGTGCATCGTGGCGAACGCACTGGAGCCCGGTGTGGGCGCGGGCGCAGCGGCACTCGCCGCCGACCAATGGTTCTCCGCGCGGTGCCCGGAGCACGCGCGTTCGACGACAGCCGCAGCCTCGCGCGCCGCCGCACAGGAGGAGTGCGTGGCCGACCTGATGAGCGCGGTGCCCGGCGTTCCCGTGGTGCGCGTGCCCCTGCACGGCGCATCCGGGGCGGAACTGGCCGCGCTCGTCGGCGGAGGCCTGCCGTGAGCCCGCGCGTCACGGTCGTCTGCGGCAGCGGCGGCGTCGGCAAGACGACCACGTCGGCCGCCATCGGGCTCGCCGCCGCGCGCACGGGGTCACGGGTGCTCGTGGTCACCGTGGACCCTGCACGTCGCCTAGCCCAGGCCCTAGGCGCAGGCGAGATCGGCCACGAGCCGGTCCGTGTGGAGTGCGGCGGAACGGGCACGCTGCACGTGTCGATGCTGGATACGAAGGCGGGCTGGGACTCTCTGATCCGTCGCCACGCCCGCGATGCCGCGACCGCTGAGCGGGTACTGCGCAATCCGCTGTACGACAACATCACCTCGCGCTTCGTCAACAGCCACGACTACATCGCGATGGAGCAGGTCAATGAGCTCTCGCAGCAGCCGGACCTCGATCTGGTCGTGATCGACACGCCGCCGTCACGCAACGCGCTCGACCTGCTCGATGCCCCCCGGCGGATGCGCGAGTTCTTCGGCGGGCGCCTGCTGCAGTGGCTGACGCTCCCGTACCGGTCGCGGGTGTTCTCGCTCGCGTCACGGCCGTTCCTGCAGATTGCCGACCGCCTGCTCGGCGCGCAGTTCCTCGGAGATGTCGCCGAGTTCTTCACCCTTCTCCAGTCGATGGAGTCCGGGTTCGTGCGGCGCGCGCGGGACGTGGAGGAACTGCTCACCTCGGAGCGCGTCGGGTTCACCGTCGTCACCACCGCGGAGCACGCGTCGTCCACGGAGGCCCTGCACATGGTGTCCGAACTCCGCGCCCGCAGGTACCGCGTGCAGCGCATCGTGGTGAACCGGGTGGAGGCTGCGCCCGGGGGCACGGCCGAGACCGTGCCGGAGCCGCGCGAGGTGGCGGCGCAGGTGCCGGGGATGGACGAACAGTCCGCCCGTGACGCTCTCGAGGACATCCGTCAGGCGCACCTGCGGCGCGGGGCTACCGCCGCACGCCACGCCGCCCGGGTCGCGGCCCTCTCGGATGCCGGTGCACAGGTCGCGGTGGTCCACGAGTCCCTCGACCTCGGCGGGGCCGGCGTGCTCGAGGGGATAGCCGCAGTCGTCTCGCGGGGATAGGGCAGACTTGCCGGGGGAGGAACCCACATGGCAACAGTCGGCGAGCTCGCGCGCCAGCACACGGAACTCTCGAAGGAACAGACCGCCCACATCGTCAACCTCGTGGGCGAGTGGGGGATGCTCGCGGACCTCTGCTTCGCCGACCTGATGCTGCATGTCCCGACGACCGAGGGCGACTGGGTGGTGATTGGTCAGGTGCGCGCCGCCACCGGCCAGACCCTCCACATCACGGACTTCGTGGGCACCAGGTACGCCGAGTCCGACCGCCCGCTCATCGCTCAGGCGCTGCGCACCGGGACGATCACCGAGGGAGAGATCAAGGTGGAGGGCATCATCGACGACTGCCTGATGATGGCGATCCCGGTGAAGCACGAGGACACGGTGGTCGCGGTGCTGACCCGGGAGTGGTCGCGCCGGAGTGGCCGCCAGCCGGGGGAACTGGAGCGCACCTACCTGGAGATGTTCGACAGGTTCAGCCAGATGGTCGCTGCCGGCGGGTTCCCGTTCCAGGGCCGTGTCGCAGACAGCAGCGTGGCGCCGCGGGTGGGCGACGGGGCGATCGTGCTGGACGAGGGTGCCCGCATCCGCTACGCCTCGCCGAACGCCACCTCGGCCCTGCACCGCGTCGGCATCAAGGCGACCCTCGTCGGGCAGACGCTCGCCGAGCTGGGCGTGATCGACAGTTCGGTGCGCCAGGCGTTCGAGCGCTGCGAGCCGATCGTGGAGGAGTTCGAGCAGACGTCAGAGGTCACGCTGCTCACGCGGTGCATCCCGATCGTGGAGCACACGGCTGACGGGCCACGCGCGACAGGTGCGGTCATGCTGCTGCGCGACGTCAGCGAGCTGCGGCGCCGGGACAGGATGATCCTGTCGAAGGACGCCACTATCCGCGAGATCCACCACCGCGTGAAGAACAACCTGCAGACGATCTCCTCGCTGCTCCGCCTGCAGGGCCGCCGGCTGGAGTCGGCGGAGGCCAAGGCGGCCGTCGCCGAGTCGGTGCGGCGCATCCGCACGATCGCGCTCGTGCACGAGACGCTCTCCCGCGAGCCGGGTGACGACGTGGCCTTCATCGAGATCGTGCGCCCGCTGCTCCGCCTCGTGGAGGAGGGCCTGCAGTCGCCGGACCGCCCGATGCGCTTCACCGTGGTCGGCGACGGCGGGCGGCTGCCCGCCACCGTCGCCACCCCGCTGTCGGTGGTGCTGACCGAACTGCTGCAGAACGCGATCGACCACGGGTTCCCCCTGGGCGGAGGCGGCGGGAACGTGGTGGTGTCGCTGACCCACGACGACGAGTGGCTCTCCATCACCGTCGTCGACGACGGGAGGGGCATCGACCCCGGCTTCGACCTGGGCGCCCAGACCGGTCTCGGGCTGTCGATCGTGCGCACGCTCGTGACCACCGAGCTGGCGGGTTCGATCGACATGCGCCAGGCAACCGCAGAGGAACTGTCGGCGGCCTCGCTCTCGCCGGCCGAGGGGAACTCGGGCACGGTGATCGAGTTGCGGGTGCCGCTCGCCGGCGACTGACGCGCCGCGCCGTCCCGCAGGCGGGGTCAGGGGTTCAGGGTGGCGGTGCGCTGCTCGCGGGTGCGGGCGGCGTTCTGCCGGCGGAGGTTCCGCCGCTCGTCCTCGGAGAGGCCGCCCCAGATGCCGGTGTCCTGGTTGGTCTCGATCGCGAAGTCGAGGCACTCGACCTTCACCGGGCACTGGCAGCACACGCCCTTGGCCTTTGCGATCTGCAGGAGTGCCTGGCCGGTGGTGCCGACGGGGAAGAAGAGCTCCGGGTCGGTGTCGCGACAGATGGCGTTGACCCGCCACGAGTAGTCAGCGTTTCCGAGAGCCAGCGATGACGCGAGGATTGACACGTCTGGTTTCCTTCAAGTTCACTCGGGCGCGGTGACCGCGCGTGGTGCGGGGGCGGCGGGTCACCCCGCCGGCTGGAACGCTACGAGCCAACTCCACGGGTGACAATGGAGAACCCGAAGTTCCAGCCATGTATTTTGGTTTTCCGTGACCGGGGCTTTCTGACCGGTGGAAACGGCGGGACGACATGAACGCAAGACCCCAGATCATCGCCCACCGGGGTGCCTCCAGGGCAGAGAAGGAGAACACCCTGTCCGCTTTCAGGCGCGCAGCCGAGATGCGGGCGGATGCCGTGGAGCTGGACGTCCGCCGCACGCGCGACGGGGCCATGGCGGTGCACCATGACGACCACCTGGCAGACGGCCGCAACCTGGTCGACCTGGCGGCGGCCGAGCTCCCTGCACACGTCCCGCAGCTCGCCGAGACGCTCGATGCGTGCGCCGGCATGTGGGTGAACATCGAGATCAAGAACTGGCCCGAGGACGCAGACTTCGACGACACCGACCGCCTGGCCGCCTCCGTGGCCCGTCTCCTGGACGAGCGCGGGGAGGACCACAGGTGGGTGATCTCGGCATTCCACCGGCAGACCGCGGATGCGATGCGGACGCTCGCGCCCACGGTGCGCACCGCCTGGCTGACCGTCGGGGTGCGCGACGAGGACATCGACCGCGTGGCGCGCGACCTGGCCCGCAGCGGGCACACGGCACTGCACCCGTGGGACCGGCACCTGACGCAACGGTGCGTGGACGCATGCCACGGACACGGCCTGCAGGTGAACGTGTGGACGGTGGACGACCCGGAGCGCATGAAGGTCCTGGCGGGATGGGGCGTGGACGGGATCGTCACCAACGTCCCCGATGTCGCGCTCGCGGCCCTGGGCGGTTCCTGACGCCCCGGCGGCGGTGGGCGGCCTGCCGGTCAGGTGCGCACGAGGCGCAGGCAGCCGGGCACGTGCTCGAACTCCAGCCGTTGCGTCTCGCCCAGGTAGTCACCGTCCAGCTGGTACGGGAACGACCTGTTGTTGCTGACAGTCAGTGACGTCACGTCGCGACGGACGTCGAGCCAGGGAGCAGGCGGCACCCCGCCGCCGCGCAGCGCCGACCCGAGAGAGCGCAGGATGTGGAGGGCGTTCATCGAGCGGAAGGTGACGACGGAGAGGCTGCTCCCCAGGTCGGTGCCGGGCACGAGGTCGAGCGGGCGGTTGCCGAGGAAGGTGTAGGGGTTCGTGTTCATCACGATGGTGAAGTAGGCATCGACGACTGTGTCTGTGACTGAGTCTGTGGTGAAGTCGAGAGAGAAGTGCGGACGGTCGCGCTCGTAGTCGAACGCCCAGGTGCGCAGGGACGCCAGCACGAAGAGCGGATGGCCCGCGTACCGCTTGAGGGCGGCGCGCTCCTCCACGCGGCGCACGACGGCGGCGTCGTACCCGATGCCCGTGTGGAACGTGAAGTAGCGCCCGTTGCAGCGGCCGAGCCCGATGGGGGAGATCGACCCCTTGCCCATGGCCTCGAGGAGGAGGTCCACGGACTCGAGGGCATCGTTCGGCATTCCCAGCGTCCGGGCGAACACGTTGGTGGACCCGCCGGGGAGCACGGCGAGGGCCGTGTCGGTGCCGGCGACACCCGTGGCGACCTCGTTCAGGGTGCCGTCACCGCCGAAGGCGACCACGACGTCGATGCCCCGCCGGGCGGCATCCTCGGCGAACCGGGTGGCATGGCCTCGGCGGTTCGTCTCGACCACCTGGACATCGTGGTGGCGGGCCAGTTTCTGGTGCACGACGACCGTGTTCCGGGCAGTCACCGACGAGGCGAACGAGTTGACGACGAGCAGCAAACGCAAGGCTCCCCAAAGTAGCAAGCGGCCTCCGGAGGGGACAGGACAAGAGTCACGCCGAAACCCCGCGTCGGGTTGGGAAGTGGGAATACCAAGGGGTAAGAATGTCGTCCTATGAACGTGATCGTGTGCGTCAAGCAGATCCCCGACCCGGCGGTGCCTGGCGCACTCGACGGGTCAACCAACACCCTCAAGCGCGACGGGAAGCTCATCCTCGATGACTCCGACGCGTACGGCGTCGAGATGGCGCTGCAGCTGGTCGACAAGGCCGGCGGCGGCGAGGTCAGCCTGGTGTCGATGGCCCCGAACAGCGAGACCTCAGGCCTGCGCACCGCGCTCGCCATGGGTGCGGCCAAGGGCGTTCTCGTGAGCGATCCCGCCCTGCAGGGCAGCGATGCCCTCACCACGGCCAAGATCCTCGCGGCCGCGGTGCAGCGCCTCGGCGGCGCGGACCTCATCATCGCGGCCACCGAGTCGAGCGACGGCTACACCGGCACCGTGCCGGAGCAGATGGCCGAGGTGCTCGGTCTCCCGTCCGTCACGTTCGCGAAGAAGGTGTCCGTGGAGAACGGTGCGCTGAAGGTCGACCGCCAGACCGAGGCGGGCTACGACGAGGTCACTTGCCCGCTGCCCGCGCTCATCAGCGTGACCGCCGGCGTGGTCGAGCCGCGCTACCCGAGCTTCAAGGGCATCATGGCCGCGAAGTCGAAGCCGGTCGAGGAAGTGAAGGCTTCCGACCTCGGCGTCACCCCCGTCGGCTGGGAGGGCGCTGGCCAGAAGATCACCAGCGTGGCCCAGGCAGAGGCGCGCCAGGCAGGCGAAGTCATCGAGGACGACGGGGAGACGTTCGGCAAGATCGTCGAGTTCCTCGAGAACCTCAAGGTCATCTGAGCAAGTCGTCTGAGCAAGGAAGAGACAGGACAATGGCACTCAACAACATCTGGGTCTTCGCGCAAATCGCGAACGGCACCCCCACATCCGCAACGCTCGAGCTGCTCTCCAAGGCACGGTCGCTCTCGTCGAACGTCGTGGCGTTCCTCGGTGCGGACGGCGGCAACGCCGCGGCCGCACTCGGTGAGTTCGGTGCGACAAAGGTCTACGCGACCGGTGACCTCGGCGGGGCCCTCCCCGGCGTGGCAGTCTCCGGCACCATGAAGGCCGTCATCGACGGCGGCGAGACCCCCGACCTCATCATGTTCCCGCAGAACTACGAGGGCCGTGACGTCATGGCGCGCCTCTCGGTGAAGCTCGACAAGACCGTCATCACCAACAACGTCGACATCGCGGACAGCGGCAACGGTGTCACGGTGACCACACCGATCTTCGGCGGCAACACACTGGTCAACACCACGTTCACCGGTTCGGCCCCGTTCCTCGCGGCTTTCCGTCCCAAGTCCTTCGCTGCGGAGTCTGCCGGCGGTCCCGCCGCTGCCGTCACCGCCGTGAGCGTGCCGGACTCGGGCGCCGCCAAGGTGACCGCTGTGCACGTGGAGGAGACCTCGGGCCCCAAGCTGGACGAGGCCGACATCGTCGTCTCGGGCGGCCGCGGCCTCGGGGAGGCCTCGAACTACGGCCTCATCGAGGAGCTGTCAAAGCTCCTGAAGGGTGCGCCCGGCGCGTCCCGTGCGATCGTGGACGCCGGCTGGGTGCCGTACTCGTTCCAGGTCGGCCAGACCGGCAAGGTCGTGAAGCCCAACGTCTACATCGCGGTGGGCATCTCCGGCGCCACCCAGCACATGGTGGGCATGAAGGGCTCCAAGAACATCATCGCGATCAACAAGGACAAGGAGGCGCCGATCTTCGGCGTCGCCGACCTCGGCATCGTGGGTGACGCACTCAAGGTCGTCCCCAAGCTGATTGAGGCACTGAAGGGTCGCTGACCGACAGGTCACACGCACTGAGGAATGCCCCGGGGTGAATGCCCCGGGGCTTTTCTTTTCCCGCCGCCGGCCGTGCGGCGCGGCTCAGGAGAAATCGTCCGCCACGGCGATGCAGGCCACGCCCTCCTGCGGGTCCTCGAGCACGAGACGCACCGACCATTCCCCGTCACCGCCGCCGGCACCAGGGGGTCCGAACACGGCGCAGCGCAGTGTCGCGACCACCTCACCGAGTTCGCCGGGAGCAAACCCGCGCGGCCCTGTGATGCCTGCGAAGGTGGCGAGGAACCACCACGCGAACGACCGTCCGGTGGCGAGGCCGCGCCGCCGGCCGTGCGCACCGCCGGACGACCCGGCCCATGCGAGGAGCGACAGTGCGTCCCTACCGTCAACGGGTTCCCAGAGCGTGCCCTCGCCGGCGAGCGCGAGTGCCTCGGCAATCCCGCCCTCGACGACCGAGCACCAGGCCGTGCCGTTCGACTGTGATGTCCACACCTCCATGAGTGAACGGAACGCCGTGACGGTCTCGTCGTCGTCAAGGAGGACGGGCGGTGCACCTGCGGCCGGAGCGGCCCGCCGGGAGACGGGCAGGACAGGGGCGGCGTCCACCACGCCGTCATCACCGTATGCGGCCGCCGTGTACGCAGGTTCCCAGGACTGCACCACAAATGGCATGTCGAGCACTGACTCCTCGTCGCCGGGCACGGCATCACCGCGCAGCGCCCGCTCGTGGGCCACGAGGCTGCGGTCGTGGCCGCGGGGGAGGTGCGGTGCGAGATCGTCCCAGGTGTGGTGCACCGCGAGAATCTCGCTCACCGGCCCGGGCATGAACGTGCGTGCGGTGTCGTCGAGGGCGCGCACGGCGTGGTGCGCGGGGGCCCACAGGGCGAGCCGGTGGTTCGCGAGCGTGGTAATGGGCCACAGCTGCCGGCCGGTGCCCACCGCTGACCGTGCGGCGTCGCGGATGCGCACGAGATGCTCCCAGTCGCGCGAGGAGCAGGTGTCGTCCACGTGGCGCACCAGTGCGTCCAGGTCGGCGCGGTGGATGAGGCCGTCGAGAATCCCGCTCACAGGATCGGCCATGGGTACTCGTACCTGCTCCCGGGGGACGGGTACACACGGTTCTCCAGCACCCATTCGATGCGCTCGTGCATGGCGTCGATCTCGCTGTCGGTCAGCAGGCCAGCCATCTCCCCGGGGATCCGCTGGGCGAGAGGTTCGACAGCGGCGATGATGTCCCCGCTGATTTCCTCCCCGGCGAACTCCCAGATGACGGTGCGCAGCTTGAAGTCGTCGCTGAAGCACACGCCGTGGTCGATGCCCCAGACGCACCCGTCGGCACCGAGAAGGACGTGGCCGCCCTTGCGGTCGGTGTTGTTGGCGATGAGATCGAACACCGCCATGCGCCGCAGGTCGTCGTGCAGGTCCTCCCGCTCCTCGTGGATGGTGAAGTAGTGCTGTTGCGGGTCGAACTCCACGAACAGTTGCACCGATCCCTCGTCGTACGGGCCGTCGCGCAGGACGGTGCACGGCACCTGGTCCCACCCGAGCGAACGTGACAGTTCGTACGCCGCCACCTCGCGCCGGTAGAGGCCGGGCGGGAAGTCCCACAGCGGACGTTCGCCCTCGCCGGGCTTGTAGATGGCGCGGGTTTCCCCGTCGCCGCCGGTGATGTTCACCAGCAAAGTGGCATTGCTCGAGTTCGGCATGCGCCCGATGATCTCCATCTCGCCGAGCGTGAGGAGCGCGCGCCACTGCTCCGTGCCGGGCATGGCATCAGTTCATCTTCGGGCAGGCATGGCCCGAGGGGTCGAGCGGACCGCCGCACCACCGGCACGGCGGCCGGCCGGAGCTGACCACCGTGTCGGCGACGTCACAGAAGGCGCGCGCCTGGTCGGGGGTGAGAAGCACCCGCACCACGCTGGCGGCGACCTCGTCGTCGTCCTCGACCTCCTCGAGGAAGTCCTCCAGGTCCTCGTCGTCGTCGAAGTCGACGACGGCCATCTCCTCTAGCTGCACGATCATGCGCATCGCGGCGCGGTCCATCCCTAGTCCGATGGTGCCGAGGACGAAGTCCTGCTCCACCGGGCCCTGCAGCATCGCGATGCCCGGCTCGACGGCGCGGGCGGGCTCGGGCATATCGTTCAGCATCCCCCGCAGGTAGTTGGCCATCTCCGCCACCTGCTGCTTCTCGCACTTGACGCTGATCGTCCGTCCCTCCGCGCGCACCTGCAGGTAGAACGTGCGCTCGCCTGGCTGGCCGATCGCGCCGGTGGCGAACGCGTCCGCGTTCTCGAAGTCGAAGTAGAACGTCATGTCAGCTCGGCCTCAGGTCAGCGAGCGACGAACCGGTGGAGTTGACCGTGAGCACGACCGGACCGTGCCCGGAGTACGCGACAGCACTGACAGAGCAGGTGCCGATGACGATGCGCTGGAAGAGGTCGAGGTGCGTGCCCATCGCGTGGGCGACCGCGGCCTTGATGGGGTCTGCGTGCGAGACGCACACCACCACGCCCCCGGGGTGGCGGGTGCGGATGTCGTCGAGGGCCGAGACCATGCGCGTCTGCATCTCGGTGAACGACTCGCCGTTCGGGAAGCGGAAGGTGCTGGGGGAGCGCTGCACTGTGGTCCACTCGGGCTTCTTCATGAGCTCGGCGAGCTTTGCGCCCGTCCAGTCACCGAAGTCGCACTCCAGCAGGCCCCTGTGGGTGCGCACCCTCTGCTTCAGCACCCTGCCGATGGGTGCAGCGGTCTCTCGCGTGCGCTCGAGCGGGGATGCATAGACGGCATCGACCCGCGGGAGCTCAGCGATCCGCGCGGCCACCCGCTCGGCCTGCTCACGTCCGCCGTCGGCCAGGTGCAGGCCCGGTGCCCTCCCGGGGAGGAGCTTCCCGGTCGTCGGCGTCTGTCCGTGGCGCACCATGAGCAGAAGTGTCGCCCCTGCCGGTGCGTGCTTCGTCTTGCGGGAGGCCATGCAGAGTCCAACCTAGTGTGGCTCCCGTGGATTCCATGAAGCGGCTGTGCGACGACATCGCATCGTGCAGGTCGTGCCCGCGCCTCGTGGAGTGGCGCGAACGAATGGCCACCGAGAAGCGCGCCTCGTTCCGCGGGGACGAGTACTGGGGCCGGGCCGTCCCCGGGTTCGGCGACCCGGGGGCGTCGGTCTACGTGCTCGGTCTTGCGCCAGCCGCGCACGGTGCCAACAGGACGGGACGGATGTTTACCGGCGACCGCAGCGGTGACTGGCTCTACCGCGCGATGCACCGCGCCGGGTTCGCCAACCAGCCGGGTTCCACCGACCGCAACGACGGCCTCGAGCTGTCCGGCGCGTGGGTGGGCGCGGCCGTGCGGTGCGCGCCGCCGGACAACAAGCCCACCAACGACGAACGCGACGAGTGCCGGGCGTTCCTGCGCAGGGAGATCGATCTCCTCGTCAACCTGAGGGTGGTCGTGTGCCTGGGGAACTTCGCCTACGCGGCGGCCGCGAGGGAACTCGGCATCCGTCCCAGGCCGAAGTTCGGCCACGGCGTGGAGGCGGGGGCGGGGGACGTCACGATGATCTGTTCGTTCCACCCCAGCCAGCAGAACACGTTCACCGGCAGGCTCACCGAGCCGATGCTCGACGCGGTGTTCTCGCGGGCACGGATTCTCGCGGGCTGAGCCGCCCCGCGGCCCGCCCGGTCAGGCGAGTGCCTTGCGCAGTGCGTTCGCGGCAATCAGGTGCGCGCTCTCAGCGTCGTCCATCAACTGGTGCATGCCGAAGAAACTGTGGAACTGGCCGTTGAACCGCACGATCGACGCCTGGCTGCCGTTCTCCACCATCTTCGCGCCGTACGCCTCGCCCTCGTCGCGCAGCGGGTCGTACTGCGCGGTGACGATGAGCGCGGGGGGCAGGTCCCTGAAGAGCGCGTCAGGCGCGAACAACGGTGACGCGAGCTCGTCGCGGTGCCTGGCCGCATCCGGCACGTAGTGGCCGATGAACCACGCCATCGCCTGCTCCGTGAGAACGGGACCGGCCGCGTTCTCGCGGTGCGACGCGTGCGACTGGGTCATGTCCGTGGCGGGGTAGATGAGCAGCTGGAAACGGATGGGAACCGGGCGCTGCTGGGCCACGACAGCGGCGAGGTTGCCGCCCGCGGAGTCCCCGCCGACAGCGATGCGCGCCGGGTCGATGCCCAGTTCCTGTGCGTTCTCGGATGCCCACCGGAGGGCGCAGAGAGAGTCCTCCACGGCCGCCGGGTAGCGGTGCTCCGGCGCCAGCCGGTAGTCCACCGAGAGGACCGCCACACCTGACTTGTTCGCGAGCGAGCGGCACACCGCGTCATGCGAATCGAGCCCGCCGATGACCCAGCCGCCGCCGTGGTAGTAGACGAGCAGGCCGAGATCCTTGGTTGCCGAGGGCCTGTAGAGGCGCGAGGGGACTCCGCCTGCGCTCAGGTCGCGGATCTCGTGCACGTCCTCCGCGGGCGGGGCCTGCCGCGAGTCGTAGTACGCACGGAACTCCTCGGGAGTCGACTCGTGGATGACGGGGCCGCCGAGGGCGGCCATCATTTCGATGATCGCCTTGGCCTGGGGGTGCAGGTTCACCGGCATGGTCACTCCTTCGGTTCGGCGGGTGCCGCAGGTGCGGCCGCCTTCTTCTTCACGGCCGGGGTTCCGACCTTCACCGTCTTCTCGGCCCAGTCAGGCCAGCGGCGCCGGCTGACGATGGAGAGCGTGCGCAGGAGCTTCATCGCGACCTCGTCGTCCTGGGCGGGCTTCGACTCGATCACGCCGTCCTTGATCATCCGCTCGATGACCTCGACGCCAAGCTTCGTGCGCACGATGGTGAGCGTCCAGTCGTTGTCCTTGCCGATGCCGCCGGTGGAGATGTCGGCGTGCTCGGCGGCGAAGTCCGGGCAGCTCTTGCAGCCCTCGCGCGTCCACTGGTGGCACTCCTTGAGGTCGATCTCGTGGAACGAGCCGTCCCTCATCCAGATCTGGAAGGCACCCTTGATGTTCATCTTCACCATGTCCTCCTTCTTCAGGCCGTACTTCGGCTCGAAGAGCTCGGAGAAGATCGCGTCGTCGAACGTCTTGCTGCAGAGGAGGCCGATGTTGAACTGGAAGGGCTTGCCGACCTTGCCGGCCTTGCGGCTCCACATGGTGGGCGGGGACGACACCTGGCAGCCCATTCCCACGAGGGCCAGCTTCGTGAGGCCGGCCTCCTGGGCGTCGCGCAGCGCGAGAGGGTTGGCGCAGTACGTGTATCGCGACCCGGCGGTGGCGAGGACCTCGTCCTTGGTGCGCACGAGAACGGGCTTGGCCTTCCAACGGTCGTCGTCCTCCACGCCGCTCACGAGTGCGCCCTCGATGTAGCCGTTGTCGAGGAGCCAGGCGAGCATCGCGGTCACGAAGCCGCCGTCCTGGCCCTTCTCGTGCTGGGTCTTGTCCGTGGCGCGGGTCAGGAGCAGCTGCTCCCAGATGCCGGCCATCTCGTCATCCCCGCGCTGGCGGCCGAAGAGGTGCTCGTTCGCGCTGGTCTCCCACTTGCGGAACCGCGGGCAGGCCCTGGTGCAGGTGGTGCAGCCCTTCTCGCCGTGGATGCAGTTGTCGAGGCCGAGCTCTTCCTCCAGGTGGAAGGGCTTGTACTTGCCCTCCTCGTGCTCGTACCCGATCACGTCATGCGGGCAGGTGACGACACAACCGGCACAGCCGGTGCACAGACCGGTGTTGATGACCTCTTCGTAGAGTTCCTTCCACTGCGCGGTCCAGCGCTCTGCCTTGGCGGGTGCCTCTGTCGTGCTCATGGCACGACATTAGGGGCTAGATGGCGTCTGGGCCCTGTTCGCCAGTGCGGATGCGGATGATCTGCTCCACGTTGGTGACCCAGATCTTGCCGTCGCCAATCTTGCCCGTGGCGGCCGCCTTCCGGATGACCTCGATGACGGCGTCAGTGCTGGAGTCCTCGACGACCAGCTCGACCTTGGCCTTCGGCACGAAGTCGATCTGGTACTCGGAGCCGCGGTACGTCTCCGTGTGGCCGCCCTGCCGCCCGAAGCCGCGGACCTCGCTGACGGTGATGCCCTGGACGCCCGCGGTCTTGAGGGCCTCCTTCACGTCGTCGATCTTGAACGGCTTGATGACTGCGGTGATGAGTTTCATGGTGGTGCCTTTCCGTTCCCGTTTCTACTACGCCTGGTACGCGCTCTCGGCGTGCTGGCTCTGGTCGAGGCCGACGAGCTCCGCCTCCGGGGCCACGCGGATGCCGATGGTGGCATTGATGACCCTGGCGGCCACGTACGTCACCACGAAGGAGAACGCGAGCGTGGCGGCGGATGCGATGACCTGGTTGACGAGAAGCTCGGTGCCGCCGCCGAAGAAGAGGCCGTCGAAGCCGAGGCTGTTCACCTTCGTGTCGGCGAAGAGCCCGAGCAGCAGCGCCCCCACGAGACCGCCCACGAGGTGCACGGCGATCACGTCGAGGCTGTCGTCGAACCCGAACTTCGTCTTGAGGCGCAGGGCCAGGTAGCAGACCGCGCCCGCGACCGCGCCGATCGCGACCGGGGCCATGCCGCCGACGAAGCCGGCGCACGGGGTGATCGCGACGAGGCCGGCGACCGCACCGGATGCCGCACCCAGCGAAGTCGCGTGGCCGGAGCGCAGCTTCTCGACGACGAGCCAGGAGAGCATGGCCGTCGCGGCGGCGAGGTGGGTGTTGACGAGGGCCTGCGCTGCCAGGCCGTTCGCGCCCAGGGCCGAACCGGCGTTGAAGCCGAACCAGCCGAACCAGAGGATGCCCGTGCCGAGGATGGTGAAGGGCAGGTTGTGCGGCGGCATCGCCTCGCGCGGCCAGCCCTTGCGGTTGCCAAGCACGAGCACGACGGCGAGCGCCGCCGCACCGGCGTTGATGTGCACGACCGCGCCGCCGGCGAAGTCGAGCGCGCCGCGCTTGAAGAGCCAGCCGTTGGGGCTGAACACCCAGTGCGCCACCACCGGGTAGACGATGACGGCCCAGACGCCGATCAGCACCGCGTAGGCACTGAACTTCATGCGGTCCGCCGTGGCACCGGTGATGAGGGCGGGTGTGATGACCGCGAACATCATCTGGTAGCCGAAGAAGGCGATGACCGGGATGACGAGGGCGAAGTCATCGGTGTAACCGGGCAGTTCCCCGATTGTCGCCAGGTCCTTCATGAAGACGAAGTCGAGGTTTCCGATCCAGGAGCCGGTGCCGCCGAACGCCAGGCTGAACCCGACCGCCGCCCAGAGGACCGAGATGAGGCCCATGGCGAACACGTTCTGCATCAGCATGCCGAGCACGTTCTTGGAGCGGACCATGCCGCCGTAGAAGAACGCGAGGCCGGGCGTCATGAAGGCGACGAGTGCCGCCGAGATGAGCACCCAGGCTGTCGCGCCCGAGTCGATGGTTGCCGCTGCTGCCAGCATGGGTCTCTCCGTGGGGTCGGGGGATGTTGACGCAGAACGTAGGCACGCACTGTTTCGGCAGTGTTTCGCACCGGTGAAGGTGCGGGGAACGAGCAAGGCCCGCCCCTCGCGGGGCGGGCCTTGCTGTGTCCCTGAGGAGGATCTAGATGCGGCTGGAGCCGAACTCCGGGTAGGCCACGACGCCCATCTCGGGGATGTCGAGTCCCTGGATCTCGTCCTCCTCCGCGGAGCGGATGCCACCCTTCGTCAGCTTGTTCTGGATCTTGAAGAAGCCATACGCGATCGGGAAGATCACGCAGAGGATGACCGCGGCACCGAGAGCCTGTGCGCCGAACTGGCCCCAGTCACCCTTGATGAGTCCCTCGACGCCCTTCGAGGCCGAGCCGTTCCACCCGGCGCCGTAGCTCCCGTTGGCGAAGATGCCGACGGCAAGGACACCGAACAGGCCGTTCACACCGTGCACCGCGATCGCACCGACCGGGTCGTCGATCTTCAGCTTGCGCTCCACGAAGAACACTGTCTCGATCGCCAGGACGGCCGCGACACACCCGATGACGGCAGCGGCCCACGGGGCGATGAACGCACAGGGTGCAGTCACAGCCACCAGGCCTGCGAGCATCCCGTTCGCCATCATGCCCGGGTCGGGCTTGCCGGTCCGCCTTGTGATGTACAGCATCGCCGCGACCGCACCGAACGCACCGGCGATGCCTGTGTTGGCCGCGACGGTGGCGAACTGCACGTCGGTTGCCGCGAAGGTGGAGGCGGCGTTGAAGCCGAACCAGCCGAACAGCAGAATGAACGTGCCGACCATGGCCATGGGGATGTGGTGGCCGGGGATCGCCCGTGGCTTGCCGTCGGCACCGAACTTGCCGATGCGCGGGCCGAGCACGATCGCACCGGCGAGGGCAGCAACGCCGCCCACCATGTGCACCACGCCCGAACCGGCGAAGTCGACGTAGCCGGCACCGAGGCCCATGGTGTCCCAGGTCTTCGCCAGCCAGCCGCCGCCCCACGTCCACGCCGCGAACAGCGGGTAGTAGATGGCGCCGCAGAACACGCCCCAGATCGTGAACGAGCTCCACTTCCAGCGCTCCGCCATCGAACCGGTCGGGATGGTGGCCACGGTGTCCATGAACGCCACCATGTACAGGAAGAACCCGAGCAGCGCGGGCGAGATGCCATCACCGGACATTGCCCAGCCGCCCTTGAACAGGAAGATCCAGTTCCCGCTGCCGAGGAGCGCCTCGCCCACCGGCTGGTCGAGACCGAACGCCGAGTAGCTGAAGCCGCCGAAGGCGAGCGGGAAGCCGATGAAGAAGAACCCGACGAAGCCGAGCCCGAAGATGGCGAAGTTCGTGCTGATGACGTGTGCCGCGTGCTTCGCACGGCAGAAACCGGTCTCGACGAGCGCGAACCCGGCCTGCATGAAGATGACCATCGCGGCGCCGAGAACGACCCACAACAGGTTCACCTGTGTGCCAAGGATTTCGACTTCAGATTGCATTGTTTCCCTCTTCTCCTGTGCGGATGCGGATGAGCCGTGCCACGTCGGTGACCCAGATCTTCCCGTCCCCGATCTTTCCTGTGTTCGCCGATGTCCTGATCGTGTCGACGACGCTGTCGACTGCCGTGTCATCCACGACTATTTCGATACGGACCTTCGGCACGAAGTCGATGGCGTACTCGGAACCGCGGTAGGTCTCGCTGTGGCCGCCTTGGCGACCAAAGCCACGAACCTCCGACACTGTCATTCCCTGCACGCCCGCAGACTTCAGTGCGTCTTTCACGTCATCAAGCTTGAACGGCTTGATGATCGTCGTGATCAACTTCACTGCCCTTGTCTCCTTGTCCTGCCGCTCCCGCGGCTGTTGTGCGGCCGCTGTCTGCAACCTGGGTGTCACCGTACGGAGGGGACATTTCCCGGCTGTCTTGGGATTGTTTCGGGTGTGTGGCGAATCAGTACGGGTGTGAACGGGGGCAACCCCTCTGTTTCGGGAGTGTGTCGCGGGCCGTTCCCAGCCGCGGTGTCAGGAGAGTTGCGACTCGACGCGGGCCATCTGTGCGGCCGGGATCTTGCGCCCGTGACGGTCGCTCACCTCGAAGCGGTCGGTGACCACGCCGCCCTCGGTGGAGATCCGGGCATGGTGCACGCTCACGTCGGCACGGGCGAAAGCCGCCGTGAGTGCCTGCAGCAGCCCAGGCTGGTCCGCCCCCGACACGATGACCACGCTGTGCCACGGGTGGGCGTCGTTGTCGAGCCTGAGTGTCAGGCCGTGCGTCACGCCGATCCGCAGCCTCCGCGGGGCCTGCACCCGTCCGCGCAGGCTCTGCTCCAGGTCGAACGCGATCTGGGAGGGGTTCGGGCGCTGGGGGCTGCGCACGGTGAACGTGTCGATGACCGCGCCGTCGGGCCAGGTCGCAAGGTCGGCGTTCACCACGTCGAGACCGCGTGCCGCGAGCACGTGGGTGATCCGCGCGAGCAGGCCGCGGGTGTCGCGGGTGGCGATGTCGACCTCCCACTCGCCGTCTCGCGCGCCGTCCAGCACGTTCACGCGCACCGTCCTGCCTCGCGGCGCCGGCTCCACCAGCTCGGCGTGCCGCGCGATGGTGGCAGGGTCGTGGGCAATGACGTAACTGGCGGAGGCATGCCGTATGCGGTCCTGGGCGAACGGGTTGGACGTGAGCGCTATGGCATCGCGCCGCCGGACTGCCTCGAGCGAGTTCTCGACGCCCTCGAGAAGTTCCGGGTGGGCGAGGAGCTCCTGCACCCCGGTGGTGATCTCGAGCAGCAGCGGGTACTGCCAGTCGGCGAACTCGGTGCGCGCCTCGGTCAGCAGGCGGCACCGTTCCACGGTGAGGGGAGATCCGAGGTACTCGGCCAGCTGGGCCATCACACGCGGGTTGTGCTCGTACGGCTCGGCAGTGACTGCCGCCGCGAGGAGCGTGGAGGCACTCAGCATCGCCAGGGTCTCGGCCCGCACGGCCGCGGGGACGGCGAGCGCGGAGAGCGTGGGTGACGCATCGACACCGTCACCGGCGAGATCCGTCATGAACGCGGCGAGCAGCAGCGAGCAGTCGTCCACGGTCGTCTTCTGCACCCTCTGGCGCACGGCCTCCACGGTGGCGAGCCGGGTGAGGTGAGTGGGGTCCAGTTCCGTGCTGTCGCCTCGTCGCCTGTCAACGGCCGCTGCCATGGCAGGAAGCGCCCTGTCGAGCACGTCCGTGATCTCGAGGAGCCTCCACGACCTCGCGTTGCCGGCGACCAGGAGGTCCAGGAACTGCTGGGTCGAGTCGGCGTCCCACGAGAGAGGGACCCCGCGGTGCTCGTGCAGCCAGTCGAGGAGCGCGGTGCCCGGCGCGTGGGTGGCGGCCCACTGCGCGGCCTCCAAGGCGATGCGCAGGGCCAGCCCGGACGGCGGGTTGCCGCGCAGTTCCGCCCTGTCGTCCGCAATCTGGATCCACCCGCCCGGCGGCTCCGGGGTGGAGTCCGAGTCGTCGGGTGCTGCGGACGCAGGCTCGGCACGGGCGAGCCTGAGGCGCAGGAGCGGCGGCGCGGCCACGGTGGTCACGAGCACCACCAGCAGCACGACCGCGTACAGGTCGTCGTTGAAGACGCCGACGGACACGCCGATCGAGGCGAAGATGAGCCCCACCTCGCCGCGCGGGACCATGCCGAGCCCGATCAGCACCCTGTCGGTGTTCGTGCCGACGGCACCGAAGCCCGCGAGCACCTTCCCGGCCACCGCCACGACGGAGAGGACCGCGGCCACCCACAGCACGTGCGGGTCGAAGAACTTGCCGACCTCGGTGTCGATGCCGATCTGCAGGAAGAAGACGGGGATGAAGACACCCCCGAGCGCGGTGAACTCGCGGGCGATGCGGTCGTGGTGCGCGGTCCTGCCGAGGGCAGTCCCCGCCACGAACGCGCCGATGATCGGCGCGAGCTGTGCACTGCTCGCCGCGGCCGAGAACCCGAAGGTGACCGCAGCGGCGACCGCACCGACGGTGGCGGCTGACGCTGCCCGTGCGCCGATGAGGGCGAAGACCCTGGGCACCAGCGCCACCCCCACCGCGATGCTCGCCACGAGGAACCCCACGGCGAGACCCACGGTGGACGCGATCCCGGCGACATCCACCGAGCCCTGCTCCACCACACGTGTGACGACCGTGAGGATGACCAGTCCCATCACGTCGTCGGCAACGGCGGCCCCCAGCACGATGCGTGCCTCGGTGGAGGAGAGGGCCTTGAGGTCGCCGAAGACCCGGGCCGTGATGCCGACGCTCGTGGCGGCCATCGCGGCGCCGAGGAAGAGCGATGCATTGGTCGACTCGCCGAGGAGCCCCCCTGCCAGGAACCCCGACCCCATCGGGAGCGCCACACCGATCACGGCGACGACCATGGAGGCGCGCCCCACCCGTCTCAGTTCGTCGAGATCGGTCTCCATGCCCACCGTGGCGAGGAGGATGATCACGCCCACCTCGGCAAGGATCTTGGTGGCGTCGGTGGATTCCACGAGTCCCAGCACGGACGGCCCGATGAGGATGCCCGCGGTGATCTCCCCGATCACGGCAGGCACGCGGATGCGCTCGAACAACTCGGCGGCGACCTTGGCCACGAGGAGGATGACGGCCAGGTCGAGGAAGATCGACCCGTAGTCGATCGACCCGCCCGCTGCCAGCAGGCCGGCGGTCACGGTTCGCGTCCGGGGCCTGTTGCGGGGCCGAACAGCCGGTCGGCGGCGGCCGTTCCGGGCCCGGTCAGCATCCAGCCCCTGCGCCTCACGGTGACGATCGCATCAGGCCCCAGCACGCGTCTCAGGCTAACGATGGCCGAGTCACAGCGGCGCTCGGTGCAGTGGTCGAGCCCTGCCTCCCTGTTGATCGTGGACCGCCCCACGATGCGGCCCGCATGGTCGCGGAGGACCCGCAGGACTGCTGCGTCCGTGGTGGAGAGCCCGGGGGGAGGGACGACCATGCGAAGCACGGTACGGGGAGTGCTTTTCGGCGCTGTCAGGCTCGCGTGAACGGCGTGTGAACGGTCACAGCCCCAGGATGAGGCAAAGCCGCGCAGGCTCCGTCAGACTCTCCGATCATGGAACTTGATTACGCCCCCGAAGACGAGGCCTTCCGCGCCGACATCCGCAGCTGGCTGCGCGCGAACCTCCCCAAGGGCTGGTTCGAGCCTGGTTTCGAGATGTCGAACGACGAGCGCAAGAAGTTCAATGACGAGTGGCCGACCAAGCTGTTCGAGGGCGGCTGGATCTGCGCCACGTGGCCGAAGGAGTACGGCGGCAAGGGCCTGTCCACCATGCAGGGCGTGGTGCTGGCCGAGGAGTTCGCGAACGCAAAGGCGCCGATGCGCGCGGACTTCTTCGGGGACACGCTCGTCGGCCCCACTCTCCTCCAGTGGGGCACGGAGGATCAGAAGAAGGAGTTCCTCCCGCAGATCCTGAACGGCAAGATGCGCTGGTGCCAGGGGTTCTCGGAGCCGAACAGTGGCTCTGACCTTGCCAGCCTGAAGACGGAGGCAGTGCTCGACGGTGACGAGTGGGTCATCAACGGCCAGAAGGTGTGGACCACCCAGGGCCACCATGCGGACTACTGCTTCCTCCTCACCCGCACCGACAAGGACGCACCGAAGCACAAGGGCATCTCGTACCTGCTCGTGCCGATGCGCCAGCCGGGCGTCGAGGTGCGCGGCATCGTCCAGCCCGACGGGACCGCCGAGTTCTGCGAGGTCTTCTTCACCAACGCGCGCTGCCCGAAGGACAACGTCGTGGGCGGCGTCAACAACGGCTGGGTCGTGACCAACTCGACCCTCGCCTTCGAGCGCGGCATGAGCGCCACCACCGGGTACCGCCGCTTCGAGAGCGAGTACAAGGCGATGGTGCGCGGCGCGAAGGAGAACGGGGCGATCAACGACCCGATCATCCGCCAGCGCCTGATGGAGTACTACACGAAGATCCAGATCCTGAGGATCAACGGTCTCCGCTCGCTGTCCACCACCCTCATGGGCAAGAAGGACCCCGGCATGGCGGCTCTCGGTGCCACGAACAAGATGTTCTGGACGGAGATGCACAAGGCCGCGATGGAGCTGGCGCTCGACATCCAGGGTGCCGCATCGATGCTGGTCGACTCCGCGATGGGCGACGGGAACTGGCCCGGCACGGCGCGCGAGAAGCGCCGCGAGGGTTACCCGGTCAGCGGGATGATGTCGGCGTTCTTCTTCTCGCGGTCCGAGACGATCTGGGGCGGCACCAGCCAGATCCAGCGCAACATCGTGGGAGAGCGCGTGCTCGGCCTGCCGAAGGAGCCGGGCAGCAAGTAGCCCGCGCCCGGGTCGTCAGTCGCCCTGGGTCTGCTTCTCTTCGCTGTCCGTCCCGATGGCGTCCTCGAACGCCGCGTGCTGGCGCAGCGGCAGTTCCCTCACCATCACGGTGAGCACGAGCGCCAGCAAGAGCATCGGCACCGCCCAGCGGAAGACCGTGGTGATGCCGTGCGAGATGGCGTCCAGTGCCTGGCTGCGGCCGGGCTCCGGCAGCTTGTTGATCGTGCGCGGTGCCCGCAGGAGCTTCGGGTCGACCCGGCCGAGCAGCTGCTGGTTCAGGACTGCGCCGTAGGCGGCCACGGCAATCGTGCTGCCGAGGTTGCGGCAGAGCTGCGAGAGCGAGCTGGCCACGCCGAGGTCGCGCACGGCCACAGAGTTCTGGATGGCCGTGGTGGACGTGGGCATGGTCCCGCCCACGCACAGGCCCATCAGCGCCATGCCGAGCAGGCTGACCGCGATGCGCGCGCCGTTGTTGTCGACGAGGCTGACGAGGACCATCCCGACGGAGCCGGCGGCCGCCCCTGCGATCGGCCACACGCGGTAGTGGCCCGTGACGGTGATCCGTTTGCCCACGTAGGTGCTCGCCGCCGTCATGCCGATCATCATCGGTACGAGGAGCAGGCCCGAGTTGGTCGGGGAGACACCGGTGACGGCCTGGAGGAAGAGCGGCATGAAGGTGCTGACCGTCGTCATCGCGGCACTGATGAGCGTGGCCATCGGGACCATCACCTGCACGGTGTGGTTCCTGAACAGGTGCATGGGGACGATGGGATTTCTGACCCGCGGTTCCCACCACAGGAAGACGGCGATGAGTGCCACTGAGGCGGCCGTCATGCCGATGGTCTGGGTTGAGCCCCACCCGAACTGCCCGGGGGACCAGGAGAGAGCGAGGATGAGCGTGGCGACACCCGATACCAGCAGGAGCGCGCCGACCGTGTCGATGGTCGTGTCCCTGCGGATCACGGGGAGCCGGAGGTGCCGCTGCGTCATCCACAGGGCGAAGATGCCGAAGGGCATGTTGACGATGAAGATCCACCGCCACGACGCGTTGTCGACGATGAGACCACCGATGAGCGGCCCGGCCACGCTCGACAGGGCGAAGATGCTGGTGAAGGCCCCGACGTAGCGACCCCTCTCGCGCGGGGGGACGATGTCTGCGATCACGATGAACGACATCGCCATCGCGCCGCCGCTGCCGATGCCCTGGACCGCGCGCGCGAAGACGAGCATCGTCATGCTCTGTGCGACGGAGCACAGCAGCGACCCGAGGAGGAAGATCACGATCGCGAACTGGGTGAACTGCTTCCGTCCGTAGAGGTCGCTGAACTTGCCGAACAGCGGGGTCGCCGCGGTGGAGGTGAGGAGGTACGAGGTGGACACCCAGGTGTACGCCTTGATGCCGCCGATGTCGGAGATGATGGTGGTGAGCGCGGTGCTGACCGTGGAGCCGTTGAGGGCCGTCAGGCCGACAGCGGCCATCATCGCTGCGTAGACCAGCTTGATCTCGCGCTGGGAAATGGTGAATGGCTGTGTTTCGATGATTGCACACTACAATTAGTGTCCTTGTGCAATGTGCATCGTGCGTACGCTGTGGCCATGTCTGGTCTGCGGGTCTTCTGGGAGGCAATCGAGGCGCCGTTCGGCCCGGTCACCGTCACGGCCAGCGATGACGGGGTGAGGGGTGTCTCTTTCAGCGGTGAACCAGGGGTGAGACTGCCCGCGGGTGCCTCCCTGCACCGGGACGGATCCCACCCCGTGGTGTCCCGGGCGCTTGCCCAGCTGCGCGAGTACCTGGAGGGGACCCGCAGGGAGTTCGATCTTCCGTTCGTGCTGGAGGGCACGGAATTCCAAGTGGCGGCGTGGCGGGCGCTTGCGCGGGTGCCCTTCGGCGAGACGGCCACGTACGCCACCCAGGCCGCGACCATCGGGAGGCCGACTGCCACGCGCGCTGTCGGTGCGGCGAACGGCCGCAACCCCGTTGCGATCGTGCTGCCGTGCCACAGGATCGTCGGGTCCGACGGTTCGCTCACCGGTTTCGCCGGCGGGCTGGGAACAAAGAAGTGGCTGCTCGCCCACGAGGAGGCCGTGCTTGCCGGGAGGGGCGCGGCGTGAACAACATCGCGAACGCGCTGACCCTGCTGTTGCTCGCGGTGCTTGTCCCGACCGCAGTGCTCGACATCATGCGCAACCCGCGCGTGCTCGCGACCACGTCGCGGCTGGGCATCCCGGAAGAGAAGGTGCCGGTGCTCGGGGGGATCAAGATCCTGGCCGCGATCGGGCTTCTCGTCGGCACCGACTACGTGCGCCTGGGGCAGCTGACGGGCGCATGCCTCGTGCTCTATTTCGCTGCCGCCGTCCTGACGCACGTGCGGGTCCGTGACGGCGTGAGGAACACTGCCCCTGCCTTCGTCATGCTCGTGGTGTGCGGGCTCCAGGTGCTCGCGTCGGTGGCCAGGTAGCCGCCCGGGCGGTCAGCGGAACTTGTCCCACTCCTCGGGCCCCTTGCCGTGCCTGGCGAGGCGCTTGACGATCCACACCGGTGCCTCCATCGGCTCGCCGTTGCGGATCCCGGCGACCATGTCCCCGTTCTCGTCCCACATGTGGCACGTGTTCAGGTTCATCGCGTAGCCGCGCTCGCGCTCCTCGGGGGTCATCTCGTTGCGAGGCCTGGAGTCGGCCGACCCGGCGCGCATCGACCACCCGCTCTGGATTGCGACCGGGCCCATCGCCGTCAGCAGGGCGCCGATGTGGGTGCAACCCCGCGGCCCGCCGAACAGTTCCCTCACCTTGTTGTTGTAGCCGCGGGCGATCGAGACCCCGACGAGCCGGTCGTAGTCGGGGATGATGTCCACGCAGTGGGTGTGGGGGTGCTCGTTGAACGTGACGTCCACCTTCTCGATGGTGAACGAGGGGAAGGCGACCTCGAGGTCCACGACCATGTGGTGGACCCACAGCACCTCGGGGTCCTCCTTGATGTAGAGACCCGGCGGCTTCTCGTCCACGACGACCCCCCGCAGCATGAACCGCGAGTCGTCGACCTTGTAGGTGCGCACCTCGTACCGGCGCGTGTGGATCAGTTCGGTGCCCTCGGGGGCAGGGGGGAGCATCTCGTAACTCACTCGTTCACTCTCTCGGCATCTCGGTCCAGGGACAGGTGCCATTGTTGCGCCCGGGCGGTGCGCCCGTCGCATCGGGAGTCAGGTCACTGCCACTTGAAGTGGGTGCTGTTCCCGGCCCTGTCGGTCGCAGAGACGCTCCACTGCCCGCCGGGACCCGGTTGACCTGGCTGGGCACTCGCGGCCTTGCAGTTCGTCACATCGACAGTGACCTGGATGTAGTTCCCCGGGTCAGGCGATGCGTCCGCGGTCGTGTCAGTGATGGTGCTGAACGACTTGTCACCACGCGTCACCGACGTGACAGCGAGGGTCGCACCCGCACTGGTCGCCGCGGCCGTGATGGTGCAGCCGCCCCTCGGGCCGGACACGTTGTAGAAGAGGCCGCCCACGTCCTGCCACGAGGACTCAGAGGGGAGCGGTGCGCGTTGCGGGCGCCAGAAGGTCAGCGTCAGCGTGTTCGCGGAGGGGTTCTTCAGGTCGTTCGGGATCACGTAGGTGCCGTCTGCCGCGTGCAGCGTGACGGCCGGCGCGGTGCCGACCTGGAAGGTGCGGATGCTCGGCGCCGTCTGGATGACGCCGGAGATCACCTGGCTCGACGAGGTGACCATCTTCCCGGTGCCGTCGTTGAACTTGTAGCGGATCGTGTCGCCCACCTTCATCCCGTCCGGCCCTGGCATGCGGGGCTTGATCTCGTTCATCCAGCTGCTGCCGTCGGCGAGCGTGGCCTTCGACGGGATCACGTTCGGCAGGCCGTCCTTGTCCGGGTCGCACGAGGAGAACAACCACTCGTCCATCGTGGCGTCATAGGCGGTGTCGGAAGGCCAGCCGGCCGGCGCCTGCGCGGAGTTGAGCGGGTTGCGCGCGATCACGCCCGCACCGCAGAAGTCCGCGTAGTTCGTGGAGCCGCCCGAGAGCGGCAGCGCGTTCGACGCGGGCTGGGGCTGCTGCGGGTTGTCGTAGTCGGGCGAGATGGTGACTGCCCTGCTGGTGGGGCCCGAGCACCACGTGATACCGGTGCAGTCCACGTTGAAGTAGCCGAAGCCGGCGCCTGTGCGGCTGGCGAAGTACTTGGCGGTGGAGTTGAAGCTGAAGAAGACGCCCTGGAAGGTGTTGATCATCTTCGCGAGGCGCGTCGACGCCGCGGCGCTGTCACCGGGGCGGTCCACGTTGTATGCGTTCAGGTTCACGCACTCGCCGCCGCAGATGAGGCCGGTCATGATCATCGCCTCGCCGAACTGGGAGCCATCGCTCTTTGCCGGGGTCGAGTAGAAGGCGTCGTCGACGAGGTCGAGCCTGCCGTCGTTGTCGTCGTCCACGTCCACGAACGCGGGCAGACCGTCGCCGTCGGCGTCGGCACCGGCCGGGTTGTCAACAGGATCTGCGAACGCACGCACGCTCGCGCCCTGCACCTTGGTCTTGCCGAGGCTCCCGCGTGCCGGGGGGACGCCCGCGGTGACGGCCACGGCCTTGCCCGTGACGGCGACGACCGGCTTGGCCACGTTGGTGTACGCGAAGTTGCTCTTCACGGACACGGTCCCGAGGTTCACCGTCCCGGCCTTGGCCACCTGCTTCATGGCGGTGAAGCCGGCCTTCGCCTTCGAGACCGTCTTTGCCTGTGCCTTGGCTGATGCCATGTACTTGAGCATCACGGGGCCCACGTAGGCGCCGGACGTGCTGACGACGGAGATGGTCATCGCGTTGGTGTCGGACTTCGAGATGCCGGAGAGCGTGACCGAGCCGTTGGAGGAGGTGCCCATGTAGGCCTTGCCTGCCTTGGTCACCGCGAGCATGCGGTAGCCCGCGGCGAGCTTGGCCTTGATGGTCACGGTGGTGGTCGCGGCCTGGGTGGACGTGCCGACGAGCACGGATGCGGCGAGCAGGGAG
>JBJTCK010000110.1:0-7557 GCA_046091825.1 Actinomycetota bacterium | reverse complement strand
GTCATAGACCTCGCGGTTCGTGTCGTTCGCGTCGCGCAGGTCGAGCTTCGCGCCGGTCTTGGCGAGGATGAGGTGGTCGCAGTGCACCGTGGAGGGCACGGCGGTGGAGGGGAGGCCGGCCGTCATGAACTGCAGCAGCGCCATCTGCGCGGTCGCATCCTGCATTGCCACGCGGTCGGGGTTGAAGTCGGCGTAGCTGCGCCCGCGCTCCATCTCCTGCCCGGCGGGGTCAACAAGGTGGTTGACAAGGATCTTCTCGGCGAGCGTGATCGGCCGGCCGAGGCGCGAGCGGCCCGTGGCCACGTTGGCGGCGAGCTTGGCGTAGACGGCCTCGACCAGTTTGACGGGGGTTCCTGCGGTGACAGCCATGGCGGGGAGCCTTTCGGTCGGCAAGCGACGGAGACTTGCGTTTTTCCTCTGTGTAGACAACTCTAATACAAGTGCGCACGATCCGTTACCACCAAATCGCCGACGAACTGCGGGTTCGCGTGTCCTCCGGCGAGTACGCCGCGGGCCGCCTGATGCCGAGCGAATCCGAACTGTCGGGTGAGTTCTCCGTCAGCCGGGTGACGGTGCGCAAGGCACTCGAGGTGCTCCGTGACGAGGGTCTCGTGAGCGCACGCCAGGGTTTCGGATGGTTCGTGGCCGGCGAGACGGTGCGCCAGCCCCTCGCGCGCCTCGCCACCATCGAGGACCAGATGCGCGCGTCAGGAATGAGACCGGAGCGACGCGTGCTCGAGTTCGCGTTCGAGAAGGCGCCGCGCGACGTCGCGCGCAGCCTTGGCACGTCACAGGCGCTGCGCGTGAGGCGCCTGAACCTGGCCGACGGGGAACCGTTCGCCATCGTGACCGTGTGGTGCCCGGCGGAGCTCGGCCAGGTCCTGTCGCGTGCCGACGTGGAGAGATCCCCGTTCTACGAGCTGCTCGACATCCCGTTCAGCGGGGCCACGCAGACGATCGGCGCGGACGCGGCGACGGCGGAGGAGGGGAGGCTGCTTCAGGTCCCGTCCGGCTCGCCCGTGCTGCGCTGCACGAGGACGACGACGGACGTCAACGGTGCCGTCGTGTTGGTGAGCCACCACGTCTTCCCGGCGCACCGCACCGAGTTCGTGGTGGACCTGCCGTTCGCGGACCAGTCGATCGCGCCGAGCGGACTGCGCCTGGTGGAGTAGCCACAGGGCGCAGTCGGCCTAGCCGAGGAACTGCTTCTTCCAGCCCTCGAGGTCCTTTGCCAGTCCCTCGCGCATCGCGGCGATCACCGGCGCGCGGAGGCGCTTCTTGCTGACCGCGTGGGCGTTGGCATCGAGCGCCGAGAGTGAGGCCGCGAACGCGAGTGCGCGCGGCATCAGCTCCTCGGGCTCCACGACCTCGTCGAGCAGTCCGTTCGCGACGGCGTTTTCCGGGGTGAACACCTCCGCCAGAAGCACGGAGCGGGTGAGTGCCGCGGGTGTCACCCGCTGGCGCAGGATCTCGATTGTGCTGAAGGGCATCGCCATGCCGATCGCCACCTCGTTCGCGGTGTAGCGGTAGCTGCCGCGCACGCCGATGCGGTAGTCACCGCAGAGCGAGAGGAACACGCCCATCGCGATCGCGTGCCCGGGGCAGGCGATGACGACGGGAGCGGGGTGCGAGAGCAGACGGATGGCCAGCTCGATGCCGCCGTTCAGCATGTCCACTGCGGGCTGGCCGGAGGCGGCGAGCGTCTTCAGGTCGAACCCGGCCGAGAGGAAACCCGGGCGGCCCGTGAGGATGGCGACGGCGCCGTCCGCCTCGGCGCGGTCGAGCGCGGCGTTCACGCCCTGCTGGAGGGCGAGAGAGACGGCGTTCGCCTTGCCGTCATCCATGGTGATGACGGCGGTGCCGTCGACGAGCGAGTAGGCGACGGGCGAGTCGCTCACCACTTGTCCCAGTGCAGCACCTTCGAGAGCGGCTCGCGCACGGCGAGCTTGAAGTCCGTGCCCTTCGTGTAGGCGATGGGGAAGAGGCCGGCCTGGCTGACGCGCTCGTACGGGATGCCGAGGAGCTTCGCTGCCTCCTCCTCGCCGCCGTTCATGAGGTGGATGGTCGTCCACGCGGACCCCATGCCACGCTCGCGAAGGGCGAGCATGAAGCTCCACACGGCCGGGAGCAGCGAGCCCCACTGGCTGGCGGTGGCAAAGGACGGGAGGTTGTCGAGGCGGCCGTCGATCGCGGGCACGAGGAGGAGGGGGGCCTTCTCGAAGTTCTCCGCGAGGTAGGTGGCGGAGTCGCGCACGGCGGGCATGCGCTCGGCGCGGGTGTCACCGGCGGCGTACTCGCGGCCCGGCATGTTCGCGTAGATGTCCCAGTTCTTCCTGTAGATGTCGGCGAGCGCCTTCTTCTTGGCGGCGTCCTCGACGATGATCCAGTGCCAGCCCTGGCTGTTGGAGCCGGTCGGGGCCTGGAGGGCGATCTCCAGGCACTCCTCCACGATCTCGCGCTCGACGGGACGGTCGAAGTCCAGGCGCTTGCGCACGCTGCGGGTGGTGGTCAGGACTTCGTCTGCGGAAAGGTTCAGATGCATGGGGCGCAGTCTGCCATGCCCGCGCGGCCGCCCCACGGTGGGACCGCCCCGCCCCTGCCGTGCCAAGATGTCGGCCATGTCCGAGCGCGTGATCATCAACATCTCTGACGGCATCGCTGATGTCCGTTTCAACCGTCCCGACAAGCGGAATGCCCTCGACGGGGAGCAGTTCCAGGCAATCGTGGACGCCGGCGAGTCACTGAAGGGGAACAAGAAGATCCGTGCCGTGGTGGTCTCCGGCGAGGGGGCGTCGTTCTGTGCCGGCATCGACCTCGGGTCGCTCGGCGGAATGGCAAGCGGCGAGCGCGGGAACGGCGAGGCCAAGCCGAGCGCCGGCGACATGGCTGACGGCCGCATCACCCACCTCGGTCAGCAGTCCGCATGGGTGTGGCAGGAGGTGCCCGTGCCGGTCATCGCGGCGGTGCACGGGCATGCCCTCGGCGGCGGGTGCCAGATCGCACTCGGCGCGGACATCCGCATCGCCCACCCGGACACGAAGTTCAGTGTGCGCGAGGTCTACTGGGGCCTCGTGCCCGACATGGCGGGGACGGTCCTCATGCAGGGGCTCGTGCGGCCCGACGTGATGAAGGACATCGTGATGTCCGCCCGCATCTTCGACGGCCGCGAGGCGCACGAGATCGGCATCGTGACGAGGCTGTCCGAGACCCCGCACGCGGACTCGATGGCGTACGCAGAGGAGATCTGCCGCCGCAGCCCCGACGCCGTGCGCGGCGCGAAGGAACTGCTGAACCGGCTGGCGCTCGACTACGCCGCGCAGCAGTTCGCCGCCGAGCGCCGCATCATCGGCGGGCTCATCGGCGGGCACAACCAGCGCGAGTCGGTCCTGTCGGACTTCGAGAAGCGCGCACCGGCCTGGGCCGACCCGAAATAGTCCCCGGCCGGACATCCTTCACATCGCCAAACCCCTTGGTGGGCGGGTGACAGCCCGTTAGCCTTGGGTCCTGCTCGGGCCAGCGTCGTCCCGGGAAACACATCACGAAGTTTCCCCCGTGGTTCCCCACGGCACCCAAGGACTAGACGCACCATGAACCCAGACCTCCCTGCGCCCCACGGCCTCTACGACCCCCGCTTCGAGCACGACGCGTGCGGCGTGTCCTTCGTCGCGAACGTGAAGGGGGAGAAGAGCCGCGAGATCGTCACGCTCGGCCTGACCGCCCTCACGAACATGGAGCACCGCGGTGCCACCGGCGCAGAGGCCGACACCGGCGACGGCGCGGGAATCCTCATCCAGGTCCCCGACGCGTTCATGCGTGCCACGGCCGGGGTGGACCTCCCTGCCGCCGGCGCGTATGCGGCCGGCATGGCGTTCCTGCCCGCGGACCCCGCGCGCTGCGCGACCGCCACGGAGACGGTGGAGCGCATCACACGCGAGGAGGGCCTGCGGCCCCTCGGCTGGCGCGAGGTGCCGGTGAACCCGGCGTGCCTGGGCAAGTCCGCGCGCGACGTCATGCCCGCGTTCCGCACCTACTTCGTGGACGACCCGGCGGGGGCAACCGGGATCGGGCTGGACCGCAAGCTGTTCGTCGTCCGCAAGCGCATCGAGCACGAGCTCACAGGCGACATGCGCACCTACTTCTCCTCGCTGTCGGCGCGCACCTTCGTCTACAAGGGCATGCTCACCACGCCCGAGCTGCAGCAGTTCTTCCCCGACCTCTCCGATGACCGCATGGAATCCGCGCTCGCACTCGTGCACAGCCGTTTCTCGACCAACACGTTCCCGTCCTGGCCACTCGCGCACCCGTACCGTTTCATCGCCCACAACGGCGAGATCAACACCGTCCAGGGCAACCGCAACTGGATGCGGACCCGCGAGGCCCTGCTGGAGAGCGACCTCATCCCGGGCCTCGACCGGGCGTTCCCCGTCTGCACCCCGGGGATGTCGGACTCCGCCAGTTTCGACGAGGTGCTGGAACTGCTGCACCTCGCCGGGCGCACGCTGCCGCACGCGCTCCTCATGATGATCCCGGAGGCTTGGGAGAACAACGACCGGATGGACCCGCGCAAGCGCGCGTTCTACAGGTACCACGCCACGCTCATGGAGCCGTGGGACGGCCCCGCAGACGTGTGCTTCACCGACGGCACGGTCATCGGTGCCGTGCTCGACCGCAACGGGCTGCGCCCCGGGCGCTACTGGGTCACGAACGACGACCTCGTCGTGCTCGCGAGCGAGGCCGGCGTGCTCGACATCGCCCCGGAGCGCGTCATCCGCAAGGGCCGCCTGCAGCCCGGCCGCATGTTCCTGATCGACACCGCGCAGGGGCGCATCATCGACGACGAGGAGATCAAGGCCGAACTTGCCGCGGAGCACCCCTACGAGGAGTGGCTGGCCGCCGGCATCACCGATCTCGACGAACTGCCCGCTCGTGAGCACGTGGTCCACAGCCACGACAGCGTGCTGCGCCGCCAGCAGATGTTCGGCTACACCGACGAGGAACTGAAGATCATCATCTCGCCGATGGCGCGCAGCGGGGCGGAGCCGATCGGCTCCATGGGCACGGACACCCCGATCGCCGTCCTGTCCGAGCGCTCACGCCTGCTGTTCGACTACTTCCAGCAGCTCTTCGCCCAGGTCACCAACCCGCCGCTCGACGCCATCCGCGAGGAGGTCGTGACGGCGGTCGGCACGAGCGTGGGGCCGGAGGCGAACCTGCTCGCACCCGGTCCGGACAGCTGCCGCCAGCTCTCGCTTCCGTTCCCGGTCATCGACAACGACGACCTCGCGAAGATCATCCACATCAACGACGACGGCACGCACCCGCACCTGCAGTCGGTCGTGGTGGGCGGGCTCTACCGAGTCGCCGACGGCGGTGCAGGCATGGAGGCCGCGCTCGACAACGTCCGCACCCTCGTGTCGGACGCGATCGAGCGGGGCGCGCGCATCATCGTGCTGTCCGACCGCAACTCCGACGAGGTCTACGCACCGATCCCTTCCCTCCTGCTCACGAGCGCCGTCCATCACCACCTCATCCGCGAGAAGACCCGCACCCAGGTGGGCCTCGTCGTCGAGTGCGGCGACGCCCGCGAGGTGCACCACATGGCCCTCCTCGTGGGATACGGGGCGGGTGCGATCAACCCGTACCTCGCCTTCGAGTCGATCGAGGACATGATCGCCGCGGACGAGGGCAGGGGCCTCCACATGATGGGCGGGACCGACCCGCACAAGGCCGTGAAGAACTACATCAAGGCGGCGGGCAAGGGCGTGCTGAAGGTGATGTCGAAGATGGGCGTCAGCACCGTGGCGTCCTACACCGGCGCGCAGATCTTCGAGGCGATCGGCCTCGCCGACGACGTGGTCGAGGAGTACTTCACCGGTACCGTCTCGCGTCTCGGCGGCATCGGGCTGGACGAGATCGCGCGCGAGGTGGCGATGCGCCATGCCACGGCACACCCGGCGCGTCCCGAGCTGCGCGCGCACCGCCGCCTGGAGCTGGGCGGGGAGTACCAGTGGCGCCGCGAGGGCGAGCACCACCTGTTCAACCCCGAGACCGTCTACCGCCTGCAGCACGCCACCCGTGCCGGCCGCTACGACATCTTCAAGCAGTACTCGAGCGACGTGGACAACCAGTCGCGCAGGCTCGCGACGCTGCGTGGCCTCTTCGAGCTGCGCACCGGGGTGCGTCCGTCGGTGCCGATCGAGGAGGTGGAGCCCGTCAGCGAGATCGTGAGGCGCTTCTCCACCGGGGCGATGAGCTACGGGTCCATCTCCGCCGAGGCCCACGAGACCCTGGCGATCGCGATGAACCGCATCGGCGGCAAGAGCAACACCGGCGAGGGCGGCGAGGACCCCGAGCGGTTCGTGCCGCTCCCGAACGGCGACTCGAAGCGCAGTGCCATCAAGCAGGTCGCGTCCGGCCGCTTCGGGGTGACGAGCGAGTACCTGGTGAACGCGGACGACATCCAGATCAAGATGGCCCAGGGCGCCAAGCCCGGCGAGGGCGGGCAGCTGCCCGGCCACAAGGTTTACCCGTGGGTGGCAAAGACCCGTCACTCGACGCCCGGCGTGGGTCTGATCAGCCCGCCGCCGCACCACGACATCTACTCGATCGAGGACCTGAAGCAACTGATCCACGACCTGAAGAACTCGAACCCGCTCGCACGGATCCACGTGAAACTGGTGGCCGAGGTCGGGGTCGGGACCGTCGCCGCTGGCGTCAGCAAGGCAAAGGCCGACGTGGTGCTCATCTCGGGCCATGACGGAGGCACCGGTGCCTCGCCCCTCACGTCGCTCAAGCATGCGGGCGGCCCGTGGGAACTCGGCCTGGCCGAGGCCCAGCAGACCCTCATGCTGAACGGGCTGCGCGACCGCATCGTCGTGCAGGCCGACGGCCAGATGAAGACCGGCCGCGACGTGGTGATCGCCGCCCTCCTCGGCGCCGAGGAGTACGGCTTCGCGACCGCGCCGCTCGTGGTCAGCGGCTGCATCATGATGCGCGTCTGCCACCTGGACACCTGTCCCGTCGGCGTCGCCACGCAGAACCCGGTGCTGCGCGAGCGCTTCAGTGGCCAGCCCGAGTTCGTCGTCAACTTCTTCGAGTTCGTGGCCGAGGAGGTGCGCGAGCATCTCGCCGCCCTCGGGTTCCGCAGCCTGCAGGAGGCGATCGGTCAGGTCGGGATGATCGACACGAAGAAGGCCGTGGAGCACTGGAAGGCGAGGGGCCTCGACATCGCCCCCATCCTCGAGGTCCCGCAGAACCCGTACGGCTCCACGCCGTACCAGTCGGTCCCGCAGGACCACGGTCTCGCCGAGGCGCTCGACAACGAGCTCATCGCGCAGTCCCGCATGGCGATCCTCGAGGGCACCCCGGTGTCCATTGCCATGCCGATCCGCAACGTGAACCGCACCGTCTGCACCATGCTGTCGGCGGAGATCTCGCGGCGGCACGGGATCGAGGGGCTGCCGCCCGAGACCATCCGGATCCACTTCCGGGGCTCGGCGGGCCAGAGCTTCGGCGCCTTCCTCGCCAACGGCATCGCGGCGACGCTCGAGGGCGATG
>JBJTCK010000109.1:0-15425 GCA_046091825.1 Actinomycetota bacterium | reverse complement strand
GGCGCCTTGTCGATCTGGTCGAACGGCGTGTAATCAGCCAACCCACGATCAGCCAACGTCTTCGAAATAGCAGCCGTCAGGGTGGTCTTGCCGTGGTCGATGTGACCCATCGTTCCGATGTTCACATGCGGCTTCGTGCGCTCGAACTTTGCCTTGCTCATTGGTCTTCTTTCTTCGGGAGTTGGTGATCTTGGGTTGTCAATGTTCCTGAGGTGCGCCTGCGGCTACTCGCCGCGGACCCGCTTCACGATTTCCTGTGCGATGACTTCCGGCACCTGCTGGTACGAGTGGAACTGCATCGTGTAGGTCGCGCGCCCCTGGGTGCGCGAACGCAGGTCCGTACTGTACCCGAACATCTCGGAAAGGGGAACCTGCGAGCGGACGACCTGGGTGTTGCCGCGGGCCTCCATGCCCTCGATGCGGCCGCGGCGGCTGCTGAGGTCGCCGATCACGTCGCCCATGTACTCGTCCGGGGTCACGACCTCCACGGCCATGATCGGCTCGAGCAGCACGGGACGGGCCATCTCGGCGGCCTTCTTGAACGCCATCTGGCCGGCGATCTTGAACGCCATCTCGGAGGAGTCCACGTCGTGGTACTGGCCGTCGACCAGCTTCACGCGCACGTCCACCGTGGGGTAGCCGGCGAGCACGCCGTTGTCGAGAGCGGCCTGGATGCCCTGGTTCGTGGGCTGGATGTACTCGCGGGGCACGCGTCCGCCGGTGATCGCGTCGACGAACTCGTAGCCGCCGCCGGGGCCCGTGGGCTCCACCGAGATCTTCACCACGGCGAACTGGCCCGAACCGCCGGACTGCTTGATGTGGCGGTACTCGACGGACTCGACGGCCTTGGTGATCGTCTCGCGGTACGCCACCTGGGGCTTGCCGACGGTGGCCTCCACGTTGAACTCGCGCTGCATGCGGTCCACGAGGATCTCGAGGTGCAGCTCGCCCATGCCCGAGATGACCGTCTGGCCGGTCTCCTCGTCGGTGCGGACGCGGAAGGTGGGGTCCTCGTCGGAGAGGGACTTGAGGGCCTTGCCCAGCTTGTCCTGGTCGTCCTTCGTCTTCGGCTCGATGGCCACGTGGATGACGGGCTCCGGGAACTCCATGCGCTCGAGGATCACGATGTTCGAGCGGTCGCACAGCGTGTCACCCGTGGTGGTCTCCTTGAAGCCGAGACCGGCCACGATGTCGCCGGCCATCGCGACGTCGAGGTCCTCGCGCTGGTTCGCGTGCATCAGCAGGATGCGGCCGAGGCGCTCCTTGCGCTCCTTGGTGGAGTTGTAGACCTCGTCGCCCTTGTTGATGGTGCCCGAGTAGACGCGGAAGTAGGTGAGCTTCCCGAACGGGTCGGCAACGATCTTGAACGCGAGCGCGGCGAACGGCGCGTTCTCGTCGGCCAGGCGCTCCACTGTCTCGTCGCCCTTGTGGTTGGTGCCCTGGGCGGCGGGGATGTCGAGCGGGCTGGGCAGGAAGTCCACGACGGCGTCGAGCATCGGCTGCACGCCCTTGTTCTTGAAGGCCGAGCCGCAGAGGATCGGCACGAAGTCGAACTTGAGGGTGCCGAGGCGCAGTGCGCGCTTGATGTCGGCCTCGGTGACCTCCTCGCCGCCGAGGTACTTCTCCATGAACTCGTCGTCGCTGGTGGCGATCGTCTCGAGCAGGAGGGTGCGGTACTCATTGGCCTCGTCGACCTGGTCGGCCGGGATGTCGACCTCGTCCCACTTGGCGCCGAGCTCCTCGTCGCGCCAGATGAGCGCCTTCATCTTCACCAGGTCGATGAGGCCGGCGAAGGGCTTGTTCGACTCCGGGCCGCCGGCACCGACCGGCAGCTGGATGATGGCAGGGGTGGCCTGCAGGCGGTCCTTCACCATGTCGACGGTGCGGTAGAAGTTCGCGCCGATGCGGTCCATCTTGTTGATGAAGCACATGCGCGGGACCCTGTACTTGTTGGCCTGGCGCCAGACGGTCTCCGTCTGGGGCTCCACGCCCGCGACCGAGTCGAACACCGTCACGGCGCCGTCGAGGACGCGCAGCGAGCGCTCCACCTCGATGGTGAAGTCCACGTGGCCGGGGGTGTCGATGATGTTGATGCGGTGGTTGTTCCAGATGCACGTGGTGGCAGCGGACGTGATGGTGATGCCGCGCTCCTGCTCCTGGGCCATGTGGTCCATGGTGGCTGCGCCCTCGTGCACCTCGCCGATCTTGTAGCTCTTGCCCGTGTAGTAGAGGATGCGCTCGGTCGTGGTGGTCTTGCCGGCGTCGATGTGCGCCATGATTCCGATGTTGCGGGTGCGATCGAGTGGGTATTCACGCTTGGCCATTGATGTTCACCTTGTTGTGGGGGCTGGGTAGGGGGCTGTCGGTTCGGTTGTCGAAGGGCTTTGACACACCGAAGCGCACCTCAGGCTTGCTGGCGGTGCGCTCCGTGCGGTTCGTCTGGTTTTTCGGTGCGGACTACCAGCGGTAGTGCGCGAAGCCTTGTTGGACTCGGCCATCTTCTGCATGTCGTCACGCTTCTTCATGGACGCGCCCAGACCGTTGGCGGCGTCCATCAGCTCGTTGGCCAGGCACTCGGCCATGGTCTTCTCGCGGCGCGCACGGGCGTAGTCCACGACCCAGCGGATCGCGAGCGTGGTGGCGCGGCGGGGCTTGACCTCGACGGGCACCTGGTACGTGGCACCGCCGACACGGCGGCTGCGGACCTCGAGCGGCGGCTTCACGTTCTCGATGGCGCGCTTCAGGGTGGCGATCGGCTCCGTGCCGGTCTTCTTCTCGATCATCTCGAGTGCGTCGTACACGATCTTCTCGGCGGTGCTCTTCTTGCCGTGGAGCATCACCTTGTTGGTGATCTGTGTGACGAGGAGCGAACGGTAGATCGGGTCAGCGACCAGTTCTCGGCGTTGTGCGGGGCCCTTGCGCGGCATGTCTCTTCCGTCTTTCTTCTCGCGCTTGGCGCCGTAACGGCTGCGCGCCTGCTTGCGGTTCTTGACGCCGGCTGCGTCGAGCGCGCCGCGGATGATCTTGTAGCGCACGCCCGGGAGGTCGCGCACGCGGCCGCCGCGGACGAGCACGATGGAGTGCTCCTGGAGGTTGTGACCCTCACCGGGGATGTAGGCCGTGACCTCGGCGCCGCTCGACAGGCGCACACGGGCGACCTTGCGCAGGGCCGAGTTCGGCTTCTTCGGTGTCTGGGTGAACACGCGCGTGCACACGCCGCGACGCTGCGGCGAGCCCTTGAGGGCCGGCGTCTTCGTCTTGGTTGTCTTCGTGCTGCGACCCTGGCGGATCAGCTGCTGGATTGTGGGCACGCTTCTACCTCTTGTTGTGGGAAAAATCGGGTCTGACCCGGCGGGAAACCCGCCCGATGGGCCAGACCATCAAGACGGTCAAGGCTATGGGCGGGTGTCCCCCGGTGGCAACCTGCCACCAGGGTTCAGATTGCCGAGGACTCGTCGGTTCCGTCGCTGTCGACGGCGCCGGCCGGGGGCTCCATCACCGCGACCGGTGACTCGTCCGCCTGGGTCTCGGCGCCGGGCACGTAGGAGCCCTGCAGGCCCGCCAGGTAGGCGGCTGGGTCGGCCTCCTCCGTGCTGAAGTACTCGAGCGGCACGTAGTCCGGGGCGTCGATGTCGAACCAGCGGTACTTCTCCATGCCGGTGCCGGCGGGGATCAGCTTGCCGATGATGATGTTCTCCTTGAGGCCGAGCAGGCTGTCGCCGCGGCCGTCAATGGCGGCCTCGGTGAGCACCCTGGTGGTCTCCTGGAACGACGCGGCCGACAGCCACGAGTCCGTGGCGAGCGAGGCCTTGGTGATGCCCATGATCTCCGGGCGGCCCTCAGCCGGGCGCATGCCCTGCTCGACCATTGCCTTGTTGGTGTCACGGAACGCCTTGGCGTCGACGCGCTCGCCGGGCAGGAAACCGGTGTCGCCGGGCTCCTGCACGCCGATGCGGCGGGTCATCTGGCGCACGATCAGCTCGATGTGCTTGTCGTGGATGGACACACCCTGGTCGCGGTAGACCTTCTGCACCTCTTCCACGAGATACTGCTGGGTCTGGCGGATGCCGAGGATCTCCATGATCTCCTTCGGGTCGAACGGACCGTCGGTGACCGGCTGGCCGGCCTCGATGTTCTCGCCGTCGCGCACCTTCGGGCGGCTGCCCGACGGGAGCATGATGAGGTGTTCCTCGCCCTTGTCGTCCACGATGGACACGGGGATCCCCTTGCCCTCGTCCTCGCCGATGCGGACCTTGCCGGTCGCCTTGGCGAGACGTGCGGAGCCGCGCGGGGTGCGTGCCTCGAACAGCTCGACGACGCGCGGCAGACCGCCGGCGATGTCCTTGCCGGCGACGCCGCCCGTGTGGAACGTGCGCATGGTCAGCTGCGTGCCGGGCTCGCCGATGGACTGCGCGGCGATGACGCCGACGGCCTCGCCGAGCTCGATCGACTTGCCGGTGGCCAGCGAACGGCCGTAGCAGAGCGCGCACACGCCGAGCACCGCGTCACAGGTGACGACGGAACGCACTTGCACACGGTCGACCTTCGGGTCGTCGCGCAGGGCGTCGACCTCCTTGTCGCCGAGGATCGTGTTCTTCGCGATGACGGTGCCGTCGCTCAGCTCCACGTCGGCGAGCAGCGCACGGCCGAACAGCTTCGTGTCCAGGTGGGCACGGAAGTTGCCGGTGTCGGGCTTCACGTTCTCGACCCACAGACCGAGACGGGCACCGCAGTCATCCTCGCGGACGATGAGTTCCTGGGCGACATCGACGAGACGGCGCGTCAGGTAGCCCGAGTCCGCGGTGCGGAGCGCGGTGTCGACGAGGCCCTTGCGGGCGCCCGGCGTGGCGATGAAGTACTCCAGGGTCTCGAGGCCCTCGCGGAAGTTGCTCTTGATCGGACGGGGGATCATGTCACCGCGCGGGTTGGCCACGAGGCCGCGCATGCCGGCGATCTGGCGCATCTGGGTCATGTTCCCTCGCGCGCCGGAGCCCACCATCATGTCGATCGGGTTGAACCTGGCGGCCTTGAACTCCTCCTCCATCGCCTTCTGGACGTCGGCGGTGGCGTCAGTCCAGATGCGGACCTCCTGCTGGCGGCGCTCGCCGTCGGTGATGATGCCGCGGCGGAACTGGGTCTCGACCTTGTCTGCCTGCTTCTCGTAGTCGTCGAGCAGCGTGCGCTTCGCCTTCGGCGTCTTCACGTCGTCGATCGACACCGTGAGGCCGGACTGCGACGCGTAGCGGTAGCAGACGGCCTTCAGGTCGTCGAGGGTCTGGCTGATCTCGGCCTTGCCGTAGTGGTCGGACAGGCGCTCCACCAGGATGCCCATCTCGCGCTTCTTCACCGGTGCCTCGATGTGGCCGAAGCGCGACGGGTAGTCAGCGGGCAGCGTGTCCTCGAAGAGGACGCGGCCGGGCGTGGTCACGAAGGACTCGCGCTTGCCGGACTCGTTGCGCTCAGACAGCGTGATTTTGGCGTGCAGCGACACGGCACCCTCGTCGAGCGCGCGGAACAGCTCCCAGCGTGAGCCGAAGATGCGGCCCTCGCCCCTGGCGCCGTCGTCCTGCTCGGTCAGGTAGAACCCGCCGATGATGAGGTCCTGGCTGGGCGTGACGATCGGGCGGCCCGAGGCCGGCGACAGGATGTTGTTCGCGGAGAGCATGAGCACCCGCGCCTCGGCCTGCGCCTCGGTGGACAGCGGCAGGTGGACCGCCATCTGGTCACCGTCGAAGTCGGCGTTGAATGCCGTGCAGACGAGCGGGTGGATCTGGATGGCCTTGCCCTCCACCAGGATCGGCTCGAACGCCTGGATGCCGAGACGGTGCAGCGTGGGCGCACGGTTCAGCATGACCGGGTGCTCCTTGATGACGTCCTCGAGGACGTCCCACACCTGCGGACGGCGGCGCTCCACCATGCGCTTCGCGCTCTTGATGTTCTGGGCGAGCTCCAGGTCGACGAGGCGCTTCATGACGAACGGCTTGAACAGCTCGAGCGCCATCAGCTTCGGCAGGCCGCACTGGTGCAGGCGCAGGGTCGGGCCGGCCACGATGACCGAGCGGCCCGAGTAGTCCACGCGCTTGCCGAGCAGGTTCTGGCGGAACCGGCCCTGCTTGCCCTTCAGCATGTCGGAGAGCGACTTCAGCGGGCGGTTGCCCGGCCCGGTGACCGGGCGGCCGCGGCGGCCGTTGTCGAACAGCGCGTCCACGGCCTCCTGCAGCATGCGCTTCTCGTTGTTCACGATGATCTCCGGGGCCCCGAGGTCGAGCAGGCGTCGGAGACGGTTGTTGCGGTTGATGACGCGGCGGTACAGGTCGTTCAGGTCGGAGGTCGCGAAGCGGCCGCCGTCCAGCTGCACCATGGGGCGCAGGTCGGGCGGGATGACCGGCACGACGTCGAGGATCATGGCCTTCGGGCTGTTCGCCTTGCGGCCGTGCTCGTCGCGCTTGTTGAACGATGCCACGATCTTCAGGCGCTTGATGGCCTTCTGCTTGCGCTGCGCGGAGAGGGGCTTGCCCTTCATGCCGTTCTCGATGGCGTCACGCAGCTTGATCTCCTCCTCGTCGAAGTCGATCGAGTCGATGAGCTGCTTAATGGCGTCGGCACCGGTGCCGCCGGTGAAGTAGTCCGCATAACGGTCCTTCAGCTCGCGCCACAGGCCCTCGTCCTCGATGATCTTGCGCGAGTGCAGGTCACGGAACTCGTCCCATGTGCGCTTCACCATGTCCAGTTCCTGGTCGAAACGCTCGCGGAGGCTGGTCTCCTCCTTGTCCATGGCGCGCTGGCGGGCACGGACGTCTGCGTCCTTGGCACCCTCCTTCTCCATGGCCTTCAGCTCGGTCTCGTGCTCCTTCAGGCGGGTCTTCAGGGTCTTGTCGCGGTCCTTGATGACGGCGTCGCACTCCTCGAGGAACTCGGCCTCGAGCTTCGGGAGGTCGGCATGGCGCTTCTCCTCGTCGATGGTGGTCACGAGGTATGCGGCGAAGTAGATGACCTTCTCCAGCTGCTTGGCCTTCAGCTCTTCCTTCGGCTCCAGGCCGCCCAGCAGGTACGCCAGCCACGAACGGGTGCCGCGGAGGTACCAAATGTGCACGACGGGTGCGGCGAGCTCGATGTGGCCCATGCGCTCGCGGCGCACCTTGGACCGGGTCACCTCGACGCCGCAGCGCTCGCAGATGATGCCCTTGAAGCGCACGCGCTTGTACTTGCCGCAGTAGCACTCCCAGTCACGGGTGGGCCCGAAGATCTTCTCGCAGAAGAGTCCGTCCTTCTCGGGGCGCAGTGTGCGGTAGTTGATGGTCTCGGGCTTCTTGACCTCGCCCTTGGACCAGTTGCGGATCTGGTCGGCGGTGGCCAGACCGATGCGCAGTTGTTCGAACATGTTCACGTCGAGCATGGTGTTTCCGTTTCCTCTTCGTCTTCCAGCGATCAGTAGGCGCGCACGCCGCGGTTGTCACGGTCGTCGTCGTCGGAGCCACGCTCCGGGCGGCTGATGTCGATGCCGAGCTCCTCCGCGGTGCGGTAGATCTCGTCGTCGAACTCGTGCATCTCGATCTCCTTGCCCGCGGTGTCGAGGACCTCGACGTTCAGGCAGAGCGACTGCATCTCCTTCATGAGCACCTTGAAGGACTCGGGGATGCCCGGCTCGGGGATGTTGTCACCCTTCACGATCGCCTCGTACACCTTCACGCGGCCGAGCACGTCGTCCGACTTGATGGTGAGCAGCTCCTGCAGGCAGTAGGCGGCGCCGTATGCCTCCAGTGCCCACACTTCCATCTCGCCGAAGCGCTGGCCGCCGAACTGGGCCTTTCCGCCGAGCGGCTGCTGGGTGATCATGCTGTACGGGCCGGTGGAGCGCGCGTGGATCTTGTCGTCCACCAGGTGGTGCAGCTTCAGGATGTACATGTAGCCGACGGTGATCGGGTTGTCGTACGTCTCGCCGGTGCGGCCGTTGCGCAGCACCGCCTTGCCGGTGGTCTGGATGAGACGCTGCCCGTCGGCGCCCTCACCGTTCAGGTTCTCGAAGATGTCCTGGATGGTCGGGTGGTCACCGGACTTCTCCGCCTCGTCCCAGTGCGCGCCGTCGAAGACGGGCGTGGCGATGTAGGTGGAGGGCTCGGTGGACGTGCGGGTCTTCGACTCCGTGCCGCGCTTCGGTGCGGCGCCGACGGTCCTGCCGTTCTTGCCGTCCGTCCAGCCCCAACGTGCGGCGTACCCGAGGTGGGCCTCCAGCACCTGGCCGACGTTCATGCGGCTCGGCACGCCGAGCGGGTTGAGGATGATGTCGACGGGGGTGCCGTCCTCCATGTAGGGCATGTCCTCAACGGGCAGGATCTTCGAGATGACGCCCTTGTTGCCGTGGCGGCCGGCGAGCTTGTCGCCCACCGAGATCTTGCGCTTCTGGGCCACGAACACCTTGACCAGCTGGTTCACGCCGGGCGGGAGCTCGTCACCGTTGTCGCGGGAGAACACCTTCACGTCGATGACCTTGCCGCCCTCGCCGTGGGGGACCTTCAGGGAGGTGTCGCGCACCTCGCGGGCCTTCTCGCCGAAGATGGCGCGCAGCAGGCGCTCCTCCGGGGTCAGCTCCGTCTCGCCCTTCGGGGTCACCTTGCCGACGAGCACGTCGCCAGGGCCGACCTCCGCGCCGACACGGATGATGCCCATGTCGTCGAGGTCGCGGACGATGTCGTCCGACAGGTTCGGGATGTCGCGCGAGATCTCCTCCGGGCCCAGCTTGGTGTCGCGGGCGTCGACCTCGTAGTTGTGGATGTGGATCGAGGTGAGCACGTCGTCGCGCACGATGCGCTCCGACAGGATGATGGCGTCCTCGAAGTTGTAGCCCTCCCACGGCATGAGCGCCACGAGGAGGTTCTTGCCGAGCGCGAGCTCGCCATCGTCGGTGCTGGGGCCGTCCGCGAGGAGGTCGCCCTTCTTGACCGACTGGCCCTCGGACACGCGGATGACCTGGTTGATGCAGGTGTCCTGGTTCGAGCGGTGGAACTTCATGAGCTTGTGCTCGACCTTGCGCGACTGACCGGCGTACTTCATGACGATCACGTCGCCCGTGATCTCGACGACCTCACCGTTGTCCTCGGCGAGGATCACGTCGGCACCGTCCCGGGCGGCGCGGCGCTCGATGCCCGTGCCGACGTATGGGGCCTCGGCGCGCACGAGCGGCACTGCCTGGCGCTGCATGTTCGCGCCCATCAGCGCGCGGTTCGCGTCATCGTGCTCGAGGAACGGGATGAGCGCAGTGGCGACCGAGACGATCTGCTTCGGCGACACGTCGATGAAGTCGACCTCCTCCGGGGAGACGGAGGCGATGTCGGTGGTGGCACCGAAGAAGCTCTCGGCCTCCAGCATCTTGCGCAGGTCGTCGAGCGTGGCGGCCTGGGGCGAACGGCGCACGAGGATGCGGGACTCCTTGAAGGAGCCGTCCTTGTTGACCGGCGTGTTCGCCTGGGCGACGACGTAGTTCTCCTCCTCGTCGGCGGCCATGTAGACGATCTCGCTGGAGACCTTGCCGTTCTTCACGCGGCGGTAGGGCGTCTCGATGAAGCCGAACTCGTTCACGCGCGCGTAGGTGGAGAGCGCACCGATGAGGCCGATGTTCGGGCCCTCGGGCGTCTCGATGGGGCACATGCGGCCGTAGTGCGAGAAGTGCACGTCGCGGACCTCGAAGCCCGCGCGCTCGCGGCTGAGGCCGCCCGGGCCGAGTGCCGAGAGGCGGCGGCGGTGCGTGAGGCCGGAGAGCGGGTTCACCTGGTCCATGAACTGGGACAGCTGCGACGTCCCGAAGAACTCCTTGATGGCGGCGACCACGGGGCGGATGTTGATGAGCGTCTGCGGGGTGATCGACTCCACGTCCTGGGTGGTCATGCGCTCGCGCACGACGCGCTCCATGCGGGACAGGCCGATGCGGACCTGGTTCTGGATGAGCTCGCCCACGGAGCGCACGCGCCTGTTGGCGAAGTGGTCCTGGTCGTCCAGGCGGTAGCCGGGTGCCTGGTTGACGAGGTGCAGCATGTACGACACGGCCGCGAGGACCTCGCACTTGGTGAGCACCTCGCGGTTGTCGGTGGGGAGGTCCAGTTGGTCGGGGGTCAGGCCGAAGAGCTCCGTGAGCTTGGCGACCTCGCCGCCGAGCTTGCGGTTCAGCTTGTAGCGGCCGACGCGGCTGAGGTCGTAGCGGCGGCTCTCGAAGAACGCCCCCTCGAAGTACGCGCGGGCCGACTCCGCGTTGACGGGCTCACCCGGGCGGGCGCGCTTGTAGATCTCCTGGAGCGCCTCGTCGCGCGTTGCGTACGTGTTGCGCTCCTTCTCCCACTGGCCCTCGAGGAAGTCGAAGTGGGCGACGAAACGGTCGAGGAAGCCGGGTGCGTTCTCCTCGTCGTAGCCGAGGGCGCGCAGCAGCGTGAACACGCTCATGCGGCGCTTGCGGGCCACGCGGCAACCGGCGGTCACGTCCTTGCCGGGCTTCTGCTCGACGTCGAACTCCAACCACTCCCCGCGGTACGGGTGCACGGTGCCCTTCACCAGCTGGTGCTTGGACAGGTTGCGCAGGCGGTAGCGCTCGCCCGGCTCGAAGATGACGCCGGGCGAACGGACGAGCTGCGACACGACGACGCGCTCCGTGCCGTTGATGATGAACGTCCCCTTGTTCGTCATCTTCGGGAAGTCGCCCATGAAGACGACCTGCTCCTTGATCTCGCCGGTGGTGCGGTTGGAGAAGATCGCGCGCACGAACACGGGCGTGGCGAAGGTCATCTCCTTCTCGCGGCACTCGGCCTCGGTGAACTTCGGGCCGGGGCAGAGGTCCTCGTCCTCGGGATCGAACTCGAGCTGTAGCTGCAGGTCGCCGGAGTAGTCGGAGATCGGCGAGATGTCGCGGAAGGTCTCGGCGAGTCCCTCCTTCATGAACCAGTCGAAAGACTCGCGCTGCACGGCGATGAGATCGGGAAGTTCGAGTTGCTCCACCAGGTTGGCGAACGAGTAACGGTCATGCGACAAGGAACGTGGGGCCACGATCACTCCTGAACTTCGAGATGGGAAAGAGCAACGACGTGCACCGCCCGGCATCCGCACTGATTTTGGGGAAGGCGGAACCAGGAGGGGCAAGACACGGCAACCAACAACGCTATCGGCGCAAACCCATGCAAGACAACGACCAGACAGGCCCCCCGTGAAGGGGCCCCGCCGAGGTGGGGGCAAAGTACGCCCCAGGAACGGGGTCAGTCAAGCACCCCCGGAATGCGGCTGGGTCAAATAATGAGAATGAATGAGAAATGCCCGCCCCCTACGGGGCGGGCATTTCTGGAATCAGGATGCGGCCGTGGCCGCCCGGATCACTTGAGCTCGACGGATGCGCCGGCCTCGACCAGCTTGGCCTTGGCCTTCTCCGCGTCGTCCTTGTTGACCTTCTCGAGGACCGGCTTCGGTGCGCCGTCGACGAGGTCCTTGGCCTCCTTGAGGCCGAGGCTGGTGAGCTCGCGGACGACCTTGATGACGCCGATCTTCTGCGCGCCACCGTCGGTGAGGATGACGTCGAACTCGTCCTTCTCGTCCTCGGCTGCGGCACCGCCTGCGGCTGCGCCGCCCGCGGCGACCATGGCCACTGCTGCCGGGGCAGCTGCGGTCACGCCGAACTTCTCCTCGAACGCGTCGAGGAGCTCCTTCAGTTCGATGACGGTGAGGGCGGCGATGCCGTCCAGGATGTCTTCCTTGGTGAGAGCCATGTTGCTCGTTCTCCTTCTTTGCGGGGCCCCTGCGCGGAGCCCCAGGTTTGTGTGGTTGCTTGCGGGGCCCGACTCGGAACCCCTGTGAAAAGTTGTTGTCTTGGTTGGTTGCCGGCATGTGCCGGCTGGTCAGGTCAGGCTGCCGACTTCTGGTCGACGAGAGCCTTCAGGCCGTACGCCATGTTGCGCGGGAGCGCCTGCAGCAGACCGGCCGTCTTGACGAGCGGGGCCTGCAGCATGCCGGCGAACTGGCTGAGCATGACCTCGCGCGACGGGAGGTCTGCGAGGACCTCGACTTCCTTCGCGGAGACGGCCTTGCCGGCCACCGCACCGCCCCGGATGACGAGCAGCGGGTTGGTCTTGGCGTATTCCTTCAGGGTCTTGGCGACGGCGGCCACATCACCGTGCACGAATGCGATGGCTGTGGGACCGACGAGCAGCGTGTCGAGATCCGCGATGCCTGCGTCACGGGCGGCGAAGCGGGCGAGCGTGTTCTTGTACACGCGGTACTCGCATCCGGCGCCGCGGAGCTGCACGCGGAGGTCGGCGAGCTGGGTCACGGTCATGCCGCGGTACTCGGTGATGATCACCGCGTCAGCGGCATCAAGCTTCGAGCGCACCTCGGCGACGACTGCTTCCTTCTCGGAACGGACATTTGACATTTTCACCTCCTCGGGTGTCCTGTGTTCACGCTCGGGGCGCTCGCTGTAAACGAACGCCGCGCCGAGCGGCACAGGGCCGCGAGGATTGGTGTCCGCCTGGTCAGGTGGGATTGCTCCCCTTGGCCGGATAACCGGACCGGACGTCTCTGGCGAGGACCGAGAGATCAGTTGTGTTGATGGAGCCTAGGGGCGCCGTTGCCGGACGCCACCCGGGCGGTTTCTCAGTCCGCGACCGGCTTGAGACGGTTGGGGTCGATCTTGACGCCGGGCCCCATGGTCGTGGAGACGGAGATCTTCTTCATGTAGCGGCCCTTGGCGGCGGCCGGCTTGGCTCGCTGCAGCTCGTCGAGGACGGCGCGCAGGTTGGTCTCCAGGTCGGCCTCGGAGAAGGAGGCCTTGCCGATGCGGACGTGCACGTTGCCGTAGCGGTCGGTGCGGTACTCCACCTTGCCGCCCTTGAACTCCCCCACGGCCTTGGCCACGTCCGTGGTCACCGTGCCGGTCTTGGGGTTCGGCATGAGACCGCGCGGGCCGAGCACGCGGCCGAGACGGCCGACGAGGGGCATCATGTCCGGGGTCGCGATCATGAGGTCGAAGTCCATGTTGCCCTTCTCGATCTCCTGGGCAAGGTCATCCGCGCCCACGAGGTCGGCGCCGGCGGCACGGGCCTCGGCGGCGGCGTCACCGGCGGCGATGACCGCGATGCGCAGGGTCTTGCCCGAGCCCGCGGGCAGGGCCACGGTGCCGCGCACCGTCTGGTCCGCCTTGCGCGGGTCGACACCCAGACGGACGGCGACGTCGACGGACTCGTCGAACTTCTTGGTGGCCGTCTTCTTCACGATGGCCACGGCCTCGGTGGGCGTGTACTGCTCGTCGCGGTTGAACAGCGCGACTGCTGCCTTGTACTTCTTTGCTTCCGGCATGATGCCTCCCTCTCTCCTTTGTGTTGTGCGGCCCGGCCTGGCGAGGTGATCCTGTGGCCGGGAGAACTGTTCGCGCCGCGTGCGGCGCAGGCGGTCAGACGACCTTCAGCCCCATGGAACGGGCGGTGCCGCGGACCTGCTGCTTGGCGGCCTCGAGGTCGTAGGCGTTGAGGTCGGGCATCTTGATCTTCGCGACTTCCTCGAAGTCTGCCTCGGTGACGGTGCCCGCGACGGTCTTGCCCGGGGTCTGTGACGCCTTCTCGAGACCGGCCTTCTGGCGCAGGAGCACCGGCGTGGGCGGGGTCTTCAGGATGAAGGTGAAGCTGCGGTCCTCGAAGATCGAGATCTCGACGGGGATGATCGTGCCGGCCTGGGCCTCGGTGGCGGCGTTGTACTGCTTCACGAAGTCCATGATCTGGATGCCGTGCGGTCCGAGCGCGGTGCCGACCGGCGGCGCGGGCGTTGCCTTGCCCGCGGGGATCTGGATTTTCACGATTGCGGCGAGCTTCTTCTTTGCCATGACTGTTCTTTCCTTCTAACGGTCCAAGTGTGCCTGCTCGGTCAGAGCTTTGCCACCTGGCTGAAGTCCATTTCCACCAGGGTCTCGCGACCGAAGATGTTGACGAGGACCTTGAGCTTCATGTGGTCGGTGTTGATCTCGGCCACGGTGCCGTTGAAATCGGCGAACGGGCCCTCCTTGACGCGGACGCTCTCCCCGACCTCGTACTCCATCTTGGGGGCCTTCCGCTTGGGCGCGGTCTCCCCGTCGCCCTTGGCGGACAGGAAGGTCTCGACCTCGCGGCGGGACAGCGGGGTCGGCTTCTGGCCCTTGAGGGCCTGGCCGACGAAACCGGTGACGCCGGGGGTGTTGCGGATGCAGAACCAGGTCTGGTCGTCCATCTCGCAGCGCACCAGGAGGTAGCCGGGGAACACCTTCTTCGAGACGGTGGTCTTGCGGCCCTGCTTGAACTCGACCACGTCCTCCATGGGGATGACGATCTCGTAGATCGAGTCCTCGAGGTTCATGGACGTGATGCGGGTCTTGAGGTTGGCCTCGACCTTCTTCTCGTAGCCGGACTGGGAGTGCACCACGTACCACTTGCCGGGCTTGGCCCATGCCGGGGTCTCCGTGGGGCCCTCATCCTCGTCCTCATCGTCGGTGTCGGTTGCTCCGTCGGTCTGGTCGGTGAGGTCGAGGACCACGTCGGGCTCGTGCTGCTCGTCGGTGTCGGTGTTGAGTTCGTCGTTCATCTTCAGTCCTTGTAGAGCCAGCCGGAGAAGACCCCGAACACCGCGTCGAGACCGCCCACATAGGCGGTGAACACCACGACGGTCACGAACACGATGAGGGAGTAGCGACGGATCTCGGGCCACTTCGGCCAGGCGACCTTGGCCATCTCCTCGCGCACCTCGCGCACGTAGGTGACGGGGCCGGTGCGCTCCTCGGACTTCTGGCGAGGCTGCGGCTGGGTGCGCACGGGGTTGCCCTGCTCGTTGAGGGCCCCCATCCGCTTCAGTGCCCGCTTCTGCTCGCGGTTCAGATCCGTTGACATGTCGTTTCGTTCTTCTTCGTGTTTTCTTCTCGTGTGTATTTCTACTTTGCAGGGCAGGAGGGACTCGAACCCCCGACCGTCGGTTTTGGAGACCGATGCTCTACCAACTGAGCTACTGCCCTAATCGCCCGCCACCGACGATCCGGTGTGCGGACCGACCTATGTGAGAGGAGCCGTCAGCGCGTTTCCTTGTGTGTCGTGTGCCGACGGTCGCGCGCGCAGTACTTCTTCATCTCCAGACGCTCGCGGTCGTTGATCTTCGACTTCATGGTGATGTAGTTGCGCTCCTTGCACTCTGTGCACTCGAGCGTGATCTTCACGCGCTTGTCGCTCTTTGCCATGACGGCACCTCTTCCTTCGGGGCAGTTCCGTTACTTGATGATCTTGGTGACGCGGCCCGCACCAACAGTGCGGCCACCCTCACGGATCGCGAAACGCAGACCCTCGTCCATCGCGATCGGCTTGCCCAGCTCCACCGTCATCGTCACGTTGTCACCGGGCATCACCATCTCCGTGCCCGCCGGCAGCGCGATCGTGCCCGTCACGTCA
>JBJTCK010000108.1:0-8817 GCA_046091825.1 Actinomycetota bacterium | reverse complement strand
CGAGCTGTACCTCGGCACCCTCGCCAAGTCCGCTCGCCAGTAGTCCCGTCAAGGAGCGCGGTGCCGCCCCTGGTCCTGCCCGTGCGTCTCGACCAGGTCGGGCGGTGCACTGGCCGACCAGGCAGCAGTCACGAGCTCACGGAGGACCGCACCGTCCACCTCGTCCAGCTGGACGAGGACGGCCGGGTACCCGTCGAAGTGCGACACGGTGAAGATGCCTCGGTACCCGGCGCCGAGCAGGTTCTCCTTGGCCGCAAGGTCCGCCACGACGAGCCCGATGATCGGGCCGGCCGGCACGGGCGCGCCGTTCAGTCGCCGGATATCGGCCTTGGTGAGCGGTCGCACCCAAGCGAACTGGGTGCCACCGACGAACCAGGTGCGCCGTCCGTAGCGGGACCCCTCTGTCGCGCCGGGCATCGACGCGATGAATCGCTCAGTCTCGCCGAGGGAAGGCACCCCGGCAGGATACGCCCGGCCCGGCGCATGGGTGACTGACATGCCGGGGGAACGAGAAAGGCCCGGGCTTGCGCCCGGGCCTTTCCGTGGTACGAACTGGGTTCGATCAGCTGGCAATCACTTGCCGGCGTCGAAGTTCTCCCCGAGCGCGTTGCCCATGTTGCCGTCGCAACCGTAGACCTTGATGGCCTTCGGGCCGACGCCCTTCTCCACCATCGTGGCGAGGATCTTCGAGGTCTCGTCGAAGCCGATGATGACGACTGCGTCAGGGCCGGCGGCCTTGATCTCGTCGACCTCGGCGTCGAAGGCGGTCGCCTTCTCGTCGTAGATCTTGCTCACGACGACCTTGGCGCCACCGGCCTCGAGGTTCTTCGCGAGGTCCTCGGCCAGGCCCGTGCCGTACGAGTCGTTACGGGCGATGATCGCCACGTTCGACGCGCCGTCACCCTTCACGACCTCTGCGAGCACTGCACCCTGGACGATGTCCGAGGGGGCGCTGCGGAAGTACAGGCCCTTGTCGGCGTAGCCGGAGAGTGCCTTCGAGGTGTTGGCGGGCGAGAACTGGACCACGCCGGCAGCCGTGATCTTGTCGATCACGGTGAGGCTCACGCCGGACGAGGCGGCGCCGATGATGGCGTCCACGTTCTGCGAGAGCTGTGCGTCGACGGTCTTCGAGGCGGTGTCGGTGGTTGCGTCACCGGAGTCACCCTTGATCGCCACGACGTCCTTGCCGAGGACACCGCCAGCGGCGTTGATGTCCTTCACTGCGAGGTCGAAGCCGGCGAACATCGGCGCACCGAGGAACGACAGCGAACCGGTCTGGGGCAGGATCGAGCCGAGCGTGAGGACGCCGTCACCCTTGCGGTCACCCTCGACGGGGACCTGGGCCACGTCTGCATCGGCAGGCGCTGCGGCCTCGATGGAGGTCGTGAGTGCGTCATCGAGACGGTTGTCGGCACCGAACTGGAGGACGCCGTAGGAGGCCTTCAGCGGCTCGCCGTTGCCGGAGAACTCGAGCGGGCCGGAGACGCCGTCATAGTCGATGTCGGTGCCCGCCTTGACGAGCTCGAGGCACGCCGCGTACTCGGTGCACTTCTCGCCGTCACGGGTGATCCCGTTGATCTCGGAGGCATACGCGATGCCGTCGTCCTGGGCCTTCTCGACCGCGAGGGCGATGACCATGACGGAGTCGTAGGTCTCGGCAGCGTAGGAGTAGTCGCCCAGCTCGGGGTCGACTTCCTTCAGGCGGGTCTTGAACTCCTCGGACAGCTTGACGAGGGGCGTGGTGCCCTTCATGCCGGCGAGGTCGCCGCCCTCTGCTGCCGCAGCGGTCGTGTCGGATGATGTGTCGTCGCCGCCGCAGGCAACGCCCACGAGCGACAGACCGATGAGCAGCGCAGATGCGCGCAGCACACGGCTCTTCTTCATGTTTTCTCCTTGGAGATGAATGGCAGCTGGTGCTGCCCTATCTGGGTAGTTGGAACAACCTACCCACGAGTTTCCAGGATTCTCAATGGGCAAGTGCCAATTCGCCCAGTTTCCGGGCCAACCGGGCGGTCTCGAGGTGGGTGTTGTAGAGGGGGGCGAAGCCGAACCGGACCAGGTCCGGGGGCCGGAAATCGGCGATCACATCCTGGTGCGCGAGTTCCTCGACCAGCTGCTTTCCGCCCGCAAACCCAAGCGCCACATGGCTTCCGCGGTGGTCGGGGTCCCGCGGGGACTCCAGCGTGAAACCGACAGTCTGCAACTGTTCACCCCACAACCGGATGAAGAATTCGGTCAGGCTGACGCTCTTGGCCCGCAACTGGTCAATGTTCACACCGTCGAACACGGACAAGGCGGCCTCCAGGGCCTTCATGGACAGCACACCCGGGCTCCCGGTCAGGAACCGCTTGATCCCCCCTGCCGGGCGGAACCCGGGCTCGAATGCCATCGGCTCGTCATGGCCCCACCAGCCATGGAGGGGCTGGGTTGCCGCGGCGTGGTGCCGGGGCGCCACGTAGACGAATGCCGGGGCGCCGGGGCCCCCGTTCAGGTACTTGTAGCCGCAGCCCACGGCGAAGTCCGCGTCCAGTCCGGCCAGGTCGACCGGCACCGCCCCTGCCGAGTGGGCCAGGTCCCAGACCACGAGTGCCCCGGCCGCATGGGCCGCCGCGGTGATCTCGTCGGCATGCAGGATGTGGGCACTGCGATAGTCCACGTGCGTCGCCGTCACCACGGCAGTGCGCCCACTGACCGCCCCTGGGATCTGCGAGGCCTTCACAGCAGTGAGCGTCATCCCGTGCTGCTCCGCCACGGACCGCGCGATGTAGATGTCCGTCGGGAAGTTGTTCGCGTCCGTGATGATCTCGTCGCGCCCCGGCCGCATCGCCACGGCGGCCTCCAGCGTCTTGTGGAGATTCACCGACGTGTTGTCGGTGCAGATGACGGTTCCCGGCGCGGCACCGACGATCGGTGCGATGAGGTCGCCGACGCGTGCCGGCATGTCCATCCAGTCCTCGTCCCACGAGCGGATCAGGCGGTCGCGCCACTCGTGCCCGATGGTGCGGTCCAGGACGCGGCGGGCCTCGTGGGTCAGAGGGCCGAGCGAGTTGCCGTCGAAGTAGAGGACCCCGGCGGGCAGGTCAAACCGGGCACGTGTGTGCGCGAGCGGGTCGGCAGCGTCGAGAGCGCGTGCCTCCTCCTCGATCGCGTCCCAACCGCGTGTCGTCACCTGGCGCCTCCTCCTGCGTGTGCTTCCGTCGTCCGCCCCGGTCAGGCCGGGATGGGGACCTCGCCCGCCACCGTGGTGCGGTGCAGCTCGCGGCGGAACCCGGCGTAGTCATTGAGTGCGTAGTGCTGCGTGGAGCGGTTGTCCCAGATCAGCAGGTCCCCGCGGCTCCACCGGTGCCGGTAGCCGAACTTCGCGTCGGTGGTGTGCAGGTGGAGCCACTCCATCAGGGATCTCTTCTCCGTCTCGTCGTCGATGCCGACGATGTCGCGGACGTACGCACGGTTGTAGAACAGCACCGAACGCCCCGTCTCTGGATGGACGCGCACGAGCGGGTGCAGGGTGACGTCGTGGGCGGACTCGTCACAGACGATGTTCATGCCGCTGAGGCCCGAATGGACGGCCTGCATCCTCGGGGAATAGGCGTCGCGGGCGGTGTGGACACCCCTCAGCGGCAGGAAGTCCTCCTTCTGGCGCGGCGAGAGAGCGCCATAGGCACGGGTCATCGACGAGAAGCACGTGTCGCCCCCGTGGGGCGGGATGTCGAGAGCGTGGAGGACCGTGAACGACGGCGGGTTCGGCTGGAAGCTGAAATCGCTGTGCCATGCCCCGCCGAAGTTGAACGCATCGCCGTCGCGGGCCTCCTTCAGCACCTTGATGACCTCCGGGTGGTCCGGGCTGGGCTCGATGAACGGAGACTCCGCAGCCGGACCGAGCCGGCGCGAGAACTCCACCTGCTCGAGCGGGGTGAGTGACTGGCCGGTGACGCAGATGACCTCGTGCTCGCACACGAGGGCCCTCAGCTCGGCGAGTTCCGCATCATCGAGCGCGCGCACGTCGATGCCGTCGATGCGCGCCCCCAGCACTCCTGTCAATCTGGTTGCCTCCATGGGCACACCCTATGGCATCATCGACGGGTGGCAATCGGTGACGGGAACGGGTGGGTCTTATGTGACTGCGGCCAGCGCCACTGGGGCATCAACGGAGCCGCCGGCCTGTTGCTGGTGCGCACCGACACCCCCGAGCCGCTCGTGCTGCTGCAGCTGCGTGCCGGCTGGACGCACGGCGGAGGCACGTGGGCCCTGCCCGGCGGCGCCCTCGACTCCCACGAGGACTCCGTGACGGCAGCGGCACGCGAGGCGTACGAGGAGACGGGCATCCTGCCCCAGCACCTCGACGTGAAGGGCATCTACTCGGACAACCACGGCAACTGGAGATACGACACCGTCATCGCCCACACTGCCGTGGATCCCGGCGCCCACGAGGCGAACGCGGAGTCCGAGGACATCCGCTGGGTGCGGATCGACGACGTCGCCGCCTTCGAACTGCACCCGGGTCTGCGCGGGTCCTGGGGGGATCTCGTCACCCACCTGAAGTCGACCCTGGGCTGACGGCACCATGCGCAAGCGGACAGTCCTGCTCCTCCAGCTCGCCACGTGCTTCGGCGCCATGAGCTACGGCACCATGTTCACAGTGCTGGACGACTTCCGTGACGAGTACGGCGTCAGCGAGTCGCAGCTGGGGCTCATACTCGCGGTCGGCTTCCTGGCCGGGTTCGTGGCCCAGATCTTCCTCGCCCCGTTCGCCGACAAGGGCAATGCGAAGCGCATGATCCTCGTGGGGATCGCGGTGGAGATCGTCGGCAACATCATGATGGGGTTCGGCGGCAGCTTCGAGGTGCTCTTCGCGGCGCGCCTGGTCGGCGGGATCGGGGCGGGCATGGTGTACCCCGCCGTACGGCGCGTGGTCATCCTCGCCGACCCGGAGAACATGGGGTCGAACCTCGGCCGCATGGTCAGCTTCGAGGTGGGAGGGTTCTCGGCGGGACCCGTGCTCTCTGCTCTCACGGTGGGCGCGCTCGGGCTCGCCGCGCGGTACATCATCTGCTCCGCGGGTCTGGCGGTCGTGGGCGCGGGGCTGCTGCGTCTCCACGTGCAGGAGGCAACGGGCGACGTGCCGACACAGCGCCTGGCGTTCGACCTGCTGCGGATCAGGCCGTACCTCGGTGCCGTGATCATCGGGCTCTCGCTCTACCTCATGATCGGCACCTTCGACGCGCTGTGGTCCGTGATGATGGACGACATGGAGGCCGACGAGTGGGTCGCGAACCTCGGTATCTCGCTCTTCGCACTCCCCATGCTCTTCCTCGGGCCCGTCGGGGGAAGGCTGACCCAGCGCTTCGGCCCGTTCCGCGCGAGCATCACCGGGCTCGTCATCGGTGCTTTCCTCATGTCGGGGTACGGCCTGCTCGGCAGTCCCTACGCGATGCTCGGGTTCGGGGTGGTGCACGGCATCACGGACGGCCTCACCATCACCGGCGGCGCGGCAGCGGTGGCGATGGTCGCGCCGCGGGCGCGGCTGGCGAGCGCACAAGGGCTATTCGGCGGGCTGCAGACGATCACGGGCGGCATCGCCGCCGCCACGGCAGGTGCTACCTACGGTGCGTTCGGCCGCACGCCGGCGTTCCTCACGACCGCAGCCGTGATGCTGCTCTTCATCGGCACCGGCGCGTTCCTCGCCCGCGGGCACCTCACCATGAGGCCCGCAGACGGGGAGCCGGCACCGCTCAACTAGCCCCGACGGCGCGGCTCGAACATCTCCACCACCCTGGCGAACAACTCGGGGTCCGCCTTGGCTGGCGACCCGGAGTCGTACGGCGGCTGTGGGTCATACTCGATCGCCAGCTGCACTGCCTTTGCTGTCTCCTCGCCGGCAATCTCGGCGACGAGGGCGAGACCCATGTCAATCCCGGACGAGACTCCTGCGGCCGTGATGATCTTCCCCGAGCGCACCACCCGTGCACTCGTGGGAACTGCCCCCAACTTCTCGAGCCGCCCATAGGAAGCCCAGTGGGACGTGGCCTCGACCCCGTGGAGGAGACCCGCCGTCGCGAGGAACAATGACCCCGTGCAGACGCTCGTTGTCCAGGTCGTCGTCGGATGGATGCGCCGGACGAACCTGACGACGGGGTCGTCGTCCGCGAGATTCGCGTCCGCGAAGCCGCCGGGAACGACCAGAACATCGAGCGCGTCCACATCGTCGAAGCACGCCGTTGCGTTCATCGTGAGGAGTCCCGTGTGGTCAGTGACGGGTCCAGCGCTCTCGGCAACGAAGAAGGCATCCACACCGGGGACGTCAACGAGGGTCTGGAACGGGCCGACTATGTCCAGTGCCGTGAAGCGCGGGTAGAGCACCAGACCCACCGTGACCGCTGCCTGATCCTGACTGACTGCCATCCCGTGCCCCTGTGTGACCCTGGCCGCCGGTTCAGCGGGCGGCCTGGATAGCCGACCACACGCGGAACGACGTGCACGGCATGTCGATGTGCGTGACTCCGAGATGGCTGACCGCGTCCACGACCGCGTTGTGCACAGCGGGCGTGGCGCCGATCGTGCCGGCCTCACCGATGCCCTTGGCCCCCAGTGGGTTGCGCGGCGTCGGCGTCTCCATCACCACGCGCTCGAACGACGGAAGTTCCGCGGCACTGATGATGCCGTAGTCGGCGAAGTTCGACGTAACGGGGTTGCCGTCGGCGTCGTACGCGACCTCCTCCAGCAGTGCCTGGGCGATGCCCTGGGCGAGACCGCCGTGGACCTGGCCGTCCACGATCAACGGGTTGATGATGGTGCCCGCGTCGTCGCACGCCACATGGCGCACCACGGCGACCGACCCGGTCTCGGTGTCCACCTCCACCACGCACACGTGCGAACCGAACGGGAACGTCGCGCCCTCGGGCTTGAAGTCGGCGTCCGCGGTCAGCGGCACGGTGGCCACGGCCGCGAGTTCCGACCACGTGCGTGCCGGCTGCGGCGAGCCCTGCACGTGGAACGCACCGCGCACGGTGTCGATCACGACATCCTCCGGCGCCGCCTCCAGCATGTCGGCCGCGAGCTGCCGTGCCTTCTCCACCACTGCCTCCGCGGCCAGCCGCGCCGCGGTTCCGCCCACCTGGAGGCTGCGCGACCCGCCGGTGCCGCCGCCACGGTCCACGTCCGAGGTGTCACCGAACCGGAACTCGATGCGGTCCATGGGGATGCCGGTCGCCTCGCTCACAATCATCGCCCACGCGGTGTGGTGGCCCTGGCCGTGCGACGAGGAGCCGGTGCGGACGATCGCACCGCCGTCAGCGGTGATCTCCACCGCGCCGTACTCGCCGCCGCCCATCGGGTTGGTCGTCTCCACGTAGCTGCTGATGCCGATGCCGAGCTGAACCGGGTCACCTGACTCGCGGCGGCGCCGCTGCTCCGCCCGCAGGCCTGCATAGTCAGCCGCGGCGAGCACCTTGTCGAGCGCCGCCTCGTACTCGCCGCTGTCGTACTTGGCACCCATCGGGGTGGTCAGCGGGAACGCCGAGGGCTGCAGGTAGTTGCGGCGGCGCACCTCGGTGGGGTCGATGCCGCATGCCCGCGCGAACTCGTCGATAGTGCGCTCGATGGCCGCCGTTGCCTCCGGGCGTCCTGCGCCGCGGTACGCGACCGTGGGCGACGTGTTGGTCACGACCGAGTGGGACTCGAACTGCACCCGCTCAATGTCGTACACGCCGCCCGCCATCATGCGGGTCATGTACGGCAGCACCGCGCCTGCCTTCGCGTACGCACCGGCGTCCTGCACCACGTCCAGGCGGTACGCGGTGATGCGCCCGTCCTTCGTGCCGCCCATGCGGGTGCGCTGGCGCTGCGCACGGCCGTGACCCATGCTCAGCATGTTCTCCGTGCGTGACTCCGTCCAGCGCACGGGACGGCCGAGGCGCCGCGCCGCCCACCCGACCATGATCTCCTCGGCGTACACGCCCGACTTGGCGCCGAAACCGCCGCCGACATCCGGCGTGATGACGCGCACGTCCGACTTGTCGACGCCGAGCACCTCGGCGAGGCCGTCACGGGCCCCGTGGGCACCCTGGCTGCAGGCCCACTGGGTCAGCTTCCCGTCCTCCCAGAGGGCCGCACAGGAGCGCACCTCCATGGGGGCGGTGGCGACCTTGTTGTTCTCGATGGTGAGTTCCACCACGACGTCGCACCCGGCGAAGATGTCGGTGTCGTCGGGGTTCGCGAACTTGAGCACCACGTTCGTGCCGGCCTCCGGGTGGAGGACGACCGCGTCGGTGAGGGACTCGTCGACGTCGAGCACCACGGGTAACGGGTCGTAGTCGACGATGACGGCCTCGGCAGCGTCGAGGCCCTGTGTCTTCGTGGTGCTGATGACGGCGGCCACGATGTCGCCGACGAAGCGCACGGTGTCGGCGGCCACGTACGGGAACCTGATCCCGGCGTTCATCATCCCGTTCGCCGGCGGCGCCGCGGGGAGGTCGATGTCGGCTGCCGTCCACACGTGGAGGACGCCGGGCATCGCCGCGGCCTCCGCAGTGTCGACGGAGAGGATCCGTGCGTGCGCCATGGAGGACCGCACGTACGTGATGTGGACGGCGCCCTCCAGCGGGAGGTTCGCGATGTAGGTGCCCTCGCCGCGGAGGAACCTGGGGTCCTCTACGCGGACGACGCGGGTGCCGAGGATGCTCATGCGCTCCAGCCCCCGTCCACCTTGAACTCCGACCCTGTGGAGTACGCACTGTCATCGCTGGCCAGGTACAGCGCCAGACGCGCCACGTGGACGGGCTCGGCCTCGTACCCGAGGGGGATGCGGGTGCGCACCAT
>JBJTCK010000107.1:0-38677 GCA_046091825.1 Actinomycetota bacterium | reverse complement strand
TCGTCGTGGCGAGGATGCTCCTCTCGCGCGACGTCGCCGACGTCCTCGTGCAGGGCAGTGCGTACGGTGCCGAGACCCGGTTCGCCCTGCGCACGCCAGTGCCCTACCTGGCCCCTGCCGTCCTCGTGGGGTCTGCCCTCGTGGCCTCCACAGTGGGCGGGACACTGCTGCTCGCCGCGGGGAATCTTGCTACCGGTGTGCCCGTGACCGTGGCCGGCGCGCTCCTGTGCTGGAAGGTGCCACTGCGCCTCCACCGGCTGTCGCGCAGGTGGCTGGTCGTCGTGCCGGCAGGGCTCGTCGTCCATGACCACCTCGTGCTCGGCGAGACGATGATGGTGCGCCGCAACCACCTCGGCTCGGTCACCGTGGAGGACACGGCAGGAGACGAGGCGGACCTCACGGGGGCAGTCCGGGGCCGGCGCGTGAAGGTCGTGATGACGCAGCCGGACAAGGTGATCCTCTCGCCGATCACGGCGCGCACGCTCGGCACCGCCGGGGCGCTCCACGTCACGTCGTTCGCCGTTGCCCCGCTGCGTGCCGCCGCGGCTGCCGCTGCGGCGTCGGCACAGCTCAGCCCGGGTCCGTGACCACGCCGCCGCCGAGCACGAACGTGTCAGTGGTGTCGTAGAACACCACTGACTGGCCGGGCGAGACCCGCCTCTGGGGGCGCTCCCAGGTGAGTCGAGCCGTGGTGCCGTCGGTGTGGACACGCGCACCGTGCCGGGCACCGTGTGCGCTCGCCTGCACCAGCACGTCCGCGCCGTCGAGCAGACGGGGATCACTGGCATGCGGCCAGGCGAGCATCCCCACCGTGAGCCCTGCGGACAGCAGGTCCTCCTCGCCGCCCACGGTCACCCTGCGTCCGCTGATGCTGACGTCGACGACGTACCGCTTGTCGCCCCCGCCGAGACCGAGGCCCCTGCGCTGGCCGAGCGTCACCAGCTCGACCGCGTCGACACTGCCCACCTCGATGCCCTCGGTGTCCACGACGGAGGCGGGGTGGAACTCCATCCGTGACGAGAGGAACCCGCCGCGGCCGACCGTGGAGCCGATGAAGCACACGTCCTGGCTGTCCGGCTTCGACGCGGTGCGCAGGCCGGACCGCGCAGCGAGGTCGCGGACCTCCGACTTCTGCATGCCCCCCACGGGGAAGAGCACGTAGCCCAGGTCATCCCCCGACAGCATGTGGACCACGTAGCTCTGGTCCTTCGCGGTGTCCGCACCGCGGACGACACGGAGCTGGCCGTCGTGCTCCTCAATCCGGGCATGGTGACCGGTCGCCACGGCATCGAAACCGAGCTCACGGGCGCGGCGTATCAACCTGTCGAACTTCAGGTGCCGGTTGCACTCGATGCACGGGTTGGGCGTGACGCCACCGATGTGGGCGTCCACGTACGGGGTGACGACATGGTCCTCGAAGTCGGCCGAGAAGTTGAACACCAGGTGGTCGATGCCCGCCTGCTGGGCGACCCGCCTTGCGTCGTCCACGTCCGACACCGAGCAGCACCCCGTGTCGCTCTCGCCGCCCCACAGCCGCATCGTCACGCCCGTCACGTCGTGGCCGGCATCGCGCAGCACCACGGCGGCGGCGGACGAGTCCACGCCACCCGACATCGCGAGCAGCACCCTCACTTCCGTGCCCCCAGCAGTCTCGTTGCCGACTCCACCGCCGCACCGGCCGCGGTCTCTACGTCCTCCTGCGTGGTGGTGTGGCCCAGGCTGAACCGGACGGACCCCATCATGCGGGACGCAGGCACGCCCATAGCGGCGAGGACGTGCGAGGGTTCCATCGCCCCGCTGGCGCACGCAGACGCGGCGGAGACGCTCACCCCCCTCTCGTCGAGCAGGAACAGCAGCGACTCGCTCTCGAGACCCTCGAAACAGATGTGGGCGACACCGGGCACGGCACTCTCGGCCGGCACCGTCTGCGTTGCGCACCCGATTGCCGTGGTGATCCCGTCGACGAGGCGGCGACGAAGTGCGTCCAGTCGTGCGTGCTCCGCCGCGCGCCGGGAGTTTGTGACGGCGAAGGCGACCGCGGTGCCCGCGATGCCCGCGATGTTCAGGGTGCCGCTGCGCCTGTCGCGCTCCTGGCCGCCGCCGAGGATCAACGGCTCCAGCTGCGTCCCGTCACGGATGACCATCACCCCGGCGCCCTTCGGCCCGCCGAACTTGTGGGCCGACAGCGTGAGGACATCCACGTGCGGCCACAGCTCGCGGAGGTCCAGCCAGCACGCGGCCTGTACGGCGTCGGTGTGGAGGACGGCGCCCGGTGCGCCGCGGCGCACAGCGGCAGCCACTGCGGCCATGTCGTTCACGGTGCCGACCTCGTTGTTCACCGCCATCACGGATACCACGCCCGCGCCGCCGCGGGACAGTTCGGCGGAGAGCGCGGCAGTGTCGACCGTGCCGTCGGCGTTCACGGGGACGACAGCGCCGCCCGTGTGCTCGACACAGTGCAGCACGGCGTGGTGCTCGGCGGCCGGGCACACCGCACGCGCGCCGCTGCGGCGCACCGCGCCGAGGACTGCCGCGTTAGCGCCCTCCGTGCCGCCGCTGGTGAACACGATCTCCCCGGGTGTGCACCCGATGATCTCGGCCACCACGTCACGCGACTCGTCGATGACGCGCCGTGCCGACCGGGCCGGGCCGTGGGCCCCAGAGGGGTTCGCGAACTCCGCGGTCATGTAGTGCTGCATCGCCTCGGCGGCCTCCGGGTGCATCGGCGTCGAGGCCGCATGGTCCAGGTAGACGTGCTTCCGGGTGGATGCGGTGGCCATGGCACCAACGCTACCGATGCGCCCGCGGAGGGGTGACCGTGGTGGAATTGCCCGGTGAGCGACAACCCGTACGGGATCCCCGGCTACGACGCCGCCACCTACGGCGACTCGTTCGCGGACGTGTACGACGAGTGGTACGGCGGGCTCGGGGACCATGACTTCGTGGACGCACTGGTCCGGCACATGCCTGCAGGGCCGGCCCGTGTGCTCGAACTCGGCGTCGGGACGGGCCGCCTCCTCGACAGGCTCGTCGTCGCACGGGCGGGCACGGCCGACGAACTGACCGGCGTGGACACCAGCGACGCCATGATCCGGCGTGCTGCCGCGGTGCCGTCGCTCTCGGGTGCGCGGCTCCTCACCTCGGACTTCTCCCGCTCGCTCCCCCCGGGTGCGTTCGACCTCGTGTTCTGCGGCTACAACACCCTCTTCAACCTGCCCGACGACGACGCGGTGGGGAGGGCGCTCTCGCTCGTGCGGGCGGCGATGGGGCCGGGATCGCGTTTCGTGGTCGACGCGGCAGTCGCCAGGCCGGGCGATGCGGGCGACGACGTCACGATCCGTTCCATCACGGCCGACCGTGTCGTCCTCTCGGTGACCCGCCACGACGTCGCGGCCCAGCGGATCATCGGCCAGTTCGTGGAGCTGTCGAACGGGTTGCCCGTCACCCTTCGCCCGTGGTCCGTGCGCTACCTCGCCCCGGGCCAGATGGATGCCCTCGCAGGGCACGCAGGCCTGCGACTCGTGGAGCGCCACGGGGACGGACGGCTCGGCCCGTTCACCCCGGAGTCACGCAGGCACGTGTCCGTGTACGGATGCGCCTAGGCGGGAACGCCGTGTCCTTTCCTGCCTGCGCACCTATCCTTTGGGGCAGTGAGTCAACTTCGCCTGAACCTGCTGACCGGTCGCTGGGTGACCATCGTTCCCGACCGCGCGAGACGCACCACTGACTTCGCTCCCCGTGCGACCCAGGTCGAGTCAGACCCGAACCTCGCGTGCCCCTTCTGCCCCGGCGCGGACCCTGCCGACCCCTCGCTGGCCGAGGTGCACGACGCGAAGGGCGACTGGACCATGCGCGTCGTCGAGAACAGGTACCCCGCGTTCGTGGGCGACGACACCATGGCCGTCCACAACATGGGGCCGGTGCACGTCATGGCGGAGGCCAGCGGTGCGCACGAGGTCTTCGTGTTCACCCGTGACCACGAAAGCAGGCTCGAGCGCTTCACCGACGACGTCATCGCGTCGCTCATGCTGACGCTGCGCGACCGGTTCCGTGCGCACGCGGGCACGCCGCACATCCGATACACGCAGGCCATCGTGAACCACGGGCGCGAGGCGGGCGCGTCTCTCGCACATCCCCACGGCCAGCTTCTCGGCCTGCCGTTCGTCCCGGGCGAGATCCTCGAGGAGGAGCGTGCGTTCGAGCGCTTCAAGGGGGGCTGCATCGTCTGCACCACGAGCGGCGTGGAGGAGAACAGCGAACGGTTCGTCCTGTCGAACGACAGCGCCGTGGTGATCTGTCCGTTCTGGAGCAGCAGCCCGTACGAACTGCTGGTCATGCCCCGCACCCACCACCAGCACATCACCGACTGCACGGACGAGGAGCTGGTCGGCGTCGGCATCGCCGTTCGTGACGCCCTCCGCCACCTGGTGGCCGCGATCGGCGACGTGGCGTTCAACCTCGTGTTCCACACCGCCCCGTCGCACCACTCGGGCCAGTACCACTGGCACGCGCACCTCTTCCCCAAGCTCACCACCACCGCCGGTTTCGAGCGCGGCACGGGCGTGATGATCAACATCGTGGCCCCCGAGTCGGCGGCGGCCGAGATCCGCCGCGCGGCCGTGACTGCCTGATGCCCGGTATCCGCGTCTCCGGGGAGATCGACGCCCCCGTGCCGACAGTGTGGGACGTGGTCGAGCCGGTGGAGCGGCACGTGGACTGGATGGCAGACGCGGTGGCAATCCGCTTCATCGGAAGCCAGACGCGTGGCGTCGGCACCGAGTTCTTCTGCGACACGAAGGTCGGCCCGATCAAGCTGGTCGACAAGATGACCATCACGGCATGGGAGCCCGGCCGGGTGATGGGCGTGCGCCACACCGGCGTCGTCACGGGCACGGGAGAGTTCACCCTCGAGCCGGCACCGTCCGGCGGCACGCTGTTCACCTGGACCGAGAAGCTCGTCTTCCCGTGGTGGCTCGGTGGTCCGGTCGGGGCGCTCGTCGGCGGCCAGGTCGTGATGAAGGCCATCTGGCGCAGGAACCTGCGTGTGCTGAAGAAGCTCGTCGAGTCCCGCGCCTAGAGCCAGCCCGCCACGCCGCGCACGAGCGCGGTGGTGCCGACACCGAGCACGAGCACGGCCGTCATCGGCAGTCGCCGCAGCGTCGCCGCCGCCGCGACAGACACCCCCGCCAGCCGCGCGTCGACGACTATCTCCTGGCCCGTGGTCAGCGTGTCCTTCATGATGAGAGCCGCGAGGAGCGCGGCCGGGATCAACACGAGGCACCGGTTGACCGTCGCGGGCAGCTTCCGCCCCCCGAGCACGACGAGGCCGAGCAACTTCAGCAGGTACGCCCCGGCGGAGAGCCAGATGACCAGCCACCAGCTCATGGTGCGTCCCCGCTGCGGCTGCCCGGCGTGCCCGCGTCAGCGTGAGGGAGCAGGCCCACGAGCACCCCGACCGACGAGAGCAGGATCGGGAGACCGATGGGGAGGAACGGCGTCAGCACGATGGTGACGGTCGCGCCGGTGAGCGCCGCCCTGCGGCCGTTCCGCGTGGATAGGTGCGGTGCCACCATCGCCACGAACACCACCGGGAACGCCGCGTCGAGCCCGAAGGTCCGCGGGTCGATGGATGACCCCGCGAGCGCCCCGATGAGGGTGCCGAGGTTCCAGCACGCGAACAGCATCAGCGCGCATGACCAGAACGCCCAGTCTTTCGAGCGCTGGTCCGGCGCCGCGGAGGTCATCGCGGTCGTCTCGTCGATCACGAACTGCGCGGCGAGCATCCGCTTGGCCAGCGACCCCCTGACTGACGGGGACAATGCGAGACCGTAGACACCGTTGCGTGCCGCAAGGAGGAGCCCGCCGCTCACCGCGCTGGCGACAGAACCGCCGGCGGAGATGACGCTCACCGCCGAGAACTGGGATGCGCCGGTGAACACGAGGAGCGAGAGCAGGCACGTCTGGAGGACCGATGCGCCGGCGCTCACGGACAGCACGCCGAACGACACCGCGTAGATGCCACTGGCGACCCCGATGACGGCGGACGCGCGCACCACGTCGCGCATCTCGTGCGGCACCCGCGGGAGACGCATGGCTCAGCGGCCCGTGAACGAGGCCTTGCCCGGCCCGTTCTCGAGGAAGCTCCGCACGCCGGTGCGGGCATCGTCCGTGTGGAACACCTCCGCGAAGAGCGCCAGCTGGAGCGAGAGACCCGACACGAGGTCGGTCTCAAGGCCCTCGTCCACCGCGCGCTTGACGAGACGGGCTGCCTGAGTGGCGCCCGCCGCCACGGACGACGCGAGGGCGAGGGCACGGTCCAAGAGAGCCTCGGGCGCGACGACCTCGTCGGCGAGCCCGATGCGGAGCGCCTCGTCGGCACGCACCTGACGGCCGGTGATCATCATCTCCTTCGCGCGGCTGGGGCCGACGAGCCGCGGCAGGCGCTGCGTGCCGCCGCCTCCCGGGATGATCCCGAGAAGAATCTCGGGCTGGCCGAACACGGCCTTCTCGGATGCGATGCGGTAGTCGCAGGCCATGGCCAGTTCGCAGCCGCCGCCGAGCGCGAACCCACTGACTGCGGCGATCGTGAAGCACGGCAGCGCGGCGACCTTGTTCAGCGTCGTGTGGAAAGCCGCACCGATCGTGCGGGCCTCGTCCGGCCCGCCGAACTCGGAGATGTCCGCACCGGCGGCGAAGATCCGCTCGCCCCCGGTGACGACCACGGCGCCGGGCGGGAGCGACGCCAGATCGTCGGCCACCTGCGCGAGCCGGCTGAGCAGCGCCGTCGAGAGCGCGTTCACCTTCGGCGAGTTCAGCGTGACCCCGGCGACACCGTCGGCGCGCCTCTCGAGGAGGATGATGTCGTCGGCCATGTCAGGCTCCTACTCCGCGCAGCATTTCGTCTGCGGCGCTCCATGGGTCGGTCCGGCGGGCGAGGACGTCTCCCTGGAGAAGTTCCCAGCGCTCGCCGGTGCAGATCTCCCGCGCCTTCATCTCCAGGCGCCGTGCCACGATCTCGCGCAGCTCCTCGCGCAGGCGGAAATCCCTGCGCTCCCCGAGCCGGCCGTTCGCGGAGATCTCGGCACGGTGCCGCACCACGGCGTCCCACAGTTCCGGGACGCCCTGGCCGGTGTTGCCGACGGTGGCGATGATCGGCGGGTGCCACGCGTCGTGGGCGAGGTCGCTCAGCTCGAGCATCTGCTCGATGTCCCGCCGCGTCTCGTCCACGCCCTTGCGGTCGGCCTTGTTGATGACGAAGATGTCGGCGATCTCCATGAGCCCCGCCTTGTTGGCCTGGACGCTGTCGCCCCATCCGGGGTTCAGCACGACCACCGTGGTGTCCGCCTTGCCGGCGATCTCCACCTCGACCTGACCGACACCGACCGTCTCGACGAGGATCCACTCGCGCCCGACGGCATCGAGGAGCCGGATCGCCTCCGGCGTGGAGAGCGACAGTCCGCCGAGATGGCCGCGCGTGGCCATGCTGCGGATGAAGACGCCCGGGTCGGTGGCGTGGTCCTGCATGCGCACCCGGTCGCCGAGGATGGCGCCGCCCGTGAAAGGAGACGAAGGGTCGATCGCCAGGACGGCGACCTCCGTCTGAGATGCACGCAGGTGCTTGATGACCGCACTGGTGAGGGTGCTCTTCCCAGCCCCGGGCGCACCGGTGATGCCGACTGTGTACCCGCCGCCGGTGCGTGAGTACGCGAGGCGTCCCACCTCGCGCGCGGCGGCGTCCCCCCGCTCCAGGAGCGAGAGCGTGCGGGCGAGGGCACCGCGGTCCCCGTGGCATGCGGCATCGAAGAGCTCCGCGGGTGTCTGGCTGCGCCGGCCCACCTAGGCGACCTGCACTACCTCGGTGACACCGTCGATGCGGTCCTTCATGATCCGCTCGATGCCCGCCTTCAGCGTCTGGTCCGAGGCAGGGCACGTGGTGCACGCACCGGTGAGCGTGACGCTGATGACGCCGGTCGTCTCGTCGACCTCGCGCAGGATGATGTCACCACCGTCGGCCTTGAGGGCCGGCCTGATGACCTCGATTGTCTCTTCAACCTGCTGCCGCATGGACATGTCAACCCTCCGGGGAACCCTCTGAACGATACCGTTCGGGCGGTCCCACCTACGATGGGCGGATGTTCGCCCACCAGGGAGGATGGGACGAGATGCTCTACGTGCTCGTCCCCATCGGTTTCATCGTCTTCCTGCTGAGGCTCGCCAACAGGCGGGCGCGCCGGATGCAGGGGGTCACGCCCCCGCGGAGCGACGGACCCGGCTGATGCTCGCCCCGAGACCGGCGAGCCGGCCCACGATGTCGTCGTAGCCGCGGTCGATGTGGTGCACGTCGCGGATCTCGGTGATCCCCTGCGCGGCGAGCCCTGCGACCACGAGCGCCGCCCCCGCGCGGATGTCTGGCGCGTTCACGATCGCGCCGTGCAGGTGGCCCACACCGCGCACCACGGCATGGTGCCCGTCGATGTCGATCTCGGCGCCCAGTTTCCTCAGTTCCTCCACGTAGCGGAAGCGTCCTGGGTACAGGTTCTCCGTGACGATGCCCGTGCCCTCCGCCATTGCGAGCATCGCCACGATCAGCGGCTTGTAATCGGTCGCGAACCCCGGGTACGGGAGCGTCGAGACGTTGACCGACCGCAGGGGCCCGTCGCACCTCACGCGCGCACCGTCACTGTCCGGTTCGACCGACACGCCCATCTCAGAGAACCTCTCCACGAGCATCCCCATGTGGTCGAGGTTCGCCCTCCGCACCAGCACGTCGCCCCTGCACATCGCGACGGCCGCCATGTACGTGGCCGCCTGGACACGGTCGGTCACCACCTCGTGGGTCGTGGCGTGCAGTGCCTGCTGCTCCACGCCGGTCACCGTGATCGTGTTGGTGCCAGCACCTTCGATGCGGGCCCCCATCCGGCGCAGCATGTCGCAGAGGTCGACGATCTCGGGCTCCCGGGCCGCGTTGCTGATGACAGTGACGCCCTCGGCGAGCACGGCGGCGGTCACGATGTTCTCCGTGGCGCCGACGCTCGGGAAATCGAACGCGATCCCGGCCCCCTGCAGTCTCCCGCACCGGCCGAACAGTCCCTCCGGGGTGACCTGGAACTCGGCCCCCATCTTCTCGAGGCCGCGCAGGTGCATGTCGATCGGGCGGCCGCCGAAGTCGTCACCGCCGGGCAGGGCTATGTCGATGTGCCCGAACCTGGCGAGCAGCGGTCCGACGAGGTTCACCGAGGCACGGATCCTGTCGGCGAGCTCGAAGGGCGCGACCGGCGTGATCGCACCGGTGTTCACGATCTGGAGGTGCTGGCCGGTCTCACCTGCCGGTGCCGGCACCGCGCTGATGCCCAGCCCGACCGCGCCGAGAAGGTCGGTCATGATGGTCACGTCGTCGATCACCGGGACGTTCGTCAGCAGGTGACGTCCGTCCGCCAGCAAAGCGGCCGCCATCAACTTGAGGACCGAGTTCTTCGCCCCCGGGACCGTCACCTCACCCTCGAGCGGACCGCTCGTCGAGGTGACGATGACGTCGTCACCCGCCGGGGACCCGATTGACATGCCCCTAAGTATGCTCCCGCCGTGACCATGCAGGGCAGTTATCCGCGCGTGCGAGTCCCTGGGTGGTTGTCGATGCCCCCGGATCTCGGGCCCCGCCACCGTCGTGTGCTCGGCCTGGTCGCCCTCGGCTCGATGCTCGTCGCTTTCACCAACACGCTCTTCACGCAGACGGTCGCCTACGCAGCCGACGAGTTCGGGATCTCCAACTCTGCACAGGGTCTCGGCTCCGCCGTCGTGCGGTGGGGCATCGTCATCTCCCTCCCGATCGTCGCACTGGCCGACTCGCGCGGGCGGCGCCCCATGATCGTGGCCACCGCGTGGGCGGCGCCGGTTGTCTGTGCGCTCGGCGCGTTCGCGCCCTCCTTCCCCGCGCTCGTCGCCACGCAGACGGTCGGCCGGCCCCTCGGGCTGACCCTCGACGTCCTCCTCGCGGTCATCATCGTGGAGGAGATGCCGCACGACTCCCGCGCGTGGGCCACCGCGATGCTGGCCGTGGTGAGCGGATTCGGTGCTGGAGTGGCGGTGGCGTCGCTGCCGCTTGCCGACGTCTCGGTCACGTCATGGCGGTGGATCTACCTGCTCTCCCTGGTGTGGCTGCCCTTCGCATGGATCATCACCCGCGGGCTCCCGGAGTCGGCCCGGTTCATGGCGCGACACCGGGACTTCGCGGGCCATCTGGGGCGGGCGTCGATCGGCGGCCTGACGCGCAATCTCGGCAGGATCTGCTCGGTGGTGTTCCTCACGAACATCTTCGTGGCGACGATGTCCATCTTCCAGAACCGCTACCTCAAGGAGACCCGCGGGTTCTCCGCCGCGATGGTCGCCGTCTTCACGATGGCCACGTCCTCGCCGGCCGCGCTCGGTCTCGTCCTCGGCGGCCGGGTGGCGGACGCACGCGGGCGCCGGCGCATCGGCGCGGTGATGGTCCCGGTCGGGTCGGTACTTCTCGCCCTCTCGTTCGCGCTGAGCGGCACGGCGATGTGGACCGCGGCGGTCCTCGGCGCGCTCTTCCTTGGGTTCGCGTATCCCGCGATGGCCGTCTACCGCGGGGAACTGTTCCCCACCCACCAGCGCGGGCTGGCCGGCGGGCTGATCATGACCTCGTCCCTCGTCGGCGGGAGCATCGGCCTGATCGGTGCGGGCCGCGCCGTCGATGCAGGCGCCACGTACGGCGATGTCATGGTGCTGCTCGCCGTCTTCCCGCTCCTCGCCTCGGTCGTCGTGTGGTGGCGCTACCCGGAGACGGCCCACCGCACACTGGAGGAGCTCAACCCCGAGGACGCCCCGGCGCCGCCCACGACCTGACGGCAGCAGCAATCTCGTCATCGGCCTTCTTCAGGTCGTGTCCCTTCCCCTCCACGAAGTGCCACGTGACCTCGCCCGGCACGCGGCGGAACGCACGGCGGAGTTCCGCCGGCGTCCCGAACGTGTCGCGCGTGCCGCTGATGCACAGTGTCCGCACGTCCACCCCGGGGAGATGCGCCGTCCGCAACGACTCCGGCTTTCCGGGCGGGTGCAGCGGGTACGACACGAGCACGAGCCCGGCGACGCGCAGGGGGTCATCCCCGTCCGCGACCGCCATGGAGCACATCCGTCCGCCCATGCTGCGCCCGCCGATGATGATCCTCGACGTGGGGACGCCGAGCGACGCGGCGAACGCACGGACCTCGTCGCGCACGCACTGCACGAGAACGGGCGCCCTGTCCGGGAAGGGCCGGCCGGCGCGGCGGTAGGGGAAGTCGGCACGCAGCACGGGCAGCGGGTCGAATGCCGTTGCGAGCGAGACCAGCGCCGGGTGCGCGGCCGACGACCCCGAGCCCGGGAACAGCACCACGCCCGCGGGCCGGCGCGGCGCCATCAGATGGAGTCGAGGAGCACGCGGCGCGCCTCGGTGATGTCGATGATCGCCTTGCTCGCCTTCGCGGCGTCGCCGCCGTGGTCGGGGTGGGCCAGGCGCAGGCTCTCGCGGTACCGCACCATCACCTCGCGCTTCGAGACCTTCACCGTCCCGCCCGGGAAGCCGAGCACGTCGAGCGCCCACGCCCTCGGGTCGGCGAGCGCGCTGACGTCGCTTGTGCGCGTGCCCGCCATGTACGTGATGAACGCAGGACCGATCGGACCGCGCCAGGTCAGCGCGCGGCGCAGCAACGGGGCCATCTGGCGCCTGATCGGCATGTCGAGCCGCTCGATCGCATAGATGGCGCCGAGGACCTGCTGCAGCGGCGTCCCGTTCGACTCCAGATCGAACCGTACCTCGTCGCCGTCGCGCACCATGCGGTGCGTGCTGTGCGAGAGCCCGTGACGGTCCACCTGGAACCGGTGGCGGAGACGGGGCTGGGGCACCCGGTCACCGCGCTCAACCTCCGAGATCAGGCGCTGGATGTCGACCATGAGGTCATCGTCCACGTCCGGGGCGTGCGTGGCGAGCACCGCACCGAGCAGGACGCCGCCGAAGCCGGGCACAGGATCGACTGGCAGCACGAGACGGCCGAGCGAGATGCGCCGCGTCGGCGCGATCGGCCGCGAGTGCCAGATCTCGAGCTCCGCCAACAACATGAAACGACCCTACAAAGCCGGGCGCCCGGGGCGCACACTGCGTGCAGGGTCACTGACTGCCCGTTGGTGCCGCCGGTCACGCGGGCCCGATGAGGCGTCAGCCGGCGCGGGTGACGCCGCGGAGGAACTCCTCCGTCATCTCGAGTTCGCGGCGCAGGTTGTGCGGGTCCCTGAAGCCGTGGCCCTCCCCCTCCATGATCTCGACGCGCACGGAGCCGCCGGCGGCATTGACTGCGTCCCTCAGGCGGAAGGAATGCTCGGGCACCACGAGCAAGTCGTTGCTGCCGTGAAACAGAAGGACCGGAACGTTGCGCAGGTGCCTCACGTCCATGTTCGGCGACAGCGTGATGTCCCCCACGAGGACACGGTTGTAGTGACCCTCGAAGGGGTCCTCGGACTCGAGGAGAAGTGCGAGGTCGACCACCGGGTACGCCGCCACCACGCACGCCGCGATCCCGTCGTGCCTGTTCGCCGCGGAGAGGACGGCGAGCCCTCCGGCACTCCCGCCCATCAGCACCGTCCGCGTGCGGTCTATGCCCGTGCGTGCCTGCACGTCCCTCGCCACTGCCGCCGTGTCGTCGGCGTCCGCCGCGCCCCACGCACCCTCCAGTTCCAGCATGTGCGCACGGCCGTGCCCCGTGCTGCCGCGGGGGTCCGACACGGCAATGGACCAACCCCGTGAGAGCCAGTAACTGAAGCGGGGACGCCACGTCACCTGCCACTGGTCGGTCGGTCCACCGTGCACCCAGACAATCAGGCCGCCGGCGGGCACCGCGGGTTCGTAGAGACGGTACGGCACCCCGCCTGCACTGCCGGTCACGGGCTCCACGAGATGCACGTCGTGCTCGGATGCCCACGTTGCGTCGGTGAAGTGGCGGGTGAACACGCGCGAGGGAGACGACAGGTCCGCCACGTCGTACACCACCACCTGGTCCGGCGTGCGCGCGCCGGTGCGCAGCGCACAGATCCGGTCGCCCTCCCACGAGAGGCACCCATGGACGGAGCGCGCGACCTGCGTGCGCTCGCCGGTCAGCCTGTCATGCACCCACAACGACCCGAACCCCGATTCGTTCCTCGTGTACGCGACCTTCGTGGCGTCAGGGCTGAAGCACCACGTGCGCTGGCCCGGGCCCCACGTCGGCCCCCCGTGCTCGCAGTCGTCCTCAATGACAGTGCGCTCCCCCACGATGCCGTCGGCCTCGATGACCACGTTCGCGACGCCGTTCTCGTCGCTCACCCAGCCGAACGCGTCGAACCCCGGCGAGTGCCTCGGCTGCTGGACCGCGGTCCCGGGAACGGCGTCGAGCCCGAGAACCCGGCTGGACGTCCACGCCATCTCGGGTCGGTCCCACGCGTGGCACGTCGCACGGCCGCGGTGCCACGCCGCGTCCACGAGGTACCCGTCTTCAGCCTCGTGGGACACGACCCACCCGGCCGTGGCGATGTCGTAGATGACCAGGGTGCGCATGTCCCCTATCACCGCCACCCGCCGGCCGTCGCGCGAGTAACGCGGGCCCGTCCACGCGGGCCCGAACGGGAGCTTGAACGCATGCGAGACCGGCTGGCCCGGTTCGTCGAGAGACATGCGCACGATCCTCCCGTCGGAGGTGCACGCGAGCGCCTCGCGGCCGTCGGCCCGCCACGTGTGCATCCCCCCGGACAGCCCGCGGCCCGGCGCGAGCCCCGCCTCGAAATCAAGTGTCGCCTCGGACTCGTCGTCGATTCCCCAGATGCGCAGCTCGGTGCGCCGGCCGGTCTCCGTGGCGTGGGTCACGAGGGCCGACACGAAACTCCCCCCGGGCAGCAGCAACGGGTCTGACACGGACGGGCCCGCACCGATGCACAGGTTGACGGGTACCGGAGCCACGGGCGAAGGCTAGTGAGGGAACTACGGTGGGCTCATGCCGACGCAACGCCCCGACAGGAACCTCGCTCTCGAACTCGTCCGCGTGACCGAATCGGCCGCGATGGCCGGCTCTAGGTGGGTCGGGCGCGGGGACAAGATCGGGGCCGACGGCGCGGCGGTCGACGCGATGCGCACCGTCCTGTCCACCGTGCCGATGTCCGGCGTGGTGGTGATCGGCGAGGGCGAGAAGGACGACGCGCCCATGCTCTTCAACGGCGAGATCGTGGGCGACGGCAGCAAGCCCGAGACGGACGTGGCGGTTGACCCGATCGACGGCACCTCCCTCACCGCCTCGGGGCGCGGCAACGCGATCTCCGTCATCGCGGTGTCCGAACGGGGCACCATGTTCGACCCCGGCCCGTGCTTCTACATGGAGAAGATCGCCGTCGGCCCGGACGCCGTCGGCGCCATCGACATCACCGCGACACCCGTTCAGAACCTCAAGTGGGTGGCCAAGGCCAAGGGCGAGAGCGTCCGGGACCTCACCGTGATGATCCTCGACCGTCCCCGCCACGCCGAGCTCATCGAGGAGGTCAGGTCGTCGGGCGCGCGCATCAAGCTGATCTCTGACGGAGACATCTTCGCCGCCATCGCCACCTGCTGGCCGAAGGCCGGCGTGGACATCATGTTCGGCATCGGCGGGACACCCGAGGGTGTGGTCGCCGCGGCCGCACTGAAGTGCATGGGCGGCGAGATCCAGGGGCGCCTGTGGCCGCGCACCGACGAGGAGCGCAGCGCCGCGGCGGCGGCCGGCTACGACCTCAACCACATCCTCACCACGGACGAACTGGTGAAGGGAGACAACTGCTTCTTCGCCGCCACCGGGGTCACCGACGGCGAGCTGCTGACGGGTGTCCGATTCACGCCCGGCATCGTGCACACGCAGAGCCTGGTCATGAGGTCCCGCAGCGGCACGGTCCGACTGATCGACGCCCAGCACAGGCTGGACAAGATCAGCAACTTCTCCGCCATCGACTACAACTGACACGTCCCGCCCAGGCACAGGGCTGTGGCATCCTGTCCGGATGCGCCCGTCGGGGGGAGACATCCAGCAGAACCAGGCAATCGCCCGGGTGATACGCGCCATGACGGCAGACGAATTCGCGCAGTTTCTCGAGTCCCTGTCGGAGGAAGACGCCCGGGAGGTCTCGGACCTCCTGCGGGTGCGCCTCGCCAAGCGCGGGGAGCCGGAGACCAACGGCGCCAAGCTGCGCAACAAGGCCGTGTTCGGGACGAGACAGATGGTCCCTCTCGGCATCTCCGAGATCGCAGCAAAACAACTGGACGAACGCGCCAAGGAAGTGCTCGGGGACAACTTCGAGGACCCGTCACTCGAGGAGGTGGCGCACACCGTCGAGGTGATGTGCTCGGAGTTCGGCCTGCCGCGGACTCGTCTCTGGCTCGCGTGCCTCGTTGCCAAGGGCGCAAAGGCATCGCCCCGCATCGAGGCAGTTGCCTCCGGAATTGACGGCCTCGGGCTCAGACCCGAGGCACCGGCACCGGCAGCACAGGTATTGCCGGACGAGACCGACCACGAGACGAGGGAGGGCCGCCGGAACAGGCGCCGTGAGCAGAGGGAAGAGCGAGCCCGCCTTCGCGAGACAGCCGAGTCGTCACGACGGAACAACCGCCGCTTCAAGAGCCGAAGGGTCACGACCGTCACCACCACTGGTCCGCAGGGAGAGGACAGCCACGAGACCGAGCCGGCCGCGCCGGTGCCGCGCGAGCGCCGCGTCCACCCCCGGCTCGCCCGGTACCCGAAGGCCGACGCCCGTCACGAACTGGTCGGGGGAATCATCATCGCGTGGATCCGGTTCACGTCAGAGCCGGACAACGGCAAGAACCGCCCCTGTGTCATCCTCGCAGTGGAGGACCGCAGGATGGTCGTGAAGCCTCTCTACTCACATCCGCGGTACGGCGCCGGATTCTGGCGTGCCGTCGAGATCATGCACTGGGAGCAAGCCGGTCTTAGTCGCAAGTCATGGGCGGGCGACGAGATCCACACAGTCCGCAGGTTCAACGACGTCATCGGTCGTCTGCACGTCGATGACTGGAACAGGATCTGTCTCGGGGAGTCGATCCCCGGTCAGTGACCCGCCGCGCTCAGGCCGCCGGTGGCGGACAGGCGCGCATGCGCGCGGCGCAGGTCGGACTCGACTTCGGCCGTGTGCTCCTTGCGCAGCTGCTCCTCCGCGCGTTCCTTCGCGGCACGTGCCCGGGCGACGTCGATGTCCTCCTCGAGCTCCGCGGCGTCGGAGAGGATGGTCACGTGGTCCGCGCCCACCTCGACGAAACCGAGGTGGACCGCCAGGTTCTTGATCGAACCGTCGGCCAGGTAGATGCGCGTGTGGTTCTCCACGAGCGCACCCAGGAAGGCAGCGTGGCCGGGCAGGAACGCGACCTCGCCGCCCTCGATCGTGCGCGTGATGACCTGCTTGGCCTCCCCGGTGAAGAGGACGCGCTCCGGCGACACGACGTCGACGCGCAGGACTCCGGTGGCGTCTGCCATTACGCGTTCTCCTGCAGCGCCTTCGCCTTGGCCAGCACCTGCTCCACACCGCCGACGTTCAGGAACGCCTGCTCCGGCACGTCGTCCAGTTCGCCGTTGATGAGGGCCTCGAAGGACTCCACCGTCTCGGACACAGGGACGTACTCGCCCTGGACGCCGGTGAACACCTCGGCCACGTAGAACGGCTGGCTGAGGAAGCGCTGCACCTTGCGGGCACGCGCCACCGTGAGACGGTCCTCCTCGGAGAGCTCGTCCAGACCGAGGATCGCGATGATGTCCTGCAGCTCCTTGTAGCGCTGGAGGACCTCCTGCACGCGGCGGGCCACTGCGTAGTGGCGGTCGCCCACGGTCTCGGGGGTGAGGATCGTGGAGGTCGAGGCGAGCGGGTCCACCGCCGGGTAGATGCCGAGCGAGGCGATCTGGCGGGAGAGCTCCGTGGTCGCGTCGAGGAACGTGAACGTGGTGAACGGCGCCGGGTCGGTGTAGTCGTCCGCCGGCACGTACACGGCCTGCAGCGAGGTGATCGACCGGCCGCGGGTGGAGGTGATGCGCTCCTGCAGCTGGCCCATCTCGTCGGCGAGCGTGGGCTGGTAGCCCACCGCCGACGGCATGCGGCCGAGGAGGGTCGACACCTCGGAGCCTGCCTGCACGAAGCGGAAGATGTTGTCCACGAACAGCAGCACGTCCTGGTTCTGGACGTCTCGGAAGTACTCGGCCATGGTGAGGGCGGAGAGGGCGACGCGCAGGCGCACGCCCGGCGGCTCGTCCATCTGGCCGAACACCAGGGCGGCCTTCTCGAACACGCCCGACTCCTCCATCTCAAGTCGGAGGTCGGTGCCCTCGCGGGTGCGCTCGCCCACACCGGCGAACACAGACACGCCGCCGTGCTTGGACGCCACGCGGTTGATCATCTCGGTGATGAGAACCGTCTTGCCCACGCCGGCGCCGCCGAACAGGCCGATCTTGCCGCCCGCGAGGTAAGGGGTGAGGAGGTCGATGACCTTGATGCCGGTCTCGAACATGCGCTTCGACGGCTCGAGTGTGTCAAAGGCCGGCGCGGGACGGTGGATGTCCCAGCGCTCGATGTCGGCAAAGTCGGCCTCGTTGCCGTCGAGAACCTCGCCCCACACGTTCCACACGTGGCCGAGGGTCTTGTTGCCGACGGGCACCTGGATGCCGTGGCCCGTGTTGCGGACGGCGGTGCCGCGCTGGAGACCGTCGGTCGGCTTCAGGCAGACCGCACGCACGCGGCTGTCACCCAGCTGCTGTGCGACCTCGGCGAGGATCCGGTTCGGCTTGCCGTCCACCATGACGGTGAACTCGACTGCCGAGTTCAGCTCGGGGAGGGCACCCCGCGGGAACTCGACGTCGATCACCGGTCCGGCGATCGCGACGACGCGGCCCTCTTGCTGGTTCTCTGTCATGGTCATCCTGTTGTCTCCTGTTACTCGCCCGACGACAGCGCCTCGGCGCCGCCGACGATCTCCATGATCTCGGTGGTGATTGCGTCCTGTCGCGCACGGTTCATGATGCGCGACAGGTTCTTGATGAGTTCTTCTGCGTTGTCCGTTGCGGACTTCATGGCCCTCTGGCGGAACGCGTGCTCCGAGGCGGCCCCGTTGAGGAGCGCCGCGTACACGCGCGCCTCCACGTAGCGCGGGAGCAGCGTGCTGAGGATCAGCTCCGGCGAGGGCTCGAACTCGTAGTCGTGCCCCGCCTCGTTCTTGGCGTCGCCGCCCTCGGTCAGCTGGCTGTCGAGCGGCACCAGCGGGCGCTGCACGACCTCCTGGGAGCCGGCCGAGATGAAGCGCGTGTAGACGAGCTCCACCCTGTCGACCTGGCCCGAGACGTACAGCCCGGTGACGTACTGGCCGATCTCCTTGGCGATGTCGTACGAGGGGCTCTCCGTGAAGCCGGTGAACGAACGGGCGATGTTGTACCCGCGGAAGCGGAAGTAGCCCTCCGCCTTCCGGCCGACGGCCACGATCGTGTGGCCGCGCCCCTGGAGGGCATCGGCCTTGATCTCGCCCTCAGTGGCGCGCAGGACGCCGGCGTTATAGCCACCGCACAGACCCCTGTCGGCCGAGAGGACCACGTAGCACACGTTCTTCACCTCGGCGCGGCCGGCGAGCAACGGGTCACCGCTGCCGGCACCCGCTGCGGACAAGTCACGGACAACCTCGGTGATGCGCTCCGAGTACGGCACGGCGGCGATGACTCGCTGCTGGGCCTTCACGATGCGCGACGCGGCGATGAGCTCCATCGCGCGCGTGATCTTCTTGGTTGCCTGCACCGAGCGGATGCGCCCGCGCAGGATTCGTTCTTGTCCGCCGGCCACTCAGATCACTCCGTCGCGAGGGTCTTCGCGCTCGCGGCCTCGCCGAGAGCGTCGGCATCGGTCGCGGTCGGGTCGGCCTTGGCCGCCTGGCTTCCGCTGGTCTTGAACTGGGCCTTGAAGGCGGTCACCGTCTGGGCGAGGTCCGCCGGGACGTCTGCCTTCGGGTTCGTGCGCAGCTCGGCGAGCATCGCGCCGTGGCGCGAACGCACGTAGTCGAGCAGTTCGTTCTCGAAGCGGCGCACGTCGGCCACCGGGATGTCGTCCAGGTAGCCCTTGGTGCCCGCGAAGATCGAGACGACCTGCTCCTCCACCGGCATCGGGCTGTTGAGGCCCTGCTTCAGCAGTTCCACCAGGCGGTAGCCGCGCTCCAGCTGCGCCTTCGACACGGCGTCGAGCTCGGAACCGAAGGTGGCGAAGGCCTCGAGCTCGCGGAACTGCGCGAGGTCGAGCTTCAGGGTGCCCGAGACGGACTTCATGGCCTTGGTCTGCGCAGCACCACCCACGCGGGACACCGAGATGCCCACGTCGACGGCCGGGCGCACACCCGACTTGAAGAGGTTGTCCTGCAGGTACACCTGGCCGTCGGTGATCGAGATCACGTTGGTGGGGATGTACGCCGACACGTCACCGGCCTTCGTCTCGATGACCGGCAGAGCGGTCATGGAGCCGGCGCCGCGCTCGTCGCTGAGCTTGGCGGCGCGCTCGAGGAGGCGCGAGTGCAGGTAGAACACGTCGCCCGGGTAGGCCTCGCGGCCCGGCGGGCGGCGCAGCAGCAGCGACATCTGGCGGTAGGCCTCGGCCTGCTTCGAAAGGTCGTCGTACACGATGAGCGCGTGCTCGCCGTTCTCCATCCAGTGCTGGCCGATGGCGCAGCCGGCGTACGGGGCGAGGTACTTGAAGGGTGCCGGGTCAGAGGCGGGTGCCGCCACGACAACGGTGTATTCCAGCGCACCGTACTGGCGCAGCGTCTCCACGGTCTGCGCGACTGTGGAGCCCTTCTGGCCGATCGCGACGTAGATGCACTTCACGCCGAGACCCTTCTGGTTGATGATTGTGTCGACGGCGATTGTGGTCTTGCCCGTCTTGCGGTCACCGATGATCAGCTCGCGCTGGCCGCGGCCGATCGGGGTCATCGCGTCGATCGACTTGATGCCGGTCTGCAGCGGCTCGTGCACGGGCTTGCGGCCCATGATGCCGGGGGCCTGCACCTCGACGCGGCGGTCGATGGCGCCGACGATGTCGCCCTTGCCGTCGATCGGCGTGCCGAGCGCGTTGACCACGCGGCCGAGCATCGCGTCACCGACGGGGACCGAGAGGATCCTGCCCGTGGCGCGCACGGTCTGGCCCTCCTCGATCGCGTCGGCGTCACCGAGGACCACCGCGCCGATCGAGTCCTCGTCGAGGTTCAGTGCGAGGCCGATGGTGCCGTCCTCGAACTGCAGCAGCTCGTTGACCGCGCACTTCGGCAGGCCGGACACGCGGGCGATACCGTCGCCGACCTCGGCCACGTGGCCGACGGTCTGCTGCTCGAGAGACGGCGAGAAGCCCTCGAGACCCTTGGTGATCGCGCTCGCGATGTCACTGGCGGAGATTGTGATGTCTGCCATTTCTTTTCCTTCTTCGCTTGCGGACTACGACAACCGGGCCTTCACCCGGTCGAGCTTGGTGCGGACAGAGCCGTCGATGACCTTGTCGCCGACGGTCGCGACGATCCCGCCCACGACGGACGGGTCGACGATGACTTTCACGTTCACGGGGGTGCCGACGGCCTTGGCCAGTTCGTCACCGAGGCGGCGCTGCTGGTCCTCGGTGAGGGCGACAGCGGTGCGGATCTCGGCGACGGCGCGGCCCTGCGAGGAGGCCGAGCGGTTCCCGATGGAGGCGGCGATGGCGGGGATGTCCCGGCCGCGTCCGGCCCCGATCACCATGCCGAGGAGCTGCGCCGTCAGCGGGTGGGCACCCTTGCCGGCGAGCAGCTGCTCCACGATCCCCTGGCGGCGCTCGACCGGCACGGCCTGGTCGCCGAGGGTGGAGCGCAGGCTGTCGTTCGACTCGAGGGCCGCGGCGACCGCACCGAACTCGGAGTCGACGCGGGCGAGAACGCCCTCTGCCTCTGCGATGTCGGCGAGGGCCTTGGCGTATGCGGCGGTGCGGTTGTCGCTCATCGTGCTGCCCCCACGTTGCTGATGAACCCCTCGATGAGGTCCTGCTGGGCGGAGTCGTTGAGCGCGGCCTTCACCACGCGGTCGACGGCGACGGACGAGAGACGCGCGATCTCACTCTTGATCTCGTCATTCAGCCGCCCGGACGCCGCGGCGATGTCGGCCTCGGCCTTCGACTCCAGGTCGGCCGCCTCGGCAGCGATGCGGGCACGGCCGTCGCTGAGGACGGTCGCTGCCTGCGCGTCGGCCTCGGCCAACAGCCTGGCGCGCTCGGCCTGGATGTCGCCGAGCGCCGTGCGGATGCGGGATGCCTCGTTCTCCGCGGACTCGCGGAGGGCCTTGGCGTCGTCGAGTTCCTGCTGGATGCGCTCCGTGCGCGCGGCGAGCGACGTCTTGAACATCGGCAGCGCGAACTTGTAGAGCGCACCGAACACGAGCAGCGACGCGATGCCGCCGTAGATGATCTCGGCGGTCTCGGGGAGCAGCCAGTGGTGCGTCTCGTAGCTGCCGGCCTCGGCCAGCAGGGAGAAGGTGCGGTTCATCGTGACCCTGCGCTTTCCATCGCGGCGGAGACCGCCGACTGCACTGTTGCCGCATCAGGAGCCCGGCCGGTCGCCAGTTCGGCGGCGCGGCTGGCCACCTGCGAGACGGCGGCGGCGACCTGGTCGCGGACGGCGGCACGGGCTGCCGCGCTGGCTGCGTCGGCCTCGGCACGCTTCGCGGCGATCCGGGAGTTCACCTCGGAAAGCTTGGCCTGGCGCTCCGCATCGACGGTCTGGCGGGCCTTGTCCACACGGGCGGCTGCCTCGGCACGGACGGCCTCGAGGGCCCTCTCGTACTCGGCGACCTCGCCGCGCGCATCGGCCTTTGCCTTGTCGGCACCCTCGATGTCGCTGCGGATGCCGGAGTACCTCGCCTCCATGCCCTTCTTGAGCTTGGGGAAGAGGAAGAACCGCATCAGCACGAACAGCACGATGAACGACCCCGCGGCCCAGGCAAGTTCCTTGGTCTCGGGGGCGATCGGGTTCGGCGCGGTCTTCGCCTCGGTGCCCGTCTCGGTGGCGGCCTCGCCTCCGGCGGACGTCGTGGCAGCGAGCGTGGTCGCCTCCTCGGCCGGCACCGTGGTGTCGGTCGATTCGGTGGCGACCAGGCGCACGTTGACGATGCGTCCGTTCGTTTGGGTGACTATCGCAGTCAGCATCTCAGCTCCTGGACTCCGTGCAGACGGAGGTCGTTGGTGGACGTGGACTCAGTCGCGGATCAGGCGAACTTGAGGAGGATGAACACCACGAAGCCGATGAGCGCGAGCGCCTCGGTGAACGCGATGCCGAGGAACATGGTGGTGCGGACCATGCCTGCAGCCTCGGGCTGGCGGGCCATCGCCTCGACGGACTTGCCGACGTGGTAGCCGATGCCGATGCCGGGCCCGATCGCGGCGAGACCGTATGCGTAACCGGCCGACATGGCCGCGTTCGCATTCTTGAGGTCTGCGGCTGCGGCAGCGTCTTCTGCTGCTGCGATGAGGTGTGCAATTGCTTCCATTGTGTCTTCTCCTATGAGTGAGTTAGTTGGGAGACCTGTGTTGCCCGGGCTCAGTGCTCGGGGTGCGCCGCGCCGCCGATGTACACGGCGGTCAGCATCGCGAAGATGTATGCCTGCAGGAACGCGACCAGCACCTCGAACGAGGTGAGGAACACGAGCATGAAGAAGGGCAGGATGCCGACGGGGATCAGCACCTTGTCCTTGGCCTGGAACAGCGCCTCCGAGAGGAGGGCGAACGTGACGAGCAGGATGTGGCCCGCCATCATGTTGGCGAAGAGTCGGACGGCCAGCGAGAACGGCCGGACGATGATCGCCGAGATGAACTCGATCGGGGTCACCAGGATGTACAGCGCTTTCGGCACTCCGGGCGGGAAGAGGGTGCTCTTCAGGTAGCCGCCGAGCCCCTGGTGCTTGATGCCGACGCCGTTGTAGATGACCCACACCATGAGCGCGAGGAACATGGGCACGGCCATTCGGGCGGTCGCCGGCATCTGGAAGAACGGGATGATGCCCGGCACGTTGCACAGGTAGATGAAGAGGAACATCGTGAGGAGGAACGGCGTCCACGCCAGGCCGTCCTTGCCCATCGTCTGCATGACCACGCCGTTCTCGATGAACTCAACGATGGTCTCGGCGAAGTTGCGCACGCCCTTCGGTGCGGTGGTGTGGTCCTTGCGCGCCGCCAGAAGGAAGATTGTGACGCTGATGAGAGTCGCGAGGACCGCGATCAGCGCGATCTTGTTGAAGCCGGGGAAGATGTCCTTCCATCGGAGAATCGAGTTGATTTCCGGAAACTCAAGAGCAATCACGATGTGGTCCTATCAGTGTTTCTCAGCCGCGCTGGTCGGGGGACATTCTTGCCTATTCGGGCGCAATCCAGGAAATGCGAGCGAAGCGGCGATGAACTTCATTTCCCAGAAGAGGAGCCCGAGGTGCGACACGATGATAGTTGCACCGAGCGAACCGAGTGACACCCAGGAGGCGTCGCGCACGAGATAGACGGCGAGGCAGATCAGGCCCAGCCTGACCAGGTACCCGAACATGCTCACGCCCATCATCAGGGCGAGGGAAATGGGTGCCGTGACCGCGATGAACGCGGCCGCGACGGTGAAGTTGAGGAGGACGAGGGCAAGGGCGAACGCCGAGGACAGTGCTCCGTCCAGGCCCCATATGACACCTGACACAACAAGGAACGCGGGTGTCACCCACAGGCCGCGCTTCACGATGTCACGCGAGATACCGACCTCCGGTGCCTGCCCGGCAGCCGCCGCGGCGAGCGGGCTCTGCTGCACGTTCACCGCCCGGCACTCCGCACCGCGTCGGCGCGTGCCTGCTCGAGGGTGCGCATCCGGGCCGAGTAGGTGAAGTACATCTTGACGAACTGCCCCACGGTGCCGAACACGGTCAGTGCGACCATGAACAACGGAGTCGTGCCCAGCCACACGTCGAGACCGAGTCCGATGAGGAAGAACACGAGGACGACGCCCGCCAGTTCGGCGCCGTTCGAGATGCTCGAGTCGATCGCGGTGACCGGCTTGGGCTTGGGGAGGAATTTCAACGCTGGCTGTCCGTCGTCTCGGGTGTCCCACGACATTGTGAAACCTCGAACAATGTAGGCGAGCGGTGCTCGGGCCCACCAATCAGCGATGGTCCGCGGTTCTGTGCCATCCGCCACCCGGCCCGGGCGGGACGGCGGGCCCTCACCGGTGCGGGACCCCGTCCCCCTCCCCCGCAGGTGCCTCACCGGCATCGGGCTGGCGACGGAGGTCGGGGTGCAGGACCGTATAGAGGAAGAGGACGAGCCCGATCATGACGAACGGGGCGGCGTTGTTGGCGCCCGCGTTGAAGACGGGCAGGAGCACGAAACCCGAGAGAAGGGCAGTCCACAGCCAGAGGATCGCCACGGCCCTCCGCGGGCCGTGCCCCAAGTTGATGAGACGGTGGTGGAGGTGCCCCTTGTCGGCCGTGGAGAAGCTCTGGCGGCGCGAGACCCGTCGGAGGATGGCAAAGACCGTGTCGAAGATGGGGACCCCGAGGATGATCAGCGGGATCGCGAGCGGAGCGAGGAAGAAGTAGGTCTGGCCGCTGAAGCCCTGGGTCACCGGGTCCGCCCGGCCGCCCACCACACTCGTCGACACGGCCACGAGGAACCCCAGCAGGTACGCCCCGCCGTCACCCATGAAGATCGACGCCCTGTTCGCGTTGAAGGGAAGGAACCCCACGCACACCCCGACCGTGATAATGGCCACGAGCGGGCCGGCGTTCGGCTCCGAGAGGAGCCTGAGGTCGCTGAGGTGCCGCGAGTAGATGAAGAAACTCGTCGAGCCGATCGCCACGATCCCGGCGGCGAGACCATCGAGGCCGTCAATGAGGTTGATCGCCTGCGTCATCCCGAGCAACCAGACCACGGTCACGATGGGGATCCAGTCACTCGACAGCTGCAGCACCCCGGCAAAGGGCACCCGGAAGTAGAACATCGTGACGCCGAACCACACCAGGATCATCCCCGCGAGCACCGTGGTGAGGATGCGCGCCGGTGGCGACACCTCCCTCACGTCGTCGCGGACGCCGATGTAGATGATGACGGCAGCACCGAGGACGATGCCGAGGGGCTCCGAGTTCCCGTCGAAGAGCGGCGAGAACCGGTCCATCCGCCAGGCCATGAACATCGCCACGAGGAAGCCTGCGAACATCGCGATCCCGCCGACGTCCGGCGTCGGCTTCGTGTGGACCTTGCGGGCGTTCGGCATCGCCACCCACCCGAGGCGGTTCGCGAGTGCCCGCACGACGGGTGTCAAGAGGAACGTGACGAGGGCCGCGCAGCCCCCCACCATGAAGTATCCGTTCAGGTCACCCACGCTGCGAGCCTATGTTCGCCGGCCGGGTGCGGCGGTCCACCGCGGAGTCAGGTGCTCAGAAAGGGTCGGGGTACACGGGGAAGCGGCCGCACAGTGCCGCGACCTTCGTCTTGACGGCGGCGACCGCGGCCTTGTCCGACCGGTTGCGCAGTGCCTCCGCGATGAGCGAGGCGATCTCGGCCATCTCGGGCTCCTTCATCCCCTGCGTGGTCACCGCAGGCGTGCCGATGCGCACCCCGGAGGTGACGAAAGGGCTGCGGGGGTCATCGGGCACGGTGTTCTTGTTCAGCGTGATGCCGGCATCATCCAGCACTGCCTGGGCCTCCTTGCCGGTGCACTCCGCGTCGAAGGTGCGGAGGTCGACCACCATGAGGTGGTTGTCCGTGCCGCCGCTGACGATGCGGAAACCGTGCTTGGTCAGCTCCGCGGCGAGCGCAGAGGCGTTGCGCACGATCTGGTGGGCGTACTCGCGGAACGACGGGTCGAGCGCCTCGCGGAACGCAACGGCCTTCGCCGCCACGGCGTGCTCCAGCGGGCCGCCCTGGCTGCCGGGGAAGACCGCCTTGTCGATGGCCTGTGCGTGCTCCGACCTGCAGAGGATGCACCCGCCGCGCGGGCCGCGCAGGGTCTTGTGCGTGGTGAAGGTGACCACGTCGGCGTACGGCACCGGGTTGGGGTGCGCACCGCCGGCGACGAGGCCGGCGAGGTGGGCGATGTCGAACATGAGTAGCGCGCCGACCTCGTCGGCGATGCGGCGGAACGGCTCCGGCTCCAGGCGGCGCGAGTAGCTGGTGGTCCCGGCCACGATCATCTTCGGGCGGTGCTCCAGTGCCATCGCGCGCACCTCGTCGAAGTCGATGCGCTGGTCACCGGAACTCACCCCGTAGTTCACGAAGTCGTAGAGGATGCCGCTCGCGTTCACGGGCGAGCCGTGGGTGAGATGGCCGCCGTGGTCCAGGCTGAGCCCGAGGAGGGTGTCACCCGGCTTCAGCAGGCCCAGGTACACCGCCATGTTCGCGCTGGCACCGGAGTGCGGCTGCACGTTCGCGTGGTCGGCGCCGAAGAGCCTCTTGACCCGCTCGATGGCCAGCGCCTCCACGTCGTCGACCACGGAGTTGCCGCCGTAGTAGCGCTTCCCCGGGTAGCCCTCGGAGTACTTGTTGGTGAACACGGAGCCGGTCGCGCGCATCACGTCGGGCGACGTGAAGTTCTCGCTGGCGATCAGCTGCAGGCCCGTGTTCTGGCGGACCCTCTCCTTCTCGAGGAGGTCGAACACTTCCGTGTCATGGTCGTTCTCGGATGGCCAGGGCATTACTTGTTCGACTCCTCGTTCTCGATGTCGGCCAGCATGGCCACGCGGCGCTCGTGCCTGCCGCCCTCGAAGGGCGTGGAAAGGAACGTGCGCAGGATCTCCTCCGCAAGACCGGTGCCGACGACGCGGGCCCCCATGCTGAGGACATTGGCGTTGTTGTGCTCGCGGGCCATCCGCGCGGTGTACAGGCAGTTGCAGAGCGCCGCCCGGACTCCGTGCACCTTGTTGGCGGCGAGCTGCTCGCCCTGCCCGCTCCCCCCGAGGACGATGCCGAACTCCGCCTTGCCGTCGCGCACGGCCCGTCCGACGGCAGCACAGATCGGCGGGTAGTCGCAGCTCTCGGTGGAGTGAGTGCCGAGGTCCTGCACGTCGTGCCCCCCGGACGACAGCACCGAGATGAGGTGCTGCTTCAGGTCGTAGCCGGCGTGGTCTGCTCCGATGGCGATTGTGGACACGGATTCAGCGTAGTGGGCGGTGCTCCGTGACCGCCTAGCGTCTGCGGTATGACGATTGACCCACGCACCCCGGTCCTCGTCGGCGCGGGCCAGTTCGTGCAGCGCGCCGAGGGGATCGACGACGCACTCGACCCCGTTGCGATGATGGTGGAGGCCGTCCGGCGCGCGGCCGCGGATGCGGGACTCTCCGCCGTGCCCCAGCCCGACGCGATCCGCGTGGTCAGCCTGCTCTCGTGGCGCTACGGCAACCCTGCCAAGTTCGTCGCCGAGGACCTCGGGCTGTCCCCGCGCCAGTTGGGGCTGTCGGCGATGGGCGGCAACACGCCGCAGACACTCGTGAACACGGCATCCCGCGAGATCCTGGCCAGCCAGGCCGACCTCGTCATCCTCACCGGCGGCGAGACGACGCGAACCAGGGCGCGGATGACGAAGGCGGGGGTGACGCCGCAGTGGCGCACCACCGACGAGGCACCCGAGCTCGTGTCCGAGGACCTGCTCATGAACCTGCCCGAGGAGCGGGCGCGGGAGATCATGATGCCGATCCAGGTGTACCCGCTGTTCGAGACGGCACTCCGGGCACAGGCGGGCCGGTCCGTCGGGGACCACCAGCGGCACATCAGCGAACTGTGGTCGCGCTTCGCCGCGGTGGCCGTGGACAACCCGTACGCGTGGGACCGCAAGGGCCACACCGCCGAAGAGATCCGCACGGTCTCCCCCGCGAACCGCATGGTCGGGTTCCCCTACCCGAAGATGATGAACTCGAACAACGACGTGGACATGTCCGCGGCGCTCATCATCTGCTCGGCGGCGAAGGCCGAGTCGCTCGGCGTCCCGCGCGACCGGTGGGTGTTCCCCCAGTCCGGCAGCGACGCGCACGAGCACGCGTTCATCTCCCACCGCCACCATTTCTGGAAGACGCCCGCCATCGAGCTGGCGGGACGGCGCGTGCTGGAACTGGCCGGGACCGGCATCGACGACATCGGGATCATCGACCTCTACTCCTGCTTCCCGTCCGCGGTGCAGCTCGGTGCGCAGTCGCTCGGGCTGTCCATCGACAGGCAGTTGACCCGCACCGGAGGGCTGCCGTTCGGTGGCGGGCCGTGGAACAACTACGTCATGCACGCGATCGCGACGGTGATGAACGACCTGCGCGCGAACCCCGGCGAAAAGGCGCTCGTGTGGGCGAACGGCGGGTACACCACCAAGCACGCGTTCGGCGTCTATGCCACGGAGCCCCCAGCGGGCGGGTTCGCCTACGACTACCCGCAGGACCAGATCGACGCACTGCCCAGCCGACAGCTCGCCTCCCCTGCCGAGGCTGCAGGTCGCGCGGTCATCGAGGGCTATTCCGTGATGCACGGCCGCGAGGGCAACCCGGAGCGGATCATCGCCTCGTGCCTGCTTGCGGACGGCCGGAGGGCCTGGGGCGACTCGACCGACGAGGCGCTCGGCCGGGAGATGTGCGCGGCCGAGTTCGTCGGGACGGACGTGGAACTCGACGCAAAAGGCGTCCTGCACCCGGCATGAGCGACACGTTCCCCCGTCAGCACGCGCGCACCCAGCGGCTGACGCTCGGGGAACCACGCAGTTTCGTCGTCTCGCCCGACGGCGAGCGCGTCGTGTTCGCCCGATCCGCATCCGGCAGCGACACCGTCAACATGCTGTGGGTGCTGGACGTCCCCTCTTCGACAGAGCGCCTCGTTCTCGACCCCCGGTCGCTCGGCACGGACCTCTCAACACTCACCGACGAGGAGAAGCGCCGGCGCGAGAGGGCCCGTGAGGGAGCCGGCGGCGTGGTCTCGTACTCGTGCGACGCCGATGTCACGCGAGCCGTCGCCGTGCTCGGTGGCCAGCCGGTGGTCGTGGACCTGCTCGCGGGGGCGGTCACCGTGCCCGGCATCGCACCGGGTGTGTTCGACGCACGCCTCTCCCCCGACGGCTCGCAGATTGCGTACGTGCGCGGCGGGTCGCTGTGCGTGTGCGGCACAGACGGCACTGACGGCACCGAGAAGTTGCTGGCCTCGGACCCCTCGTCCCTCGTCACGTGGGGCAGTGCCGACTTCATCGCGGCCGAGGAGATGGGCCGCCAGCGCGGGTTCTGGTGGTCGCCGGACGGCACATCGATCCTCGCCGCCCGGGTGGACAACTCCCCCGTGGGTGTGTGGTGGATCGCCGACCCCGCGAATCCCGCGAGTGACCCGGTCAGCCACCGCTACCCAGCCACCGGCACGCCGAACGCCGACGTCACGCTCGCCCTCATCGACGTGGGCACGGGCAGCCACGTGCCGGTGGAACTTCCCGGGGAGTTCGAGTACGTCAACTCCGCCTCCTGGACCGGCGGCGGCCTGGTGGTGCAGGTGCAGACCAGGGACCAACGGCAGGTGGACATCCACCGCATCGACCCAGCCACGGGCGGCACCGAGCACCTGTGGACCGACACCGACGATGCATGGGTCGAGCTCGTGCCCGGGGTGCCCGTGCTCGACACCCACGGACACCTCTTCACCTGTGCCGACCGCGACGGCGCAAGACGGGTGCTGGTGGACGGCACGCCGGTCACCCCGCCGGGCCTGCAGGTCCGCTCCGTGCTCGGCACGGGGACCCGGGTCACCTTCGTGGCGAACGAGACAGACGTGCCCTGGGTGCACAACATCTGGGCGGTCAACCCCGACGGCACCGGTCTCGAGAACCTCACTCCCGTCGACGGTGTCGTCTCCGCCGTCGTCGGCGGCTCTGTGACGGTCACGCGCACAGCCACGCTCGGCGCGACACGGGCAATGTTCGCCGTGCACTCGGACAACCGCGAGACGAGCATCCGTTCGCACGCCGAGGAACCACTCGTGCACCCCAACGTGCGGATCCTGAAGGTCGGCCCGCGTGCCGTGCCCGTCGCGATCCTCACCCCGCGCGACGGCCTCGACACGAAGCTGCCCGTGCTGTTCGACCCGTACGGCGGGCCCCATGCCCAGCGCGTGCTGTCCTCGAACGCGGCGTTCGCGACGTCACAGTGGTTCGCGGAACAGGGGTTCGTGGTGGTGGTCGCCGACAACCGCGGAACACCGGGTCTCGGGTCCGCATGGGAGCGCGAGGTGCTGCGTGACCTCGCCGGCCCGGTGCTGGAGGACCAGGTGGAGGTCGCCCGTGCACTCGACGGCATCGAGCCCCGCGCGGACGTCTCGCGCATCGCGATCCGCGGGTGGAGCTTCGGCGGCTACCTGGCCGCACTCGCCGTGCTGCGGGCACCCGATGTGTTCCGGGCCGGCATAGCCGGTGCACCGGTGACGGACTGGCGTCTGTACGACACGCACTACACGGAGCGGTACCTCGGCAACCCGTCAATGGACGACAGGCCGTACGTGGCGACATCACTCATCGAGGACGCCCGTCTGCTGTCGCGTCCACTCCTGATCATCCACGGACTCGCGGATGACAACGTCGTCGCCGCGCACACGCTGCAGCTCTCTTCGGCTCTGCTCGCCGCCGGCAGGCCGCACGAGGTGCTCCCGCTCTCCGGCGTCACGCACATGACCCCCCAGGAGGTCGTGGCAGAGAACCTCCTGCTGCACCAGCTGGAGTTCCTGCGCCGCACCGTGGGCTAGGGACGCAGCCCGCTCACGAAGCGGTCCCGGCCCGCGAGGTCACGGTGCAGCCGGACATCACGAAGACCAGCGGTTTGATAGAGGTCTATCAACTCGTCCGCCTGGGCGTGCCCCATCTCCGTCGCGAGCATCCCGCCCGGGCGCAACCACTCAGGTGCACCCGCCACAATGACACGCAGGTCATCAAGCCCGTCGCGTCCCGAGAGGAGCGCCGACGAGGGCTCCCACTTGCTCACTGACTCCTCGAGATCAGGGTCCCCCTCGGCGACGTATGGCGGGTTGCTCACGATGACGTCCACGGCCCCGCGAAGCGAACCGTCGAGTGCCGCGTACCAGCTGCCGTGGGCGAAGCGTGCCCCCATCGCGGCCCTCCCCGTTCCCGCCGCGTTCGCGCGCGCCACGTCGAGAGCACCGGCCGACGCATCCGTCATCCACACCGTCGCGTGACCCGGCGGCAGTTCGTCCAGCACGGCCAGGCCGATCGCGCCGGAGCCGGTGCCGAGATCGACGACAGTCTCGCCGGGGCCAGCGCCCCGCACGAACGCAACCACGATGTCGACGATCAGTTCCGTCTCGGGCCGCGGGATGAGCACGCGCGCATCCACCATCAGGTCGAGACGGCGGAAGCCCCACCGCCCGAGCACGTACTGCAACGGCTCGCCGCCCAGGCGCCGGCGCAGCATCGACTCGATCTGCTTGCCGGCGCGCTCGGGCACCCACTCATCAGCGGCGGCACGTAGTTCCCCCGCGTCGAAGCCACCCGCGGTCTCGCAGACCCAGCGCGCCTCGTTCCGGTCACCGAGCTCGGCGGCCACGTGCGCGGTCATCTCCGCCCACGTGATGTTCCCGTCCTCGTTGCTGCCGTTCCCGGTCACGGGTCAGCCCCCGTCGGCGAGCTGCCTGGCGCGCAGGTCGGCCGCCAGCGCGTCGACGACGGGGTCGAGGTCGCCGGCGAGCGCCGCCTGCAGCTGGTACAGGGTGAACCCGATGCGGTGGTCGGTGATCCGGTTCTCCTTGTAGTTGTAGGTGCGGATCTTCTCCCCGCGGCCGCCGCCGCCGATCTGCGAACGGCGCTCGGCGGACATGCGCGCCTCCTGCTCGTCCTGGTGCAGTTTCAACAGGCGCGACCTCAGCACCTGCATCGCGCGGGCACGGTTCTGCAGCTGGCTGCGCTCGTCCTGCATGGCAACCACCACGCCCGTGGGCTTGTGTGTGATGCGCACCGCGGAGTCCGTGGTGTTCACGTGCTGGCCGCCGGCGCCCGAGGCGCGGAACACGTCGATCTCGAGGTCGTTCTCGTTGATCTCCACGTCGACCTCCTCCGCCTCGGGCATCACCATCACCGTGGCCGACGACGTGTGCACCCGGCCCTGGCTCTCGGTTGCCGGCACGCGCTGGACACGGTGCGGGCCACCCTCGAACTTCAGCCTGCTCCACGCGTCGTCACCCTTGAAGAGGAGCGTCGCCTGGTTGATGCCGCCCATGTCGCTGTCGTCCACCTGGATGGTCTCCACGCCCCAGCCCCGGCGCGACGCGAACGCAAGGTACATCTCCATGAGGTCGCGCGCGAAGAGGTTCGCCTCCTCGCCGCCCTCGGCGCCGCGGATCTCCATGATCACGTTCTTGCCGTCGTTCTCGTCCGGCGGGAGCAGCAGCAGCTTCAGCCGCTCCTCCAGTTCCTCGATGCGCTGCTCGGCGGCCTGCGCCTCCGCCCGGAAACCGTCCCGCTCGTCGCCGGATGTCTCTGCCATCAGTTCGCGCGCCGCGGCGGCGTCACCGGTGACCTGTCGCAGCTCGCGGATGCACTGGACCAACGGGGTCAGCTGCTTGTACTTCCGCGAGGCATCACGCAGGCGGGCCTGGTCACCCAGCACCTCCGGGGTGCCGAGACTCGCCTCCAGCTCCAGGAAGTCCCGTTCGATGGAGTCAAGACGTTCCTGCACGGTCGCCAAGGCTACGCCGTGGGCACCTGATCACCCTGGTGGACCAGACGGGCTGTCAGAGCGCGACGACGCTGACCTGACGCGTCGATCGTGCCGCGATCACCCTGGTCGACTCCGTGATGTCGCGGGCGCGCACGGCGAGCACGGCACGGGCCGCTCCCAGCCTGTCGGCGGCGTCCAGTGCGAACGGCACCGCATCGAGATCGATCCCGTGGGCGAAGGTGACGGCGACGGATGCCCCGTCTGCGTCCACCCCGCGCGCGACGCACGGCACGGCGTCCTTCAGGTTGGTGCGCACGACCGGCGGCTCCGCCGCGGTGAGCGACACGCAGCCGACCGACGCCGGGTCCTGCATCGCGTTCCACCGCAACAGGCGCTCCGCGCCGAACTGGTTCAGCGGGTGCGGATCTGCCCCGGGCTGGCGGTGCGGGAGGACGGCGGCGATCACCTGCCGCAGCGCATCAGGTGCGGGGAGATGCCCGTGCACGAGCGCGAACGCCTCGCGGTCGTGCGCACCCATGCCGACTTCCAACCTGGCCGCGCCCGTCGTCTCGTCGTCCACCGCGCGGCACATCTCCAGACCGCGGACCTCACCCACGACCACACCGTGCTCAATGACGACCTCGGCACCTGCCTCCTCGATCATCGTCGCGAGGTCGAGGTGTCCGGGCTTCGGGGCCAGGAACGGGAGATGTGCATCAGGAACGGCGTGCGTGATGTCACGGTCATCGGCGGACCACACCGTGACGGGACCACCGAAGAACGCGGCACGCCGGGCGGCGATCCCTGCACCGGCCTCGGTGATGACGTTGATGGTGCTGTCGATGCCCTGGCGCGAGGCCCACGCGATGACGGGACCGACACACCGGGAGGCGTCACCGTCGATCAGGAACCAGGCCGCGTCACCGCTGACGAAGGCCGCGCCCGGCGCGAAGACATGGGCGGTTCCCGCGGGGTCCTCCGCGAGGCCGAGATGGGTGCGGACGAGAGCGCGGAGCTTGAGTGAGAGGAGACGTGACCGACGCTCGGGGTCGGCCGTCAACTACTCGGCCTTCTTCGGGGCCGTCTTGCGCGCGCCGTAGCGCTTGTTGAAGCGCTCCACGCGGCCGCCGGTGTCGACGAGCTTCTGCTTGCCGGTGTAGAAGGGATGGCACTCGTTGCAGAGCTCGACGTTGAGCGCGCCGCCCCTGGTGCTGCGGGTCGTGAACGCGTTGCCGCACGAGCACTTCACGTTGACATCTGAGTACTCGGGATGGGTGTCGGTCTTCATGGCATCTCCTCGAAACGGACTGTGGAGTGTATCGGCGCCTCCCCGACCCCCCAATGGGGCCGGGCGGGCGCGGTGCGGGCTCCCGGGCTCAGACGCCCGGGGTCTTGGCCACCTCGGAGAGGAATTCCTCGTTGGTGCGGAAGGTCTTCAGGCGGTCCATCAGCATCTCCAGGCCGGGGGCGGGATTGCCGTCCTGGGCCATGCCGCCGAGGACCCGACGGAGCTTGACGGCCAGCGAGAACTGCTTGCGGTCGAAGAGCAGCTCGTCGTGCCGCGTGCTGGACCCGACCACGTCGATCGCCGGGAAGACGCGGCGCTCCGCGATCCTGCGGTCGAGGCGCAGCTCCATGTTGCCCGTGCCCTTGAACTCCTCGAAGATCGCCTCGTCCATGCGGCTGTTCGTCTCCACGAGTGCCGTGGCGAGGATGGTCAGCGAGCCGCCCTCCTCCACGTTGCGGGCCGCACCGAAGAACTTCTTCGGCGGGTACAGCGCGCCGGCGTCGATACCGCCGGACATGATGCGGCCGCTCGCCGGTGCCGCGAGGTTGTACGCGCGCGACAGCCTGGTGATGCCGTCGAGGATGATCACGACGTCCTCGCCCAGCTCGACCATGCGCTTGGCCTTCTCGATCGTCATCTCGGCGATGTGGGTGTGCTCGTCGCTCGGCCGGTCGAAGGTGGAGGAGATGACCTCGCCCTTGACCGTGCGCTTCATGTCGGTGACCTCCTCGGGCCGCTCGTCGATCAGCAGCACGATGAGCTTCACCTCGGGGTTGTTCTGCTCGATCGACTGGGCGATCGTCTTCATCACCGTGGTCTTGCCCGCCTTCGGCGGCGACACGATGAGACCGCGCTGTCCCTTGCCGATCGGCGAGATCAGGTCGATGATGCGCGCCGTCATGTTCGTGGGGTCCGCCGGGTTCTCCATGCGCAGCTTCGAGTCCGGGAACAACGGAGTGAGGTCCTCGAACCGCGGGCGCTGGCGCGCCTTCTCCGGGTCCCTCCCGTTGACCGTGTGGATCTCGAGCATCGCGGGGTTCTTCTCGTTGCGGCCCGCCGGGCGCGAGAGCCCCGTCACGTGGTCGCCCTTGCGGAGGCCGTACTGCCGCGTCAGCTTCACCGGGATGTACGCGTCCTCGCGAGTGGGCAGGTAGCCGCCGATGCGGAGGAAGCCGTAGCCCTCGTCGCGCAGGTCGAGGTATCCTTCCACCTTCACCGGGTCGGTGCTGTAGGTCTGGTCGTCGTCGCCCTGGTCGCCGAAACGGTCCTCGCCCTGCGGGCCCTCGTCCCGGCCGCCGCGGCCGCGCCGGCGCCTGCGGCTGCGGCTGTTTCGCCCGTCGCCGTCCCAGTCGCCCTGGTTGTTGGATTGGTTCCCGCCCTGGCGCTGGCCGCCCTGGTTGCCGCCCTGGCGCTGGCCGTTCTGGTTGCCGCCCTGGCGCGGGCCACGGTCGCCGCCCCTGTCGCCGCGGTCGTTGTTGCGCTCGCCGCGCTCGCCATTCCTGTCACCGCGGTCGCGGGACTGCCCGCCATCGCCTGCGACCTTCAGATCGTCCAGCCGGCCCTCGTGCGTGGCCAGCTCGACTTCCCACTCGGCCAGCGGCTCGCCGTCGGCACCGAGGTAGACCTTCGGCTCGTCGTTGTTGCGCGCCGGCCTGTCGCCGCCACGGCCGCGGTCGCCGGAGCGGCCCTCACGCGGGGATTCCCCCTCCGTGCCGGACTCTTCCCTGGGGGCCGGGGCCGGAGGGGCCTGCTCGGCCCCCGCCCCGGTCTTCTCGAGGATCTTCTCCACGAGCACGGCTTTCGTGGCACGGGCACCGGCCTTCACGCCGAGGGCCTCCGCGATTGCGACAAGCTGTTCCTTGTCCTTTGATTCGAGTGCCGACTTCTCGAGGGCATCTGCAGCCATTGTTCCTGCTTTCCTGCGACCCGCCTGGGGGTGCGTCTGGGGGCTTGCCGCAACGGTTCCGGACCGGTGAGGCAACTGAATCTCGACCCGGCAGCCACTGTGTCATTGGTGTGACGCCAGCAGGACCTGGGGAGACCTCGGGTGACCCGAGCAATTGACACCATAGCCCCGTATCCGCCCGAACACAACGACCCGACCGCCCGTGGGCCCGCATCCACCGGGCCCACGGGACAGGCTGGGTCAGGCCATCCGTCGGTGGATGTTGCGGATCACCCAGCCGACGTGTTCCGGATGGCGATCGCACACTCGGCGGGCATGGTCGCGGCGGTGGACACCGCCGTCACCGGCTCGACCACAGCAGGGAGTGCCTCGTCGGGACTGCACCATGCCTCCCGACTGTCCGGAATGGGCTTCTGCAGGATGAACGGCATCGCGTTCGCGGTGCTCGCGGCCCTCGCCCGCGGTGCGGAGAACGTGCTCGTGCTCGACGTGGACGCACACTGCGGCGGGGGCACCTACGACATCCTCTCCGGGAACCCGGGCTTCGTGCAGGTCGACGTGAGCACGTCGTTCACGTACGACCGCTTCCCGGCCGAGGCGCCCCACCGCAGGATCCCCGCCCGCGCGGGCGACTACCTGGAGCCGATCACGGAGGCCCTCGAGTACGCGGCCTCGCTCCCCCGGCTGGACTTCATCGTTGTGAACGCCGGCGTGGACCCGATCAACGACGGCGTCGACGTTGCGGATATCGCGGTGCGCGAGCGGATGGTGCGTGACTTCGTGGGGTCCACCCCGGCGGCATTCGCGATCGCCGGCGGCTACGGCTGGGGCGGGCACGGCTACGACGACATCGTGTCCTGGCACAGGCTCACGATTTCGGAGTGGGCTGCGCGCTGACCGTTCCTCGCCGTCCGCACCGGCGAATAGTCTGTGCCCGTGCGGACGGGGGGTCGGGCATGAAGGAGCGCGGACATCTCTTCGTCATTGACGGCGACCTGACGAGGATCGCGTGCGACGCGTGGCTACTGCCGACCGACGACCACTTCGACATCACGCCGGCGTGGCACCACGTGGGGCCCGTGAACCAGTCGTGGCAGCTGACTGGTCACTCAGGGCCGACCGCCGCGGACGGCACCCTCGACGACTCGCACAGGGTCATCAGGTACTCCGGCCCCGTGGACGGCGCAGGACTTTACCTGGCGCGCATCGGGCACATGGACGCCGACCCCTCGGTGTACTCAGGCGCGGCGATCGAGTTCCTCCGCATGGCGGAGGCTGACCACGGCGCGGACTCGCGCCCGTTGCGGCTTGCCATCAATCAGATCGGCAGCGGGCACGGCGGCGGGAGACGGGTGCGCGGCGAGGTGCTGGACCACCTGGTCCGGGAGATCGAACGAAACCTGGCGTCCGGTGCGGTCCGGTCCGACGTGATCCTCGTCTGCTGGGGCGAGAAGGCAGAGGCGGCCGCGCAGCACAGCAGGCTCGTGCAGACCGAGGACCTGATGTCATCGGGCGCATGGCACTTTGCCACGGACAACAACCACCTCCACTCCCGGGCACAGTCCCTCGCGCGCCACTTCAAGAACAGGAACGCCTGCATCTTCATGGGTGCAGGAGTGAGCGGCGGGGCCGGCCTGCCGATGTGGGACGATCTGCTCGGGCAGATTGCCGCAACCAGCACCGACGGTGCGGGGCGTGCGGAGTTCGACGCCGACGACGACAACTTGGTGCGCGCCTCCGTCCTGTCGCGCGTGCTCGGTGCCGACAGGTTCGCTGCGGAGATCACCGCCCGGTTGACCTCACCCAAGTACTCGCTCATGCACGGTCTGCTCACGTCGCTGCCGTGCGAGGAGTACGTGACCTCGAACGTGGACCAGTTGTTCGAGGCCTCCTGCGAGTCGAAGGGCCGGGGGGTGACGGTGCTCCCCTCGCTGGACGAGCACCACCTCATCGACCGGTGGCTGCTGAAGATCCACGGGTGCGTGTCACGCCCCACCACGCTCGTCTTCACCAAGGAGGATTACGAGACGGCAGTGTCCGAGCGACGCGCCCTCTTCGGGGTGCTCCAGGCGCTCCTGCTGACGCGCCACATGGTCTTCGTGGGATACAGCCTGAAGGATCTCGACTTCCGGCAGATCGTCGACGAGGTGAAGGCGGCCATCGGTGAAACACAGGACGGCCGCAAGCTGGGGACTGTCCTGACCTTGTTCGACGATCCAGGGCGGCGCGAGCAGTTCGGCGGACTCTTTGACATCATCGCGATGAGGCCGGCACCCGCCCCCGGTTCCGGCCCGACCGAGGACGAGATGGGAGGGGCGGTGCGGGACCTGGAGCGGTTCCTCGACCTCATCGGCATGCTCGCCTCTGACCGGGCGGCGTTCCTGCTCGACACGCGCTACGCAGACCTGCTGAAGCCCGAGGAGAGGACGCTTGCGGAGGCACTCGCGAACGTGGTCGACGCCGCGCGGGGCGTGGCCTCGGCGAGCGGATGGGACCAGGTGTGGGACCTCCTGCGCAGGCTCGGTGCACACCCGGAGCGGATCGGGGCAGAACGCCCTTCATCCCTGCCCGGGGTGCCCCACAGGAATCTCGACTGACACGCTCCGCCACGAGCAGGCTTCAGGCATCAGGGTCGATGCAGTAGGCCACCAGCGGGTGGTCGGGGCCGGCGATGCGGGACACGGTCGCGGCGATGACCGTGAGGTGCTCCGCGGCGCGCCGGTCGCCGAGACGCAGCGCAAGGTGAAGGCGGCGGGCCGA
>JBJTCK010000106.1:0-3508 GCA_046091825.1 Actinomycetota bacterium | reverse complement strand
CCTGACCATCGCCGAGCGCGGTGACGCCGTGGCACTTCACGCATCCACCCGTGCCGTGGAACAGCTTCCTGCCGAGTTCGATCGACTCGCGATTGCCGGGAGCCGTCGGGCCGAGCGCGAAGTCGACGCCGGCGGGCAGATCGGCGATCGGGATGTGGGCGTCCTCCTCCTCGGCGGCGGCCCACTTCTCCACGACCGGCGTGAGGATCTCGTCGATGAGGAAGCCGCGATCCTCGGAGAGCGTGGCATCCGCCTCCAATTCCTGCTCGATGTAGCTGAACAGGGCGAGCTCCGTTTCACCGCGGATACTGAGGTACTTGACGTACTCCGCGAGGGCGTCGACCTGAGGGGGGCTGAGCAGGGCGAAGGAAGGCATCGAGGATCCGGCGATGCCGTCGTTGAGCACCTTCACCAGATCCGCGTGGGTCGGCTTCGCGTCCCGCCAGGTGCTCTTGAACTTGAACTTCCCGGGGCGGTAGTCCCGCGGATAGGGGTTGAGAAATGCGGCGGTCGGTCCCATGCCGTCTCCGGTGATCCCGTGGCAGTGCACGCAGTGCTCGCGGTAGAGGCCGTTTTTCCTGCCCACGATGTCGCTGTGCACGGGTCCGGCGGCGAGCCTCAGTTTCCCCTGATCGAGGCCGGTCTCGGGAACCACCTCGGGCCTGTCGGGCGTGCCGAACATCGCCTCGAGGATCGTGGCCACCTGTCGCTGGCGGTCTTCCGACCAGCCGGCCCACGGCTCCTTGAGGCCGGAGAGCGGCGCGGTGGTCTTCGTGGCGGCCACCATGTTGAGGCGGAAGGACGCTGGTTCCGTGCGGCCACAGCCCGTCGATGCGAGCAGGGTCGCGCCGATGGCGACGAGAGGCCAGGAGGTCCGGACCGAGGGAGAGAGCGTGGGAGGGTTCGTCATGGTGACCGATGTCTCACGACGCGATGGGACGCGGAAAATGGATGTTCTCATGCGCTTCACGGCTGTCGACGTGTGAACTGCCGCGCTCATGAACCGAGCGCTCCGGCCGGGACCTCGAGCGTCCCAAGATCACGGGTCTGGCCGTCCTCGAGTGTGACGGTGAACCGGCCCTTCCCCGACCACTTGAGGTCGGGCCGAGAGAGCCCCAGCCCGCCGGACCGCTCGTGCCAGACCTGAAACTCGATCGGCTCGCCGGCGGGGAGGTCGGGGATCGTGAATGTGCCGTCGGCCGCCGTCACCGCCACGTACCCGTCCTTGCGGAACACGGCGTACGCCTTCATCCACGGGTGGATGTTGCATGTCACCATCGTCGGCACGCCCGTTTCGGCGGTGGCCTTGTAGATCGTGCTGCCGGCCGCCGGGATCAGCTGGTTGAAACTGGTGCCGGCGATGTTGGTGTTGTGACCGATCGGGTCACTGTTTCGCACGTCGACGGGCTGTCCCACCCGCGCGGCGAAGACCGGGGTCAGGAACTCACAGTTCTTTTGATCGAAGACCAGTGGCACATCGGGAACGGGATTCTTGACCCGGGCGGTCTTTCTCGCGAACACGACGACGTTGGCCACGCCCTTCGATGATGGGTCGACCAGGAGGGCACGGTCGAGCAGTTTCATCCCCCCCTTCCCGCAGACCTCGAGATCCTTGTCGACCACCAACGCCTGTGGATCTCCGGGCGTCCCGGCGTAGATGAAGCGACCCGTCAACGTGCCCCAGCCGGTCCCGGTCACGACCGCTTCGGTCCCCGCTGAGGCGGCGGACGGGGATGCGCTGACGAGCGTCGCGCGCAGTCGTTCTGCAGCACCGGAATCCGCCCTCGGTGCCCGGGTCCGCGCCTGCCCGCATCCCGACAGCGCGAGCAAACCGACGATCATCGCCAGCATGGACGCCGCGTTCATTCTCCCCCTCAGGGCCGTGCCGCTCACTTGAACACTCCGGGAGCGAGCGTGATCTCGCCCAGGTCGAGGCCTCCCGCCGGCACCTTCACCTTCATGCGGCCTCGGGACGGCTTCTCCGTCTTGCCACCAACCTTCATCTCGCCGAGGTATCCGGCCTTCTCGTGCCAGAACTGCAGTTCCACCTCGCCGACGGGCACGCCCGGAATCTCGAACGTTCCGTCCGGCTTCGACACCGCGGCGTAGGGGTTGGGTCGCACGAGCAGCCACGCCTTCATCCACGGATGGATGTTGCACGTCACCTGCGCGGGGATCGCCTCCTCGCTGGCGAACTTCACCGTCGCCTCACCTCCGGCGGGGATCAGGTTGTTACTCGGGGCGTTTTTCACGGTGGCGATGTTGCTGTTGTGACCGACGGTGTCGGAGTTCTTCACCACCAGTTCCTGCCCTGTCTGTACGAAGACGACATGCGGCTCGAAGCGGCAGCCCTTGTTGTCGAGCTCCGCCTTACCGGCCGCCGCCACCTCCGGATTGAGCTTCACGTCCTTGTCTCGCACGTACACCACCACGTTGGCGATGGCCTTGTCGGGACCGACGACGAGCTCCTCGGCGACCAGCTTGTGCTTGCCGCACACCTCCACATCCTTGTCGACCGTGAGCGCACCGGCCGCCGGCGCGTCCCCGCCGAAGACGAAGCGCCCCTTGATCGAGCCCCACTCGGCGAATGCCGGGGCGGCGAGCATGCCGGCCGCGAGTGCCGCGGAGCACGCGCCCAACTGGCGGACGGCACGAGCCCGCAGGCGTCGACCGGGGGCGATCCGAGAGGCTGGCACGAGGAACATGAAAAAACTCCGGAGAGGGGTGGGCGAGCGGCGAAGCCCGAACTCGAGTCGTGGATCGTGGGATCTCTGCTTCAAAGGATCCTAGTCACCGACGGCATCGGCGGCGACGGCTCGCGACCCGTTCCCGATCGACGTGGTATCCGTGGGCGCGGGGGCTACCGAGGCGGATGGTGCGGCCGGACCGGCCCCAGACCGCGTCTGCGCCGGCTTTTGCCCGTCCGCGGGCTGATCCGCCGGAGGCCCCTGCTTGAGAAAGGCCTCGAGCGAGAGACTTCTCTTGGCGAACAGGTCGAAGTGCATGAGCAGATCCGTCAGGGCGCCGACCTGCTGCTCGCTGGTGCCCGCGTAGAGATCCTGGCTGACCGGCTTGTCGAACGGGATGTTCACGGGCATGCCCGTGTACGGCAGGAATCGCTTCGGGTTGGCGATCCAGTCGTGGACGTATCCCGGCCTGAGACGCTCATGCACCCGCTCGAGCTGCGGCGCGAGTGCCTTGACGTTGCCCGGCGGCATGTAGTCGCCCACGAGATGGCACTTCACGCAGTAGTTGGTGTTGGTGACGATGCGCAACGCCCCCTCGAGATGGCCGGGGTGCAGCTGCTCCTTCGCCGCCACGTCGGATTCGTCGAGGCGGGGATCGTAGACGTAGGGGTACTCCGCTCCGTCCACCGACGCGAAGTAATTGACCATGTCGCCCGCCTCGGCACTGCTCCAGTTGAACTTCGGCATGCGGAGCACGGCCGGCGGGCGGAGCGGGTGGGGATTCAGCAGGACGGTATGCAGCCAGGCCGACTGGACCTTCC
>JBJTCK010000105.1:0-72905 GCA_046091825.1 Actinomycetota bacterium | reverse complement strand
TCTACTACGACTTCGAGCTGCCCGGCGGGCGCACCTTCTCCGAGGACGACCTCGCGGCGCTCGAGACGCGGATGCGCGAGATCATGAGGGCCGACCAGCCGTTCGTGCGCGCGGAGGTGCCCGCGGCGGATGCACTCGTCCTCTTTGCCGCGCAGAAGTACAAGTGCGAGATCATTGAGCGGGTCAGTTCGGGGTCTGCTGACGGCGAGGACTCCGGCGAGGCGGGCGATGGCGGCGTCATCAGCGTCTACCGCAACACGGACGAGTTCGTCGACCTCTGCCGCGGCCCGCACGTGCCGTCCACCGGCCGTCTCGGGCACTTCGCGCTGCAGAAGGTGGCGGGTGCCTACTGGCGCGGCAACGAGAAGGGCCCGATGCTCCAGCGCATCTACGGGACCGCCTGGGAGTCCGACGCCGCACTGAAGGAGCACCTGCACCGGCTGGAGGAGGCCGCCAAGCGCGACCACCGTCGCCTCGCTAACGAGCTCGACCTGCTGTCGTTCCCCTCAGAGCTCGGCGGAGGCCTCGCCGTGTGGCACCCGAAGGGCGCCATCGCGCGCAAACTGATGGAGGACTACAGTCGCCAGCGCCACCAGGACGGCGGGTACCAGTTCGTGTACACCCCGCATCTCGCCAACGCGAACCTGTTCCACACCTCCGGGCACCTGGACTTCTACGCGGACGGCATGTACCCGCCGATGGAGATGGACAACGGCACGTACTACATGAAGCCGATGAACTGCCCCATGCACTGTCTCGTGTTCGACAGCCGTCAGCGCAGCTACCGCGAGCTGCCTCTCCGGCTCTTCGAGCTCGGGAACGTGTACCGCTACGAGCGTGCCGGCACCCTCCACGGCCTGATGCGCATCCGGGGGTTCACCCAGGATGACAGCCACATCTTCTGCACGGAGGAGCAGCTCGCCGAGGAGATCGCCTCTCTGCTCGAGTTCGTGATGAGCGTCCTGCGCCGGTTCGGCTTCACGGATTTCACCGCGAACCTCAGCACCAAGGACCCGCAGAAGTTCGTCGGCACGGACGACATGTGGGAGAGAGCCACGGAGGCGCTCGCCGCCGCGCTCGGGCGGTTCGGCCTCGACTACGGCATCAAGGAGGGCGACGCCGCCTTCTACGGCCCCAAGATCGACATCGACGTGCGCGACGCGATCGGGCGCAAGTGGCAGCTCAGCACCATCCAGCTCGACTTCAACCAGCCGGAGCGGTTCAAGCTGGAGTACATCGCCCAGGACGGGTCCCGCCGCCGCCCGGTCATGCTCCACCGTGCCCTGTTCGGTTCGGTGGAGCGGTTCTTCGGCGTGCTGCTCGAGCACTATGCGGGTGCGTTCCCCACGTGGATGTCGCCCGTGCAGGTGAAGGTGCTCCCCGTGGCCCAGGCCCACTCCGACTACGCGGCCGGCGTCGCGGCATCACTGCGTCGTGCAGGTTTCCGCGCCGAGACCGTCGACTCCGACGAGCAGCTCGGCAAGCGCATCCGCAACGCCAAGGTGGACAAGGTGCCCTACGTCCTCGTGGTCGGTGACGACGACGTCGCCGGCGGCACGGTCGGCGTGAACCCTCGCGGCGGCGAGGTGGAGCGTGGCGTGGCCCTCGACTCCTTCGTGGAGCGCATCTCGGCAGATGTGTCCTCCGGGCTGACGGATGACTGACGTGGGTCTCGACCGGCTGTGGAACGGGTGGAGGTCCGCATACGTGCAGGGCTTCAACGACTCGCCCGCCGGCGACGCAGGGCAGTCCGTCTTCTCGCGGATCCTCGCGTCCGGTGCCACCGACGAGGAGGCCCACATCGTGCACCGCGGCCGTACCTGTTTCGCGATACTCAACGCCTTCCCGTACTCCACCGGCCACATGCTCGTGCTGCCCTTCCGTGAGTTCGCCGACCTGGAGGAGGCCACGGAGGAAGAGACCGTCGAGCTGTGGGCCACGGTCACGGCCGGCGTGCGGGCCGTGAAGAGGTCCCACAGGCCCCATGCCCTGAACGTGGGCATCAATCTGGGTGCGCCGGCGGGCGGCAGCATCGCCCAGCACCTGCACGTGCACATCGTGCCGCGGTGGGAGGGCGACGCGAACTTCATGACGTCGGTCGCCAACACGCGCACACTGCCCGAGCCACTCGAGGACACCGCCGCGCGCATCCGTGCGGCGTGGGACAACGACCGACCGGAGAACTGATGAGTGACGAACTGCGCGACCAACTGCCCGAGGATCTCAATGCGGTCGACTTCGCGGGCGCCTACGAGTTCCCTGACAACAGCCGGCGCCGCATCCCTGCGTACATCTACGCGGCCATGGCGGTCGCGGCGGGGTCCGTGTGGGCCACGGCCGACAGGGGGACATCCGTCATCGTGAACGACGGCGCGCTCCTCGCGGCGGGGCTGCTCGGGTTCGCGGCACTGGTGAGCTTCACGAGCGGCTGGCGCATGACGGTCGACGAGAAGGAGGCGCTCGTGAGGGCAACCGCCAGCGTCGGGTTCGTGACGGGCCACGCCTCTGCACAGCAGGTGTGGCGTGGCCTGCGCTCCAGGCCCACGTGGCGGATCTTCTGCTACAGCGCGGAGGAGCCACCGCAGCAGCGCGGGCTGGTGCTGGTCGACGCGGTGGACGGACGGGTCATGGAGGTGCTCGTTGAGGCCAATCCCGACGGTGCATCGTCCCCCGGCGGGACCCCGGCGAACTAGCGTTCCGACGATGTTCGACGGCAGGTTCAGGGCGCCCATCGAGCGCCTGGTGCGCCCCGTGGGGATGCTCCTGCGTCGCACCGGGATGTCCCCGGACCACATGACCGCGATCGGCGTGCTCATCTCGGTGGGCGCCGCCTTCGCCATCGGGGCCGGCACGCTCCGGGTGGGCCTGCTGCTCGTCATTCTCGCGGCGGTGCCCGACATGCTCGACGGGGCGCTCGCGAAGGCTCAGAACTCCGCCAGCCAGCGCGGTGCGTTCTTCGACTCCGTGATCGACCGCGTGACCGACTCCGTCCTCCTGGGGGGCGTGGCGTGGTACTTCGCCTCGGAGGAGAGCGCCCACCTCGCCATCCTGCCGATGGCGGTGATGGGTGTGTCGTCGCTCATCTCGTACGAGCGCGCCAAGGCGGAATCCCTGGGTCTCGACGCAAAGGGCGGTCTGATGGAGCGCGCCGAGCGGATCATCGTGCTGTGCTTCGGGCTGCTCTTCGACTACCTGCTCGTGCCGGTCATGTGGGTCATGCTCGTGCTCACCACGGCCACGGCGGTGCAGCGTTTCGTCAAGGTGTGGCGCCAGGCTGAGGTGTCGGCCACCGTCCAGGCGCGCCGCGACAGGCGCCAGGTCCGGCGCGTGACGCGTCCGGGCCCGCGGGCGAATCGCCGGACTCTCTCGGTGTCCTCGCGGCAGCGGCGCCGCACGCGGCATGGCTAGTCCCCTCGAGGGGGTCACCGGTGCCCTCACGGTGGGTGGCTACAGGGTCGGCTCGCTCGTTGCCCGCCTGACTCCCGGTTTCGTCGCCCAGGGCACGGTGTCCCTCCTCGCCCCGGGGATCGCACTGTCGCTGCGCGAGAAGCGGGGGATGTTCGAGCGACACCTGCGCCGCATCAACCCGACCATCTCGCGCTTCGCCCTGCGGCAGATGTCCCAGCAGGCCTTCGACAGCTACATGCGCTACTACGCCGAGAGCTTCCGCCTGCCGTCCCTCAGCAAGCGCCACGTGGACCGCATGTTCACGGTCGACGGGTTCCGGCACATCGAGGAGGGCCTCGCCCGCGGCAAGGGCGTCATCCTCGCCCTCCCGCACCTCGGCGGCTGGGAATGGGCCGGGCGCTGGATGGCAGACAGGGGCCACCGCATGACGGTCATCGTGGAGCCACTGCAGCCGCCGGAACTCTTCGAGTGGTTCGCCGACCTCCGCCGCAGCCTCGGGATGAACGTCGTCCCGCTCGGCCCCGGTGCGGCGCCGGCAGTGCTGTCCGCGCTGCGTGCGAACGAGATCGTGTGTCTCCTCTGTGACCGCGACATCCAGGGCGGGGGCGTCGACGTGTCGTTCTTCGGTGAGCGCACCACGCTCCCTGCCGGGCCCGCCATGCTCGGCCTGAGGGCAGGCGCGACGGTGCTGCCCACTGCCGTCTACTTCACGTCGAGAGTGGACGGGCACCACGCGATCGTACGGCCGCCGCTTCCGATGGACCGCACCGGGGGGCTGCGCGAGTCGGTCGCGTCCATCACCCAGGCGCTCGCGGAGGAACTCGAGTGGCTCATCCGCCGCGCACCCGAGCAGTGGCACCTGTTCCAGCCGAACTGGCCGAGCGACCCCGGGTACGGCGCGGACCGCCCTGCGGCCGCGGACTGAGGCCCTCCCGCGCCGCGGCTCTGCGGACACCACGGGTTCACCCCGGGTGCGAACCGTCTTCACCGACGGTGGGTACATTTGCCCTGTCAACCTGACGCACCGTCTAGAGACAGGAGAGCCCATGTCACGGGTACAGCTGGCACTGAACGTGGGGAACCTCGCCGAGGCCATCGAGCACTACACCAGGATGTTCGGGGTGGGCCCGGCCAAGGTCCGGGAGGGCTACGCGAATTTTGCCGTCTCCGACCCGCCGCTCAAGCTGGTGCTCATCGAGGGTCACGGCGAGCCGGGCACGCTGAACCACCTGGGCGTCGAGCTCGCGTCGACCGACGATGTCGCGGCCAAGATCGAGCAGTCGCGCGAGCTCGGCTTTGACATCACCGTGCAGGACGAGACCACGTGCTGTTTCTCCGTGCAGGACAAGGTGTGGATCAACGACGGCGAGATCCCGTGGGAGTGGTACACGGTCCTGGAGGACGCTCCGAACGACACGTCGCTCGTCCGGCTCGGGGCAAAGCCCGTCATCATGGCCGAGGGCGGCGGCAACGCCTGCGGTCCCGGCGGATGCTGCTGAGGCGGCACCTCGCCGAGTTCCTCGGCACCGCGCTGCTGGTCATGGCGGTCGTCGGGTCGGGCATCATGGCCACCAATCTCTCCGGTGACGTCGGCATCCAGCTGCTCGCGAACGCGGTGGCAACGGGCGGCGCGCTGTTCGGGTTGATCACCGTCCTCGGGTCGGTGTCGGGCGCGTCCTTCAACCCAGTCGTGTCGGTGATTGGCCATGTGCTCGACGGCGGGGGTTCCGTGTCCCGGCTCGCGGCGGACATATCTGCGCAGTGTGCCGGTGCCGTCACCGGGTGCTGGGTAGCGAACGCCATGTTCGCCCGGCCGTGGCTGGAGACGTCCACGAAGATCCGCACGGGCGGCCCGCAGTGGTTCTCTGAGGCCGTTGCGGTCGTCGGGCTCGTGCTCATCATCCGCGGGGGTCTGAAGGCCAGAGCCAACGTCGCGGCACTGGTGGCGGGCTGGATCACGAGTGCCTACTGGTTCACCTCGTCGACCAGCATCGCCAACCCAGCTGTCGCGTTCGGGCGCATGTTCTCCGACTCCTTCGCCGGCATCTCGCCCGGTTCCGTGCCGATGTTCGTGGTGATGCAGGTCACCGGCGGTGCGGCCGCACTTGCTCTCACGAGAGTCCTCTTCGACGGGCGGGACTGATGCCCCATGGGGTGCGGGGACACGTGCCCATTCGTGCCGGGGAAACGCTACGTGGACCGGCCGCTGGATGACCCGAAGGCGAGACCCATCGGGGAGGTCCGGTTGATCCGTGACGAGATCAAGGCTCGGGTGGAGGACCTCCCCGCTCAGCTGTAGGCGGCGAACAGCTCTCCGATCGCCTTGGCCTGGCCCCCGGAGGTGGAGGACATCACGGCGATCGGGTGCACGCCGGTCGCGGCCCATTCGGAAAGCCTGTCGCGCACGCGCCCCGCAGGGCCGCTGACGGTGCAGTCGTCCAGCCATGCGTCCGACATGAGCGCGGTGACCTTGTCCCTGTCGCCAGCGTCGATCGCCGCCTCGATGGCGTCCATCTCCTCGACGTACCCGGCAGCACGCCAGTAGTTGCGGTAGTTCGGCAGTGACACGTAGCCGGTCAGGGTCTTGCGGTTGACCGCACGGGCGGCCTCGACATCGTCGTCGATCACGGTGGGGACCATGTTCGCCATGAAGAACCCCTCCTTCGTGCGCGCGGCCGGGACCTGGTCGAGCTGGGCGGACATGTGGCTGAGCGACGCGTTCGCCCAGACAGCCCCCTCGGAGACCTCGGCGGCGAGCTCCAGCATCTTGTTTCGCAGCGTCGCCAGGTAGACCGGCGGCAGCGGCCCGCCGAACCTCTCGTTCGCGCGCATCGCCTCCACGTAGTGACGGATGTCCGAGAGGGGCTTGCCCGTCTCGACCCCGAGCCGTGATGTGACCGGCCCGTGGCTCACGCCGATGCCGAACCGGAACCTGCCGCCCGACACCTCGTGGATGTGGGCGGCGGTGTTGGCGGCCTCGACGGGGTGGCTGTAGTAGATCGGCTGGATGGACGTCCAGTAGGGGATGGTCGACGTCTCGTGCGCGAGCGACACGCACAGTCCCATCGTGCCCCCCAGGCTCGGGCACGCGATGCCCGAGAAGCCGCGGGACTCGGCCTCTCTCGCGATGTCCAGCATCGCGCGCCGCTTGCCGGCGGTGGCGACGATCGAGAGTGCGGGGCGGAAGGACGCTTCTTCGGGCATGCCAGTACCGTAGTCCCCATGCTGCGCGTGGGAATGGTGTGCCCGTACAGCCTGACCATTCCCGGCGGCGTGCAGCAGCAGGTCCTCGGGCTCGCGCGCTCGATGAGGGCACTCGGCCACGAGGTGCGCGTGCTGGGCCCGTGCGACGGCCCCCCGCCGGAATCGTTCGTCACGCCGCTCGGCAACAGTCTCCCCACCGCGGTCAACGGCTCCGTCGCGCCGCTCGCGCCGGACGTGCCGGCGGCCCTGCGCACGATCCGCGCGCTGAACGACGAGGCCTTCGACGTGCTCCACGTCCACGAGCCACTCGTGCCCGGGCCGTCGCTCTCCGCCGTTCTCATGAAGCTCGCCCCCATCGTGGCCACGTTCCACTCGGCGGGGGAGTCCGCGGCGTACCGGGTCTTCAACAGGCAGCTCACGCGAATCGCCTCGCGCATCGACATCCGGGTGGCAGTGTCGAAGGACGCGGTCGAGCTCGCGCAGCGTTACATCTCGGGCGAGTACGAGGTGCTCTTCAACGGGATCGACCTCGGTGCGTTCTTGGGGGCCGAGATGCCCCGTGAGAACGCGGTGTTCTTCGTCGGCCGTCACGAGCCGCGGAAGGGTCTGGGGGTTCTGCTCGCCGCACTCGAGCATCTCCCCACGGACGTTGCCCTCTGGGTCGCCTCCGACGGGCCGGAGACAGCCGACTTGAGGCGCAGGTTCGGGTCCGACCCGAGAGTCGAGTGGCTGGGACGGATCAGCGACTCCGAGAAGGTCGAACGGCTGAAGCGGGCAAGAGTGTTCTGCGCTCCGTCGCTGCGTGGGGAGTCGTTCGGCGTGGTGCTCCTCGAGGCGATGGCGGCGGGGACCCCGGTGGTCGCCAGCAACATCGACGGCTACACGAACGTGGCGACCCACGACACAGACGCCCTGCTGGTGGAACCGGGCGACGAGCGCGCACTCGCGGCTGCCATCGCCCGGGTGATGGTGGACCCCCGGCTGGCCGCACGACTCGTCGCTGCGGGCACCGCACGGTCCGCCGGGTACTCGATGGACTCGCTCGCGGCCCACTACGTGGGGCTCTACGAACGCGCATTGCGCATGGAGGAGGCCGACCCGACGGTGGTCGAGGTGCCCCGTATGCTGAGGAGATTCGAGCACCGCCTGGTGCGGCGCCCGAGAATCCGTAGGGACTGACTGTTCCTGCTGCGGCGCCGGTTCCCGTTGCCGGGGCGGGCAGGAGACCGGGAGACAGGGAGACCGGGAGACCGGGAAGCCGGGAGTCCGGGAGACAAGGAGACAACGAGACACCATGCAGATCGCACTCATCGTCATCGCGGCGGTCATCGTCATCGGCGTGCTGCTCTACAACTCCCTCATTCAGCGCCGCAACCGGGTTGACAACGCCTGGTCCCAGATCGACGTGCAGCTGAAGCGCCGGCTCGACCTGATCCCGAACCTCGTGGAGACGGTCAAGGGATACGCGGAGCACGAGAAGTCCACGTTCGATGCGGTCATCTCCGCGCGCCAGGCCGCGATGGCCGCGCCGTCCACCCCCTCGGCGCAGGCCGGGGCATCCAACGCCGTGACGGGCGCGCTGCGGCAGTTGTTCGCGCTGTCCGAGGCCTACCCGGACCTGAAGGCCAATGCGAACTTCCTCGCCCTCCAGGAGGAGCTGACCTCGACGGAGAGCAGGGTGGCCTACGCCCGCCAGTTCTACAACGACGAGGTCCTCGGGCTGAACAACGCCATCCAGAAGATCCCCGGCCTCTTCATCGCCCGTCTCGCCGGAATCGGGCCCCGCGACTACTTCGACGCAGAGCCGGCGGCGGACAACCCGCCGAAAGTCCAGTTCTGAGGCCCGGGCCTTCGTAGGCTCGGTGTCCCATGCACGATCTCATCTCCTCGAACAAGCGCCGCTCGGTCATGCTGATGACCGCATTCGTCGCGCTGGTGGTCCTCGTGGGGATGGCGGTCGGCGTGCTGGTCGGGAACGGCACGGCGGGCACCGTCATCGCCCTCGTCCTCGCAGGCGGGATGGCCTTCGGCTCGTACTGGAAGGCGGACAGGATCGCGCTCGCCGTGAGCAGGGCCGTGCCCGCTGACCCGGCCGTGTACCCGCGGCTGCACAACCTGGTCGAGGGGCTCTGCATCGCGAGCGGACTTCCGAAGCCCGGCGTGTACGTGATCGAGGACGAGGCGCCGAACGCATTCGCCACGGGGCGCAACCCCCAGCACGCGGCGATCGCCGTGACCACCGGGCTGCTGGACAAGATGAACAGGGTCGAACTGGAGGGGGTCGTCGCGCACGAGCTCTCCCACATCCGCAACTACGACATCCTCGTCTCCACGCTCGCAGTGACCATGGTGGGTGCGGTGGCAATCCTCACGGACGTGACGATCCGCCTGATGTGGTGGAACGGCGGCCGGGTCTCGCGCAGCGGCGACCGCGACGACTCCTCGAACCCCCTTGCCTTCCTCGGGATTGCCCTCCTGGTCCTCGCCCCGCTCTTTGCCCGCCTCATGCACGCCGCCGTCAGCCGCAACAGGGAGTCCCTCGCGGATGCCTCCGCGTGCCAGATGACCCGCTACCCGCCGGGTCTCATCTCGGCCCTCGAGAAACTGCGGGACGACGTGACGGTGACTCATTCCGCGTCCATGGCGACCGCACACCTGTGGATCGAGCAGCCCCTCTCCGGTGTCGGTGACGCGGGACGGCTGGCCCGGTTCCATAACCTGTTCAACACGCACCCCCCGATCGAGGACCGGATAGCCCGCCTCAAGGAGATCTGACATGAAGAAGCGCACGACACTCGCAGCACTCGCGGCGGCTGCCCTGATGGCGCCCGTCCTGGTCTCGTGCGGCGGGGGCGGCGGTGCGAGCGGGGCCACCGACACCACGGGAGCCACCGACACCACCGCACCGGCGGCGCCGGCCGTCCTCTTCCCCCTCACAGGGCTCCCCGTCGACGATGCCGCCAAGGCGGCAAGGCCCGCACTCGTGGCCAAGATCGACAACCACCCGAACGCCCGCCCGCAGGCAGGCCTCAACAAGGCCGACATCGTGATCGAGGAGAACGTCGAGGGTCTCACCCGGTTCGCCGCGGTGTTCCACAGCGACGGCAGCGACCCCGTCGGCCCACTGCGCAGCGGCCGCACCCAGGACAAGATCTTCCTCGGTTCCTACAACAAGCCCCTGTTCATGTGGAGCGGCGGCAACGCCCGGGTCACGCAGGTCATCAACCGCAGTGACCTCGTGAACATCGGCCACTCGGCATCCAGGGGCAAGGCCGGTTACTACCGCGAGAAGACGCGCAAGATCCCGCACAACCTCTACGCGAGCACCACGAAGGGCTGGGGCCTGGCGCCCGAGGGGTCCGGCCCGCCGCCCGCACAGTTCCTGTTCCGCGGCGTGAGCGACGCGATGCCGTCCACGGCGGTCCCGGTCGACGGCGCGAAGATCTCGATGTACAACGTGAAGGTGTACTGGAAGTGGGACGCGGCCTCTGGTCAGTTCCTGCGGTACACGGAGAACGTGAAGCGCGAGCTCGAGCCGCACATGTCGGCCGAGGGCACCACGCCGGTCGACCAGGTGAACGCGAGGAACGTGATCGTCCTGTACTGCACGTACAAGCGGAGCTGGGCGGACCGCAAGAGCCCCGAGGCGCAGACGACAGGGAAGGGCGACGGTTTCGTCCTGACGAACGGCGCCATCATCCCGATCACGTGGACCCGGGCCGAGCAGAAGGACGTCTTCAACTTCACTGACGCGAGCGGCGCGGTCGTCCGCATGACCCCGGGCCGCACCTGGATCGAGCTCGGGTTCAAGAAGTCCCTCGCCCAGGTCGACCCGGGCGTCGACCCGAAGAAGGTCGGCTGGCCCGCCACCTGATCCCCCGTCCGTGACCGTTGTCCGCCCCGAATGCCGGGTGAACGGGCGCGGGGCCCTCGGTACGCTTTGCCCATGACCTCTCCGTCCCAGTCCTCCGTCGGCACCCAGCGCGTCAAGCGCGGGCTCGCAGAAATGCTGAAGGGCGGCGTCATCATGGATGTCGTCACCCCGGAGCAGGCCCGCATCGCCGAGGACGCCGGCGCGTGCGCCGTGATGGCCCTCGAGCGGGTGCCTGCCGACATCCGCCGTGACGGCGGCGTGGCACGCATGAGCGACCCCGAGATGATCGAGGGCATCAAGGCCGCAGTCCGCATCCCCGTCATGGCGAAGGCGCGCATCGGGCACTTCGTCGAGGCGCAGATACTCGAGGCCCTCGGCGTCGACTTCGTCGACGAGTCGGAGGTCCTCACCCCGGCCGACGAGACGCACCACATCGACAAGTTCGCCTTCACCGTCCCGTTCGTCTGCGGTGCGACAAACCTCGGCGAGGCCCTGAGGCGCGTGTCCGAGGGGGCCTGCATGATCCGCTCGAAGGGCGAGGCCGGAACCGGCAACATCGTGGAGGCGGTGCGTCACCTGCGCAGCATCCTCGGCGACATCCGCCGGGTCACCCAGGCGGACGCGGCCGAACTGTTCGACTGGGCCAAGAAGCTGCAGGCGCCGCTGCCCCTCGTGCAGGAGATCGCCGAGACCGGCAGGTTTCCGGTGCCGATCTTCTGCGCCGGCGGGATCGCCACGCCTGCGGACGCCGCGCTCGCGATGCAGCTCGGTGCCGAGGCGGTGTTCGTGGGCTCCGGCATCTTCAAGAGCGAGCAGTCCACCGTTGCGCTCAGGGCGAAGGCCATCGTCGAGGCGACAACGCACTTCCGTGACCCGGACATCCTCGCCAAGGTCAGCCGTGGCCTCGGCGCACCGATGACCGGCATCGGGATGGACGAGATCAACCAGCGCTACGCAGAACGCGGCTGGTGACCGGCGCATGAACGCGAGGCCTCCAGGTGCCCCCGGTCATCGGGGTCCTCGCGCTCCAGGGCGCGTTCGCGGCTCACGCTGAGTCGCTGCGCCGCTGCGGCGCGTCCACTCGCGAGGTGCGGACACCCGCCGACCTCGACGGCGTCGATGCGCTCGTGATGCCCGGTGGCGAGTCGAGCACCATGTCGCAGCTGCTTGAGTCCTCGGGTCTCTTCGCTGCGGTCGCCGCGAGGATCGGGGACGGCATGGCAGTCTTCGGAACGTGCGCCGGGATGATCCTCCTTGCCGCGGAGGTGCTCGACGGCCGGGCCGACCAGCGTTGCTTCGGTGCGATTGACATCTCCGTGCGCAGGAACGCGTTCGGACGCCAGGTCGACTCGTTCGAGACGGACATCGACATCGTCGAGGGCACGTTCCACGGGGTCTTCATCCGTGCCCCGCGCATCGAGCGGGTCGGGCAGGGGGTCGAGGTCATCGGGTCACTGCGCGGCGAGCCGGTCCTCGTGCGGAGCGGCAACGTGCTGGCCGCGTCGTTCCATCCCGAGCTCGCGGGCGACGACCGCCTGCACGGCTACTTTGTCTCCGTCGTCGGCCCGGGCCGGGCTGAGGACGGCTCATCACACACCGACTCCCGAGAGAAGAAGGAAGGCTGACGATGTCCGGGCACTCCAAATGGGCAACCATCAAGCACAAGAAGGGCGCCGCCGACAAGGCGAGGGGCAAGCTGTTCGCCAAGCTCGCGCGGCAGATCGAGGTGGCGGCCCGCCAGGGCGGGGGAGACATCGACTCGAACGCGTCCCTGCGCACGATGGTGCTGAAGGCGAAGGCCGCCCAGATGACGAAGGACGCGATCGACCGCGCCGTCAAGCGCGGCATCGGCGAGAACGACGGGGCGAACTACGAGTCGATCACCTACGAGGGGTACGCACCCGGTGGCGTGGCGATGCTGATCGACGTGCTGACCGACAACAGGAACCGCACCGCGTCGGACGTGCGCAGCGCGTTCACGAAGTTCGGCGGGGCCATGGCAGAACCCGGTGCGGTGGGCTGGCAGTTCAGCCGCCGCGGGGTGATTCTCGTGGACGGCGCGCTCGACGAGGACGCGGTGATGACGGCCGCGCTGGAGGCAGGAGCCGACGACGTGGAGCGCGACGGCGGTTCATGGCGCGTGCTGACCGACCCCTCCTCGGTGTGGGACGTGAAGGAGGGCCTCGAAGGTGCCGGGATCGCGGTGCAGTCGGCGGAGAGCACCATGGTCTCGTCCACGACGATCGAGGTGACGGACACCGATGATGCGCGCCAGATCCTGCGGATCATGGATACCCTCGAGGACAACGACGACGTGCAGGACGTCTACGCGAACTTCGACATCGCGGAATCAATCATGGAAGAGGTCGGCTGATGGCTGTCGGAATAGGCGACTCCGCCCCGGATTTCACCCTGCCCGGAACGGGCGGGCGCTCGTACACGCTCTCGGAGTTCCGGGGCCAGCCCGTGGTGGTCGTCTTCTACCCGGGTGACGACACTGCGGTCTGCACGAAGCAACTGAACTCGTACAACAACGAACTGGACGCCTTCTCCGGGGTCGGCGCCCAGGTCCTGGCCATCTCCTCCCAGGACATGGCCAGCCACGAGGCGTTCGCCGCCCGTCACGGCTTCAAGGTCCCGCTCCTCGCCGACACCGACAAGGCGGTGGCGGAGAAGTACGGCACGATCGGCCCGCTGGGGTTCCCCCGCCGCAGCGTCTTCGTGGTCAGCCCTGCGGGGACCATCTCGTATGCGCACAGGGCGATCGCGGGTCTCACGTACCGCCCTGTCGACGAACTGGTGGCCGCAGTGGAGGCATCCCGCACGGCCTGACGCCACCGCGGAAAGGCTCGCCACCGGGCGTCCCACCCGTTACCATACGAACCTATGTTCGGTCCCCGCGCTGTTGCCTGTCCCGCCGGCTCTGGCCCCGCGGACGCCAGGAACGCCATGGACATCGTCCTCGGGATCGACCCCGGCCTCACCCGGTGCGGGTATGCCGTGCTCGGCACGGCCCCGGGCAAGGCGCCGAAGGCCCTGTCCATGGGTGTCATCCGGACATCCGCCACGGACCCCCTGCCGGAGCGGCTGGGCCTGCTGCAGCGCGAGGTCGCCGCCCTGATCGCGGAGTTCGGCCCGTCAGCGGTCGCCGTGGAGCAGGTCTTCTTCCAGAACAACGTCCGCACCGCCATGTCCGTGGGGCAGGCGAGCGGTGTGGTCATCGCCCTCGCGGCCAACTCGGGATGCACCGTCGCCCAGTACACGCCGTCCCAGGTCAAGGACGCGGTTGCGGGGTGGGGCGGCGCGGACAAGGCGCAGGTGCAGAAGATGGTCCAGCACCGCCTCGGGCTGTCGTCGGTTCCCAAGCCGGCGGACGCGGCCGATGCCGCGGCGATCGCACTGTGCCACTGCGCGGTGGCGCCGTTCGCGGCACTCAGGGACGCGGCGATCTCGCGGGGGCGGGCATGATCGGGAGCCTGCGCGGCAGCGTCCTCGAGCGCACCGCACCGTCCTCCGTCCTCATCGAGGTCCACGGGGTCGGCTACCTGTGCATCGTCACCTCCGCCACGTTCGCGGAGATGGAGCCCACGTCGCCGGTGTTCGTCCACGTCCACCACCACATCAGGGACGACGCCCAGACGCTGTACGCCTTCACGAGCCGCACCGAGCGGGACACGTTCGATGTGCTCATCGCCACGCACGGAATCGGCCCGGCGATGGCGATGGCGATCCTCTCCACGTACTCGCCGCAGTCCCTCGTCACCATCGTCGCCTCCGGTGACACTGCCGCGCTCACCGCGGTCCCCGGGGTCGGCAAGAAGACCGCCGAGCGGTTGATGGTGGAACTGAAGTCGAGGCTCAACGTCGACTCCGTCACCACGGTCGGGCCGGACGGCTCCGTGCAGTCCGCCGCGGCCGACGTGAGGGAGGCACTGACCGCCCTCGGGTACGGGCCCGACGAGATCCGTGACGTGATGCGCCAGGTCACGAGCGTCGACGCCCCGGAGTCGATGCTGCGTGACGCGCTCGCGCTGCTGGGGGCACGCCGTGCGGGATGAGTTCATGGACCCCGCCGTCCGTTCGGATGCCGACCACGTCGACGAGGCCAGCCTGCGGCCGCGTGCGCTCGACGAGTTCGTCGGCCAGCGCGAACTGAAGGAGCACCTCGACATCGTGCTCGGCGCGGCGAAGCAGCGCGGTCAGGCCGCCGACCACATCCTCCTCGCGGGGCCGCCCGGGCTCGGCAAGACCACGATGGCAGGCATCGTGGCCGCCGAGATGGGTGTGGGTCTGCACGTGACCAGCGGGCCGGCGCTCGAGCGCGCGGGCGACCTCGCCGCGATCCTCACGAAGCTGCAGGAGTCAGACGTCCTTTTCATCGACGAGATCCACCGTCTCTCGCGCTCCGTCGAGGAGATCCTCTACCCGGCCATGGAGGACTTCCAGATCGACATCGTGGTCGGCAAGGGTCCGGCTGCCTCGTCGATTCGGCTCTCGCTGCCGCGGTTCACGCTGATCGGGGCGACGACCCGCACGGGCATGATCACCGGCCCGCTGCGCGACCGCTTCGGCCTCGTGGCCAGACTCGACTTCTACGACGACGCGGAACTGCGCGCGATCGTGGAGCGTGCCGCGGGGATCCTTGACGTCCCCCTGCACGGCGACAGTGCGGAGCAGATCGCACGGAGGAGCCGCGGCACGCCGCGCATCGCGAACCGCCTGCTGCGCCGCGTGCGCGACTTCGCCGAGGTGCGAGGGAACGGCGTGATCGACCCCGCCACCGCGGACGAGGCTCTCCGCGTCTTCGGTGTGGACGCGATCGGTCTCGACAAGGTCGACAGGGCGATCCTGAACGCCCTGTGCGAGAGGTTCGGCGGAGGGCCCGTGGGCCTGACGACACTCGCGATTGCGGTGGGGGAGCAACCCGAGACGGTCGAGGACGTGTACGAGCCGTTCCTCATCCAGCAGGGCCTCCTCGCGCGCACCCCGCGCGGCCGCGTGGCGATGGATGCCGCGTGGCGGCATCTCTCCAGCCCGTAGCCTTCCTGCGTGCGACTGTCGGACATCGACTACGACCTGCCCGACGAACTGATCGCGCAGAAGCCGGTGGAGCCCCGCGACTCCTCGCGGCTGCTCGTCGACCGGGGCGCCTCGGCCCCGGCCCACAGGCACATGACGGACATCGTGGACCTGCTGGGTCATGGTGACGTCCTAGTCGTGAACGACACCCGGGTGCTGCCCGCCAGGCTGGTCCTGCAGCGGGCAAGCGGCGGTGCCGCCGAGGTGCTGCTGCTCGAGCCGAGGGACGAGGGGCGCCGGTGCTGGGAGGCGATGGTTCGGCCCGCCCGCAAGCTGCGTGAGGGCGAGGTGCTCGAGTTCTACGGCAAGCGCGTGGTGAGGGTGGGCGCGCGCACCGAGGCAGGGGACACGTTCGAGGTCGAGGTCCTCGACGATGTGCCGCTGGCGCTCATCGAGAGAATCGGCTCCATGCCGCTGCCGCCCTACATCCGCGGGTCCCTCAAGGACAAGGAGCGCTACCAGACCGTGTACGCGCGCGACGCACGCAGCGCCGCCGCCCCCACTGCGGGGCTCCACTTCACCCAGGAACTCCTCGCACGGCTGACGGACAGGGGCGTGACGATGGCCCGGGTGGAGCTGGTGGTCGGTCTTGACACTTTCAAGCCCGTCACCGCGGAGAACCCACTGGAGCACCGCATCCACACCGAGTCCTACTCCGTGCCGGAGGCGACACTGGAGGCATGCGGGAAGGCCGGACGCGTGGTCGCCGTCGGCACCACCGCCGCACGGGCGCTCGAGTCCGCGGCCGCCACGGGCGAGCTCTCGGGCCGGACGTCGCTCTTCATCACCCGGGGACACCAGTGGCAGTCCGTGGATCTCCTGCTCACGAACTTCCACATGCCGAGGACGTCGCTACTGTTGATGATCGACTCGTTTGTCGGCCCGCGGTGGCGCCGCCTGTACGCCGAGGCGGTGGCGGAGCGGTACCGGTTCCTCTCCTTCGGTGACGCGATGCTCCTCGACCGCAGCCTGGCGGGTGACTGATGTTCGCGGTCAACCACGTCCAGTCCGCCACCGCCGGCGCGGCCCGCGCGGGGACCGCCGTGACGGCCCGCGGCAGTTACGAGACCCCGTGTTTCATGCCCGTGGGCACGCGCGGCGCGGTCAAGTACCTGAGTGCCGATGACTACGCCGCGCTCGGGGCCCGCATCGTCCTCGGCAACACGTACCACCTCATGCTCCGGCCCGGCGCCGACGTCATCGAGCGCTTCGGCGGCCTCGGCAGGTTCGCCGGCTGGGACGGCCTCACGCTCACAGACTCAGGCGGATTCCAGGTCTTCTCGCTCGACCCGAAAGTCGATGACGACGGCGTCACCTTCAAGTCCACCTACGACGGTTCCATGCACCGGTTCAGCCCGGAGGCCGCCGTGGACGTGCAGCAGCGGATCGGTGCAGACATCCAGATGGTGCTCGATGTCTGCACGTCACTGCCGGCCACCGATGCCGAGATCCGGCTGGCACTCGAGCGGACCCATGCGTGGGCCATCCGCGCGAGAGCGGCCCACACCCGTGCCGACCAGTCGTTGTTCGGGATCGTGCAGGGCGGCATCCACGAGGCGATGCGCCGCGAGAGTGCGCGGCGGACGGTGGACGTGGGCTTCGACGGGTACGCGATAGGCGGGCTGTCTGTCGGGGAGACCCGTGAGGAGATGCTGCCCGCACTCGCCGCCGCGATCGAGCATCTTCCTGCCGACCGGCCGAGGTACCTGATGGGCGTCGGTGACCCTGCGTCCATCGTTGAGGCGGTCGCGCTCGGGGTGGACCAGTTCGACTGCGTCCTGCAGACGAGGCTCGGCAGGCACGGGACCGCACTCACCTCCGGGGGCAAGCTCCACGTGAAGAACGCCCGGTTCGCCCTCGACGACTCGCCCCTCGACCCGTCGTGCTCCTGCTGGGTCTGTGAGAGGCACTCGCGCGGTTACGTCCGCCATCTCATGCAGGCAGGGGAGCCCACGGCATCCCGGCTCGTCTCCATCCACAACATCTCGTGGACTCTCCAGCTGATGGACGCGATCCGGGCGGCCATTGCTGACGGGACGTTCGGGACCCTGCGCCGCGACATCCTGGGGGTCTGGGGCTGAGAGGGGTCGCCACGGGCCGAGTCGCTAGGCTCGGACTCCGTGATTTCCTCACTTGCCGCAGAGACCTCCACCAGTAGCTCGAGCGGGGGCAGCGCCGTCTTCCAGCTCGTCTTCTTCGGGGCGATCTTCGCCGGCATGTACTTCCTGCTGCTGCGCCCCCAGCGCAAGCGCATGAAGGAGACCCAGTCACTCCAGTCGAGCCTCGCCGTGAACGACGAGGTCGTGCTCAACTCGGGCATCTACGGCTTCATCTCCATGATCGAGGGCGACATCGTGTGGCTCGACATCGCTGACGGCCACGGGAGCGAGCGAATCGAGATCCGGGTCTCCCGGGGTGCGGTCGCACGCAAGACCCAGCCCGCCGAGACCAAGTAGGTCCCATGCCCCGCCGGCTCGTCGTCACGCTCGTCCTCACCGTGCTCGTCACGGGAGGGCTCTTCGCGGGCAACCTCATCGCCGGCAACTCACCGTCGCTCGGTCTCGACCTCCAGGGCGGTGCATCGGTCACGCTGATTCCCGACGGTGAGTACGACGAGGCAGCCATCGGCGTGGCCGTCGAGGTCATCAGGCAGAGGGTCGACTCGATCGGCGTGGCCGAGCCCGAGATCATCCGCCAGGGCTCCACCGTGGTCGTCAACCTGCCCGGTGTGAAGGACCAGCAGCGCGCCCTGGAGCTGGTCGGGCGCACCGGCGAGGTGCAGCTCCGCCCCGTGCTCGGCCAGGCCGAGAACAACCCCTCGTCGACGACCACCGTTGCTGGGGCAACGACCACCACCGTCGCAGGCACGGCAGGCACCACGGTGCCAGCATCGCCAGACACCACTCTCGCGGCACCCTCGGGCGGGCTCGGCAGCTCGCGCGGTGCACCCGCAGCCGACACCTCGACAACCGTTCCCGCGCAGGCGGGCGACGCGACGACAACCGTTCCCGCGCAGACGGACGATGCCTCAGACGATTCAGCGGGCGACGCTGCTGGGGACGGCACCGGACTGCAGCCCGGCCAGGACGTGCTCCCGGCGGCCAAGGGGAACATGGTCTACCTGGTCGGCCCGGTCGCGGCGAACGGCGAGGTGTTCGAGAAGGAAGCAACGGCGGACATCTCCCAGGGCGGTTGGGCAGTCAGCGTCAACCTGCGCGGCGGCGCGGACGGCGAGGACGTGTGGAACGCGCTCGCCAAGAAGTGCTTCGATGGGGGTGCGGAGTGCCCCACCAAGCAGGTGGCGATCATCCTCGACGGCAAGGTCATCTCGGCCCCGGTCGTGCAGACCCCCGACTTCAACGGGTCTGTGCAGATCACGGGGGACTTCACCGAGAAGGAGGCCCGTGACCTCGCGAAGATCCTGCAGTTCGGTGCGGTCCCCGTCAAGTTCGACGCGCCCACGGTGCAGACCGTGTCCGCCACGCTCGGCAAGGACTCCCTCAATGCGGCGATCGTCTCGGGTCTCCTCGGCGTGCTCCTCGTGCTCGCATTCCTCGTCTTCTACTACCGGTTGATCGCCCTCGTGGTGGTCGCCGGCCTGGGCGTGTCGGGTATGCTCCTGTGGAGCGTCATCTCGTGGCTCTCCAAGACGAACGGGCTCGCGCTCACGCTGTCCGGCGCGGCGGGCATCATCGTCTCCATCGGCGTCACCGTCGACTCGTACGTGGTGTTCTTCGAGCGCCTGAAGGACGACGTGCAGAGCGGCCGCACCCTGCGGAACTCCGCAGCCCGCGGGTTCGAGAGCGCCTGGCGCACCATCCTCGCCGCCGACACAGTCTCGCTCCTCGGTGCGGTCGTCCTGTGGTGGCTGACTGTCGGGTCGGTCCGCGGTTTCGCGTTCTTCCTGGCCCTCTCCACGATCTCCGACATGGTCGTGTCCTACTTCTTCACGCGGCCCACGGTCCTTCTCCTGGCCCGCACGAGACTCATGAACAAGGGCCGCGTCCTCGGCGTGCGCCCTGCCGTCACCGCAGCGGAGGTGAACTGATGGCCGGACGCTGGCAACGCCTGTACCGCGGCGAGACCACGGTCGATTTCTACGGTCGCCGCCGGTACGGCTTCGTCTTCTCCGGGGTGCTCCTGGTCGTGACCGTCGTGTCGCTCTTCCTCCAGGGGCTGAACCTGGGCATTGACTTCAAGGGCGGAGTGGCATGGGAGGCGCCCGTCAGCGGGCAGCTCACCATCGAGACTGCGCGGGAGGTGCTGAAGGAGGCGGGCGTCGAGGAGGCCTCGGCCAAGTTCCAGGTTCTGAGCTCCGGCACGGACCAGCGCCTTCGCATCCAGGCCGGCGAGCAGACCGAGGCCGTGCAGAAGGACGTCCAGGACAAGCTGGCGGCAAAAGCCGGCTCTGGCCAGGACAGCGTGAGTGTCGCCACCGTCAGTTCCACGTGGGGCCGCAGCATCACCAACAAGGCCGTCAGGGCGCTCCTCGTCTTCATGCTCTTCGTGTCGGTCTTCATCTCGTGGCGGTTCGAGTGGGGAATGGCGCTCTCCGCGATCGCGGCCATGGTGCACGACGTCGGCATCAGTGTCGGCGTGTACTCGGTGCTCGGCCTCGAGGTCACCCCGGCCACGGTCGTGGCGTTCCTCACCATCCTCGGGTTCTCCCTCTACGACACGATCGTGGTGTTCGACAAGGTGCACGAGAACTCGGCCCGCTTCTCCGGCGCGAGGGTGTCGTCCGGGGACGTCATCAACGTGTCGATGAACCAGGTGCTCATGCGATCGCTGAACACCAGCATCGCTGCGGTCCTCCCCGTGTTCAGCCTGCTCGTTCTCGGATCCGGCGTCTTCGGTGCTGTCGCCCTGCGCGAGTTCGCCCTCGCGCTCCTCGTCGGCCTCGCCACCGGTGCCTACTCATCGATCTTCATCGCCTCGCCGTTGCTCGGCCTGCTGAAGAACCGCGACCCCAGGTACGCGCCGTACCGGTCGCACCTGTCGACCGGCGCAGAGATGGCCCATCTCATGGCCACGGGCGCGCCGGCCAGCCGGAGGGGAGCCGTTGTCACCACGGTCGCCGACCCCGAGGCATCACCGGAGGCGGCTGCCGCCGTGGCCGAGTCGGTGCTGAGCCACCCCCCGCGCCCGCGGAAGAAGGCCCGTCGCTAATCTTCACTCATGGGCACAGCCGACCGCGTCCTCCCGTGGCGAAGGCACCACAGCGCGCCCATCGAGGAACTCGCCCCACTGCTCAGCTCGTACCGCAGGCGCCACCCGCGCCAGCCGGTCGCCCTCGTCAACAGGGCCTACGAGACCGCGCGCCGGGCCCACCAGAACCAGATGCGGTCCTCCGGGGAGGCCTACATCAACCACCCGATTGCTGTCGCCAGGATCGTGGCCGATATTGGCCTGGACGAGGTCTCGCTCGCCGCGGCGCTCCTCCATGACGCGGTAGAGGACACCGAGATCACCCTCGCGGACGTGCAGCGCGACTTCGGCGACGAGGTCGCCGAGATTGTCGATGGCGTCACGAAACTGGAACGGCTCCAGTTCGACTCGCGCGAGGAGCAGCAGGCGGCGACGATGCGCAAGATGCTGGTGGCCATCGCCCGCGACATCCGCGTGCTCGTCATCAAGCTTGCCGACCGGCTCCACAACATGCGGACCCTCGCCGGGATGCCCATCGAGAAGCAGCAGCGGGTCGCCCAGGAGACTCTCGACATCTACGCACCGCTCGCGCACCGCCTGGGCATGCAGGACATGAAGCAGCAACTGGAGGACCTCGCCTTCTCGGCTCTCTACCCGAAGCGGTTCGCAGAACTGGACCACCTCGTCTCCAGCCGGACCCCGGAGCGCGACGTCTACCTGGCAAAGGCGATCGCCGAGGTGCAGGGCCGCCTCGCGGAGGCGAACATCGTGGGGGAGGTCACCGGGCGGGGGAAGCACCTGTGGAGCATCTACGAGAAGATGGTCCAGAAGGACCGCGACTTCGACGAGATCTTCGACCTGAACGCGATCCGCATCATCGTGGACAACGTCCGTGACTGCTACGGGGCGCTCGGGTGCATCCACGGGAAGTGGCGGCCGGTCGTGGGCCGCTTCAAGGACTACATCGCGATGCCGAAGTTCAACCGGTACCAGTCGCTCCACACCACCGTCATTGGGCCCGGCGGGAAACCGCTGGAGGTGCAGATCCGCACGAGGGAGATGCACGAGCAGGCGGAGTTCGGCGTGGCCGCGCACTTCGGCTACAAGCACGGCACCGATGCGAACGACCTGGACTGGCTGAACAGGATCATCGACTGGCAGTCGGAGATCCTCGACCCCGACGAGTTCATGGCCGACCTGAAGACCGACCTCGAGCAGGAGGAGGTCTTCGTCTTCACCCCGAAGGGCCGGGTCATCACCCTGCCCGTGAACTCGACCCCCGTCGACTTTGCGTACGCGGTCCACACCGAGGTGGGCCACTCCTGCATCGGTGCGAGGGTGAACGGCAGGCTGGTGTCCCTCGACTCGTCGCTGTCGTCCGGCGACACGTGCGAGATATTCACGTCGAAGGTCGAGGACGCCGGACCGTCACGCGACTGGCTGGGGTTCGTGCAGTCGCCGCGGGCCAGGAACAAGATCAAGCAGTGGTTCTCGCGGGAGCGCCGCGAGGACATGGTGGAAGCGGGCCGCGAGGAGCTCGCCGCTGAGCTGCGGCGCGAGGGGCTCCCCGTGCAGCGCATCTGGTCTGCTGATGCGTTCATCGAGGAGTTGGAGGCCCTCAACTTCACCGATGTTGACTCGCTCCTCGCCGCCATCGGGGAGGGCCAGGTGTCCGCGCGGGGTTTCGCCCAGCGGATCGGACGGGCGGTGCGCAACGAGTCCAGTGACGAGCAACTGGCGATGCCGATGCGTGCCGACCGCACCGACGGCATCCCGCGCTCCACCACGGGGATCCATGTCGAGGGTCTCGATGACGTGCTCGTGCGTCTGTCCAGGTGCTGCACGCCTGTTCCGGGCGACGACATCATCGGTTTCGTCACCAAGGGCCGGGGCGTCAGCGTGCACCGCACCGACTGTGCCAATGCCATGACCCTCGCCGGGGACGAGCCCGCCCGCCTCATCGAGGTGGAGTGGTCAGGGGCCACGCCCGGCGCCGTCTTCAGGGCCGGGGTGGAGGTCGTGGCACTCGACCGCAGCAGGTTGCTACGCGACGTGGCGAACGCGCTCTCGGTGCAGCACGTGAACATTGTCGCCTGCAGCACCCACACCGGCCAGGACCGCGTGGCCAAGATGCGTTTCGAGTTCGAACTCGGCGACCCCAACCACCTGGATGCCGTCCTGCGGATGATCAAGGGCATCGACGCCGTGTACGACGCATATCGCATCGTGCCCGGCGGCGCCGCGGACTAGCCTTCGCTGTCGTGGCGAGTTTCCAGACCAGCCCGGGTACCCGCGACATCCTGCCGCCCCATGCCGGGCGCTGGCGTGCGTTCTCGGACGTCTTCGCCGACACGGTCGAGTCCGCAGGGTACGAGTGCATCATCCCGCCGATGTTCGAGGACCTCGGTGTGTTCCTGCGGCTGGGCGATGCCACGGACATCGTGACGAAGGAGATGTACGACTTCGTCGACAAGGGCGACCGTCACATCGCGCTGAGGCCGGAACAGACTGCGGGTGTGTGCAGGGCCTTCGCCCAGCACCGCCCGGTCACCCCGTGGAAGGTGTGGTACTCGGGGCCCAATTTCAGGTACGAGAAGCCCCAGGCGGGGCGGTACCGACAGTTCGACCAGGTTGGTGTGGAGGTGCTCGGTAGCGACGACGCGCTCCTCGATGCCGAGGTGATCTCACTCGGCTGGCAGTTCTTCGCACGGCTCGGCCTGTCCAGGGTCGAGCTCGTCATCAACTCCCTCGGCGAGGCCCACGAGAGGGCCGCGTACATCGAGGCGCTCCGGGCCCATCTCGAGGCGCACCGGGACGAGCTGTCAGAGGAGTCCGCGGCCACTCTCGACAGGAACCCGCTCAGGGTCCTCGACTCGAAGCGGCCGCAGGACGCTCCTGTCGTCGCCGCCGCCCCGCGGATCTCTGCCCACCTCTCGGCGGAGTCGGCCACCCATTTCGCCGCAGTCCTGGCCGGGCTCGATGCCCTCGGGGTGCCGTACCGCGTGAACGAGATGCTCGTCCGCGGGCTCGACTACTACAGGCGCACCACGTTCGAGTTCGTGTCCCTCTCCCTCGACGGTGCGCAGAATGCCGTCGGCGGCGGCGGCCGCTACGACGGGCTCGTCGAGGACCTGGGCGGGCCCGCCACGGGCGGGGTTGGGTTCGCGATCGGTGTCGACCGCACGCTCCTCGCCTGTGACGCTGAGGGTGTGTTCACTGCCGGTGCACCCGCGCTCGATGCGTTCATCGTCGACGTGACTGACGGTCTCGCCGCCACAAGGCTGGCCGAGGCGCTCCGTTCCGCCGGCTACAGCGCAGACAGGGCGTTCGACGGGCGCAGCATGAAGTCGCAGATGAAAGCGGCCGACCGCAGCGGCGCCGCGCTCGCGGTGATCATCGGGGCCGACGAGGCGGCTGCTTCCGCCTGCACGGTCCGTAACCTTGCCACCTCGGAACAGGTGTCGGTCCCGCAGTCGGGTCTCGTCGCCCACGTTGCCGCGGAACTCGGCACCCGCACCCCCCGGAGGAGACCACAATGACACCCACCGCGATGCGCACCCACATGTGCGGCGAGCTCCGCCAGGGCGACATCGGCAGCCAGGTGTCGCTCTGCGGCTGGGTTGCGCGCCGCCGCGAGCACGGCGAGCACCTCGCGTTCGTCGACCTGCGCGACCACACGGGGATCATCCAGTGCGTCATCGACACCGGGGCCGACGTGCGCAGCGAGTACGTCGTGCGCATCACGGGCACCGTCCGTGCCCGGCCCGAGGGCACGTCGAACGACGCGCTCCCCACCGGGGCGGTCGAGGTGGGCGAGTGCACGATCGAGATCCTCAACGTCGCCGAGCCGCCGCCGTTCCCGGTGGACGCCCGAGCCGACGACGTGGACGAGGCGATCAGGCTGAAGCACCGTTACATCGACATCCGGCGCGAGCGGATGCAGCGCAACCTCCGCGTGCGGGCCGCGGTCAACAGCGCGATCCGGCGCGAGATGGAGAAGAACGGCTTCCTCGAGGTCGAGACACCGTTTCTCATGCCGTCCACCCCGGAGGGCGCGCGCGAGTTCCTGGTGCCGTCGCGAAAGGAGCCGGGTTCGTTCTTCGCCCTGCCGCAGTCGCCGCAGCTGTGGAAGCAGCTCCTGATGGTCTCCGGTGTCGACAGGTACTACCAGATCGCCCGGTGCCTGCGTGACGAGGACCTGCGCGCCGACCGGCAGTACGAGTTCATGCAGCTGGACGCAGAGATGTCGTTCGTGTCCCAGGACGACGTGCTCGACTACATCGGCCGGGCCGTTGTCGCGGCCGCCGAGGCTGTGACGGGCCAGCGTCCCCCGGAGATCGAGCGCATCACCTGGCGCCAGGCCATGGAGCGTTTCGGGGTGGACAAGCCCGACCTGCGGTTCGGTCTCGAGCTGACGGAACTGACGCACGTCTTCGCCGGGACCGAGTTCAAGGCATTCGCCGGCGCGGAGTCGATCAAGGGCCTCTGCGTGCGTGCGGCCGAGTACCCGGAGGCAGCTGCCTACGGCCGCAACAAGCTGGATGCCCTCACCGACAGGGCCAAGAAGGCGGGGGCGAAGGGCCTGGTGTGGATCAAGGTGAACGGCGCAGACCTGGAGTCGCCCGTCGCCAAGTTCCTGTCCGGCCCGGAGAAGGAGTCACTCGTGGCGGCGATGGGCGCCGCGGACGGTGACCTCTTGCTGATCGTCGCCGATGAGTGGTCGACGACCTGTGAGGTGCTCGGCCAGCTGCGCAACGACATCGGAAGGCCACCGGTGTTCGAGGGCCCGTACCGCTACGTCTGGGTCACCGAGTTCCCGCTCTTCGTCGGTCTCGACAAGACGACCGGCAAGCCGATCCCGGGCCACCACCCGTTCTGCCACCCTCACCCCGAGGACCTGGAGCTGTTCGAGACGGAGCCACTGAAGGTGCGCGCGCTCGCGTACGACCTCGTCCTGAACGGCTGGGAGCTCGGGTCCGGCTCCATCCGCATCCACGAGCCGGAACTGCAGCGGCGGGTCTTCAACAACCTCGGCATCTCCGACGAGGAGGCAGACCGCAAGTTCGGCTTCTTCCTCCAGCCCTTCAGGTTCGGCGCCCCCCCGCACGGTGGCTTTGCCTTCGGCACGGACAGGCTCACCGCGATCCTCGCGGGGGAGGAGAACATCCGCGAGGTGATCGCCTTCCCGAAGACGCAGAGCGGCGCCGACCCGCTGACGAACGCCCCCACCCCGGTCGACGCCAAGCACCTCGCAGAACTCGGGCTGCGGATCCTGCCGCCCCCCGCGTCCTCGTAGGCGCGGATGGGCGACGACACGCTGTTCTCCGCCGCCGCACGGGAGCGTCTCGCCTTGCGTTCGCCGCTGGCGGCGCGCCTGCGGCCCCGCACACTGGACGAGGTGGCAGGCCAGGAGCACCTGACCGCACCCGGCCGGCCCCTGCGGCGGCTGGTCGAGGCGGACGCGCTGTCGTCTGTCATCCTGTGGGGCCCGCCGGGCACGGGCAAGACGACGATCGCCGGCATCATCGCATCGACCACGAAGCGCGAGTTCGAGCGGCTGTCGGCCGTGACCGCCGGTGTCAAGGACATCCGCGAGGTGATCGAGAGGGCCAACGACCGCATCGGCCAGTACGCACGCTCCACGCTCGTCTTCATCGACGAGATCCACCGGTTCTCCACCACCCAGCAGGATGCGCTCCTGCACGCCGTGGAGAGCGGCCTGCTGACCATCGTCGGTGCGACGACCGAGAACCCCTCGTTCTCCGTGAACCCGGCGCTGCGCAGCAGGTCAACGGTGTTCCGGCTGAACCCGGTGGGGGAGGACGCGCTCGTCGCCGTGATGCGCCGGGGCCTGGAGGCAGAGGGCAGGACGGCACGGGACGGCGTGCTGGAGCGCATCGCCGCCCGGTGCGCGGGCGATGCACGGCAGGCGCTCACCGCCCTTGAGGTCGCGTGCGCGATCACCGAGTCGGGTCCAGTCGGGATGGAGGAGGCCGCCGCCGCCCTCGACACGAGCGTGCAGAGGCTGGACCGGGACGCCCACTACGACATCGCGTCGCCGTTCATCAAGTCGATGCGCTCCGGCGACGTCGATGCGGCACTCCACTGGCTGGCGCGGATGGTCGAGGGCGGCGAGGACCCGCGGTTCGTCGCGCGCCGGCTCGTGATCTTCGCGAGCGAGGACATCGGCACGGCGGACCCTCTCGCGCTGCCTGTGGCGTCCGCCGCCGCGGCCGCAGTGGAGACGGTCGGCATGCCCGAGGCCCTGCACAACCTGGCCCACGCGGTCGTCCATCTGTCCCTCGCACCGAAGAGCCGGGCCGTCACGTCGGCAGTGTGGGCCGCGGTCGAGGACGTCCGGGAGGGACGCACGGGGGAGGTGCCCCCGATCGGGCCCGGCACCACGTCATTCCGTCCGTTGGGTCGGCCCGACCTGTCCTACTACCGTGAGGACGATGTTTAGGCGCGCGTTCTGGTTCGTCCTCGGGATGGTCTGCGGGGTGCTCGGCGTCTCCTGGGCGCGGCGCAAGACCGATGAGCTGCGCGAGGCGATCACAGTTGAGTCCATCGCGCGTCTGGGTGCACGGACGGCTGTCGCGCTGTGGCAGAGGCTCACGGTTCTCCTCGCCGTCGTGACCGGCTACGTGACGGGCGGGCACAACCCGGGTGACGGACCCGGCACGCCCGCGCCTTCCACGACCACGTCGACAGCGGCATCGACAGGGCAGCGGCGCCATAGTGCGCCGCAGCCGCGCAGCACCCACAGGTAGGCTCGACCTTCCATGGCGACAGGAAGGCAACCGCAGTCCGCGGACGAGATCCGCAGTGCCTTCACCTCCTTCTTTGCCGAGAGGTCCCACTCGGTCGTGCCCTCGGCCAGCCTCATCCCGCACGACCCGACCCTGCTCTTCACCGTCGCCGGCATGGTGCCGTTCAAGCCCTACTTCCTCGGTGACGAGGCCGCCCCGTACTCCCGGGCGGTCAGCGTGCAGAAGTGCGTGCGGGCCGGCGGCAAGCACAACGACCTCGACGACGTGGGCCGCACGAAGCGACACCTGGTCTTCTTCGAGATGCTCGGGAACTTTTCCTTCGGTGACTACTTCAAGTCGGACGCCATCCCCTGGTCATGGGACCTGGTGACGGAACGGCTCGGGTTCGACGGCGACCGGCTCTGGATCACCGTGCACGAGAGCGACGACGAGGCGGAGGCCATCTGGCACGAGCAGATCGGCGTGCCGATGGACCGCATCCAGAGGCTCGGCGACAAGGACAACTTCTGGCAGGCCGGGGACACCGGGCCGTGCGGGCCGTGCTCCGAGATCCACATCGACAGGGGTCCCGCGTTCGGCCCGGGCGGGGGCCCGCTGAACGACCCGCACGGGGACAGGTTCATGGAGTTCTGGAACCTTGTGTTCATGCAGTACAACCAGGCGCAGGACCGCACCCGCACGCCGCTCCCGCGCCCCAGCATCGACACCGGTGCCGGCCTGGAGCGCATCCTCGCGCTGCGCCAGGGCGTCGACTCCGTGTGGGAGACCGACGTGCTCTTCCCACTCGTCGACAAGGCCGCCTCGTTGACCGGTGCGGCGTACGCGGCGGGTGACTACGGCCACCGGGAGAGCTTCAGCCTCAGGGTCCTCGCGGAGCACGCGCGGTCCTCCACCATGCTCATCAACGACGGAGTGTTCCCGTCCAACGAGGGCCGGGGCTACGTGCTGCGGCGCATCATCAGGCGCGCGATCAGGCATGCATTCCTCCTCGGCACCGAGAAGCTCGTCATGCCCGGTCTCTCCGAAGTCGCCATCGACGTCATGGGCCGGGCCTACCCGGACCTTCACGGGAACAGGGACTTCATCCTCGGCGTCCTCACCAAGGAGGAGGAGCGGTTCCGCCACACGCTGAAGACCGGGCTCGGCATCCTCGAGGACGGCATCTCGGGCGGCACCAAGGTACTCCCCGGCGTGTCGGCGTTCCTGCTGCACGACACGTACGGGTTCCCCCTCGAGCTCACCCAGGAGATCGCGTCGGAGCGCGGGGTGGACGTCGACACCGCGGGCTTCGACGCCGAGATGCAGGAGCAGCGCCGCCGGGCCAAGGAGGCGCGCCGGTCCGGCCGCGCTGACGAGGACAGGGTCGGCTCCTACCGGGCCGTCATGGAGCAGCACGGCACGACCGACTTCGTGGGGTACACCCATGACACCGCCCAGTCGACCGTCCTCGCGGTGGTCCCGGGTGACGACTCGACCCTCGAGGTGTTCCTCGACCACACCCCGTTCTACGCGGAGAGCGGCGGACAGGTGGGGGACACGGGCCGCATCTACTGCGCCGACTTCGAGGCAGAGGTGCTCGACACCACGTTCGCCCTCCCGGGCCTGCGGCGACACGTGTGCCGGCCCGTCCGTGGCGAGATCGAGGAGGGCGCATCCGTGACCGCGTCGATCGACGTTGCCGCGCGTGCCGCCACCAGGCGCAACCACACCGGCACCCACGTGCTGCACTATGCACTGCGCACGGTGCTCGGCGAGCACGTCAAGCAGGCCGGGTCGCTCGTGTCGCCCGACAGGCTGCGGTTCGACTTCAGCCACTATGCCGCGGTGACCCCGGAGGAGATCAGGCACATCGAGGACCTGGCGAACCGCGAGGTTCTCGCGAACACGGCCGTTGACGCGTCCGAGACGTCGAAAGAGGAGGCGCTCGCCGCGGGTGCAATCGCGTTCTTCGGGGACAAGTACGGCGACACCGTGAGGGTCCTGCGCGCCGGGAGCTCGGTGGAGCTGTGCGGCGGCACGCATGTGTCCGCCACCGGGGACATCGGCACCATCAAGATCGTGTCGGAGGGCAGCATCGGCTCGAACCTGCGCCGGATCGAGGCTGTCACCGGGGCCAACACCGTTCGCCTGGTGCAGGGCTACGACGAAGTGCTCGCCCGTGCCTCTGCGCTCGTGGGTTCCAAACCCGAGGACCTCGTGAGCGGTGTGGAGCGCCGCATCGAGGAACTCCGCGCGGCGCAGGACGAGGTCAAGGTGCTGCGGGCGCGGCTCGCGAGCGGCCGGGCCGCGGAACTGACCGCGCGCGCGGACTCGGGCACCGTGGTGGAGCGCATCGACGGGCTCACCGCGAACGACCTCCGCGACCTGGCTGTCGCCGTGCGCCAGCAGGGTGTGCCAATTGTCGTGCTCTGCGGGGTCACCGACACCGGCGGGGTGTCACTCGTCGCGGCCGTCGGCCAGGGTGTGGGCGTCCAGGCCGGGGAGCTCATCAAGGAGGCCGCGCGCAGCGTCGGAGGTGGCGGCGGCGGGAAGGGTGACGTGGCCACGGCGGGCGGCAAGGACCCCGACGGCATCGACGAGGCACTGCGCATCGCGGGCGAGAAGGCCAGGGCGGCCTCCGCCCGCGCCTGACCCCCGCCAAGTACCGTTCGGGCGTGCGCGTCATCGGACTTGACCTCGGGACGAAGAGGATCGGAGTCGCCGTGAGCGACCGCGGCGGGTCGGTCGCATCGCCCCTCCTCGTCATCCAACGTGCCAAGTCCCGCCGCGCGGACCATGCGGAGATCGCCCGCATCGTGCGGGAGGAAGAGGCGGATGCCGTGGTGGTGGGCCTGCCGCTCAACATGGACGGCTCCCGCGGCCCTGCAGCGCGGTCGGCCCAGTCAGAAGCTCTCACGCTGGAGGATGTGGTCGGGGTTCCCGTGCACCTCCACGACGAGCGCCTGACCACCGTCACGGCCGAACGCTCGTTGAAAGAGGCGAATCTGGACGCGAAGCAACGGAGGCTCGTGGTGGACAAGGTTGCCGCTGCGATTCTCCTGCAGTCGTGGCTCGACTCACGGCCGGGGGACAAGCCGTGAACACCCCGGGCCCGGGCCATGACCCGCTGCTCGCCGGTGACTGGGTGACTGACCCGTGGGACGAGCCGGGTGCACTGCCCGAGGACGCGCTCGAGGAGGAACCGCAGTCGTTCGACGGCGCCAGGGGACCGCTGCGCAGTCTCGTCACGGTGCTCATCGTGACGGTCCTCCTCGTCGGCCTCTCCGGTCTGTGGGTCGTCCACCAGCTGAATCCGTCCGGCGAGCCCGGGGCCGCGGTGAACTTCACCGTGGGGGAGAGTGACTCACTTGATGACGTCGTGGCGCGCCTGCACGACGAGGGCATCATCGGCAACGAGAGGCTGTTCTCCTGGTACGTGAGGTCGCGCGGGGGGCTCACCCCGTCGCCCGGTTACTACTCGCTGAGACCGGGGGACAGTGCCGGCTCCGTCGTGGACGCCCTCTCCACGCCTCCCGCCCAGACCTTCGTGAACGTGACCTTCCCGGAGGGCTTCACCGTGGCGCAGATGGCCGCGCGCCTCTCGGAGAAGATGACGTTCTTCTCCGTGGCGGACTTCCTCGCGGCGGCGTCGGACGGGTCCGTGACGTCGGCTCTCGCGCCGGCGGGCACGCTGTCGATGGAGGGCCTGCTCTTCCCCGACACGTACCAGGTCTCCGGCGACGACACCGAGAGCAGGGTCGTCGCCCGTCTCGCCTCGATGATGGAGCGCGTGGCGCGCCAGGAGGACCTCGAGGCGGGCGCGAAGTCGCTCGGCTACTCCCCGTACGAGGTGCTGGTCATCGCATCGATGATCGAGCGCGAGGCAAAGACGGAGGCGGACCGGCCGAAGATCGCCCAGGTGATCTACAACCGCCTGGCGAAGACGAAGGACAAGAGGATGAAGCTCGAGATCGACGCGACCCTCCTCTACGGCGCGGATCCTGCGGCCTCTTTCGCGGACCTCAAGGCGGCTGACGGGCCGTACAACACCTACACGCGGTTCGGTCTGCCGCCCACGCCGATCGCGAACCCGGGCCGGGCGTCCATACGCGCCGCCCTGGCGCCCGCCGGCAACCCGCCGCGGTCCGACGAGGCATGTGCGGGCCTGTCGGGCGGCACCAGGTGCGAGTATCTGTACTACGTGGTCGCCGGCGCGGACGGGACGCACGCGTTCGCCACCACCTACGAGCAGCACCTCGCGAACGTGGAGAAGGCGCGTGCCGCGGGGTTGCTCCCGTGAGCGCGCAGGCGCGCCGCAGGGCGGCCGTCATCGGCTCGCCGGTGTCGCACAGCCTCTCTCCCGCCATCCACCGTGCGTCGTTCGCCTCCCTCGGGGTCGACTGGACGTATGGCGCTGTCGAGTGCCGTGCGGAGGAAGTCGGGGGGTTCCTCGCGGCCGCGCCAGGAGAGGGTTTCGGGGGGCTGTCGGTGACGATGCCGCTCAAGGAGGCGGTGATCGCGCACCTCCACGAGGTGGACGACGACGCCGCGTTGCTGCGGGCGGTCAACTGCATCACGGTGCTGGACGACGGCAGGCTGCGCGGCTCCAACACCGACGGGAGGGGATGCTGTGATGCTCTCGCGGCGGTCGCGGGAGTCGATGTCGCCTCCTCGCGGGTGGTCCTCCTCGGCGCGGGCGGCACCGCCCGCGCAGTCGCGCTCGCGCTCGTCACCGCGGGCGCCGAGGTCTCGGTGGTGAACAGGTCCGACGCCAATGCACGGGCACTCGTGGCAGCGGTGTCCGCCTACCCCGCCGCGCGCGGCGCGGCCAGGGTCGGGTCCCCGGAAGATGTCAACGGCGCCGACGTGCTCGTGAACGCGACTTCGGTGGGCATGAACACGAGCGAACTGCCGTTGGACCCTGCCTTGATGCACCCGGGTCTCACCGTCCTCGACGCCGTCTACTCCCCGTTGCGCACGGCACTGCTGGAGGAGGCCGCCAAGAGGGGTGCTGGCACCGTCGACGGCCTGTGGATGCTGATCCACCAGGCCCGCCACCAGCAGCAACTCTGGTTCGGCCGGATGGCACCGGCGGAGCTGATGCGCGCGGAATCAGAGAGGGAACTGGGACGACGCCCCAAGTAACCTGACAGGGTGCTGCGCTACCTGACCGCCGGAGAATCCCACGGCCGCGCACTGACCGTCATCGTGGAGGGCCTGCCCGCCGGCCTCCCGGTGCTCGCATCGGACATCGAGGGAGAGCTCGCCCGCCGCCGGCTCGGGTACGGGCGTGGTCCCCGGCAGAGATTCGAGCAGGACGTCATCACCCTCGTGGGCGGCGTGCGCCACGGGCGCACACTCGGCTCGCCGGTCGCCATCGAGATCCAGAACTCCGAGTGGTTCCGCAGCGACAAGTGGCATGCCGAGATGTCGCCGGAGCCCGGCGCCACCGAGACGCCGCTGACCCAGCCCCGGCCGGGCCATGCGGACCTCGTCGGCATGCAGAAGTACGGGTTCAGCGACGCTCGTGACGTGCTCGAGCGGGCGAGTGCCCGCGAGACGGCGGCACGCGTCGCCGCGGGGTCACTCGCCAAGCTCCTGCTGTCGCACCTCGGGGTGGGGATCCTCAGCCACGTCGTGCAGATGGGTTCGGCCCGGGTGCAGGGCGGCGCGCTGCCCACCATGGACGACCTCGCCCGTATCGATGCCTCCGAGGTGCGCTGCGCCGACGAGGCCGCCGCGCAGGCGATGGTCACGGAGATCAAGAACGCCGCCCGTGAGGGCGACAGTCTCGGCGGGATCGTGGAGGCAGTCGCACACGGCGTCCCGATCGGTCTCGGCAGCCACGTTCACTGGGACCGCAAGATCGACGCCCTGCTGGCCCAGGCAGTGATGAGCATCCAGGCGGTGAAGGGGGTCGAGATCGGCGACGGTTTCGAGGTCGCCGGGCTGGTCGGCAGCAAGGCGCACGACCCGATCATGTGGGACGCGGCGAACTCGCGGTACGTGCGCGAGGGCCACCGTTCGGGCGGCACCGAGGGCGGCATCACCACCGGCGAGCCCCTCATCGTGCGTGCCGCGATGAAGCCGCTCGCCACGCTGAACAGGCCGACATTGAAGACCGTCGACACCGTCACCAAGGAGGAGACGGTCAGTTTCAAGGAGCGCACCGACGTCACGGCGGTGCCGGCACTCGGTGTCATCGTGGAGACGATGGTCGCGCTCGTGCTGGCATCGGAGGCCCAGCGCAAGTTCGGCGGCGACTCACTGAGCGAGTTCGTCGCCAACGCAGAGTCCTTCAAGAACACCCTGCGGTGACGCGGTGGCGTCCCCGAGGTTCATCGTGCTGGTCGGCCTGATGGGGTCGGGCAAGAGCGCAGTCGCACGGCGGCTCGCGGCGTCCATGGATGCAGTCCTGCTCGACACCGACAGGATGGTGGAGGACGCCGCGGGGCGCACCGTGCGCGTGATCTTCGCGCAGGACGGCGAGGAGGCCTTCCGTGCGGCCGAGGAGGAGGCACTCCGCTCTGCGCTCGGCGGCGAGTCCCGGGCAGTCATCGCCGCCGCGGGCGGCGTCGTCACCCGGGGACCGAACCGGGCTCTCATCAATGACGCGCGGCGGAGAGGTGCGGCGTGGGTGGTGTGGCTGAGGACGGACCCGGAAGCCCTGGTGGAGCGCGTGTCCCGGGGTGGGCACAGGCCGCTCCTCGACGACGACCCCCGGGCGACTCTCATGCGCCTGCACGACGAACGTTCGCCCCTGTACGCGGAGGTCGCGGACACGGTCATCGACACCACTGGCGTCAGCGTGGACGACGTGGCCCGTGCGGTTGCCGACGCATACTCCGCCACCGGGCGCGGGGGGAGTGGTACGAATGGGTGACATGAGGACCGTCACCGTGAACGTCGGCCATGCGTCGTACCCGGTGTTCGTGGGCAACGGCGCGCGCCATGAGCTCGCCGGGGTCCTGCACCCTTCGGTGCGCCGGGTCGCCGTGGTCACGCAGGAGGGCATCCCCGGGGTTCTCGTCCCCTCGTTCGGCGGCGTCGACACCAGCGTCCACAGGATCGGCAGCGGGGAGGAGCACAAGTCGCTCTCCACGGTGGAGTCGCTCTGCCGTGCGTTCTCCCGGGAGGGCCTCACCCGGAACGACGTCATCGTGGGCGTGGGCGGCGGGATGGTCACGGACGTGGCCGGTTTCGCCGCCTCCGCGTACCACCGCGGCATCGCGGTGATGCACGTGGCGACGTCGCTGCTCGGGATGGTGGATGCCGCGGTCGGGGGGAAGACCGGGGTCAACATCCCCGAGGGAAAGAACCTCATCGGGGCGTTCTGGCAGCCGAGCGCGGTCGCGTGCGATCTCGACGCCCTCGACACGCTGCCAGCGCGCGAGCAGCGGTGCGGCATGGGCGAGCTGGCCAAGTACCACTTCATCGCGCGCGAGGACCTCTCGTCGCTCGGGCTTGCCGACCGGATCGCGCGTGCCGTCGAGATAAAGGCGCGGATCGTGGAATCCGACGAGCGCGAGGGGGGAGCACGGGCGTTGCTGAACTACGGCCACACCCTCGCCCACGCGGTGGAATCGCTCACCTCGTACTCGATCGCGCACGGCGAGGCCGTTGCCCTGGGCCTGCTGTTCGCCGGTCATCTCGGCGTGAGGATGGGCCGGATAGGTGCAGGACGCCTCGCCGAGCACTACGCGGTCGTGCGGGAGACCTACTCGCTCGACGTGAGGATGCCGGCGGGCATCGCCGTCGGCGCACTCATCGACGAGATGGGCAGGGACAAGAAGGCACTGTCCTCGCTGACGTTCGTGCTCGACTCCGCCACTGGACTCGAGGTGGTGCCGGGGGTGCCCACGGAGATGATCGAGGCTGCATACGCCGATTTCCTCGCCGAAAACGGCTGAGGCGCAGACGCCCGCGGGGCTACCGTGGAGACATGCCGGCGCGCAGCATCCTCGTGATCCACGGTCCGAACCTGAACCTCCTCGGCGAGCGCGAGCCGGCGACCTACGGCACCGACACCGTCGACGACCATGTCGAACGGGTCCGCGCGGTGGCATCACGCGCGGGTGTCGCGGTCGACTCCTTCCTGTCCAATTCGGAGTCCGAGATCGTGTCCGCGGTGCAGGGTGCACGCGCCGCCCACGGTGCGATCATCATCAATGCGGGCGCGCTCACTCACTACTCGTGGGCGCTCCACGACGCGCTCCGGGCGTTCGACGGCCCGAAGATCGAGGTCCACATCTCGAACCCCGGCGCGAGGGAGGGCTTCCGTCACACGAGTGTCATCGCCCCGGTCGTGAACGGCACCATCGCGGGATTCGGCGGTCTGGGGTACGACGTGGCCGCGCACACGGCAGTCGCACTGCTCGGATGAACGGGCCGCGGGCCCGTCGCCTGGCCGGCTGTTTCCCCGCGGAGTGGCTGCTCGTCACCCGCGCGGAGGACATCCGCTGGCTCACCGGTTTCTCCGGGAGCACCGCCACCGTGCTCGTGTCACATGAGGGGCGGGTCATCCTCTTTGCGGACGGCCGCTACGTGGAGCGGGCCTCCGACGAGGCGGAGGCAGGCGGTCATGCCGTCGAGGTGGTGCGCACCCAGGGTGGCGCGGCGGTCCTCGGTGACATCAGTTCGACAGCGGGCGGGGGCGACGTCTCCGTCGACCCGCACGCAGTGACGGCTGCGTTCATGGACGAGTTGTGCTCGCGCACCCGGGTGGTGCGCGGGCCGTGCCCTGTGGCGGCACTCCGCAGGGTCAAGGACGCCGACGAACTCGCGTTGATCGAGCGCGCGGCGGCGATCGCCGACTCGGCCCTCCAGGGGGTGGTCGCGGACGGGATCGGCGGGCGCACCGAGGCAGAGGTGCGGCTTCGTCTCGACAGCGAGATGCTCCGGCTCGGCGCCGACGGGTTGTCGTTTCCGACGATCGTGGCATCAGGGCCGAACGGGGCCCGCCCGCACCACGAACCCTCGCGACGCAGTATCACTGGCGGAGACATGGTGGTCATCGACATGGGCGCCGAGATCGGCGGCTACCGCTCGGACATGACGCGCACGGTGGCTGTCGGCACTGTCGGGCCAGAGCTCGAGGAGATGCGCGCAGTCGTCGCCCATGCCCAGGCTGCGGGGCTGGGCGCCGTGAGGGCCGGGGTCGCCGGATCCGACGTGGACGCTGCGGTCCGGGCGGTGTACCGGGAGCACGGCGTGGAGCACGAGTACCTCCACGGCACCGGCCACGGTGTCGGCTTGGTCATCCACGAGCAGCCGATCATGGGTCCGTCGTGCACCGAGGTCCTGTCGGCCGGGGAGGTGGTGACGGTGGAGCCCGGGCTCTATCGTAAGGGGGTCGGTGGGGTCCGTATCGAGGACCTCGTCGAGGTGACCGCAACCGGCTGCCGAATCCTCACCCACACCCCCAAGGAACTGTCATGCCCGCCATCAGCACGAACGACCTGAAGAACGGAATCACCCTCGAGCTCGACAACGGCCTGTTCACGGTCGTCGAGTTCCAGCATGTCAAGCCCGGCAAGGGAGGCGCCTTCGTGCGGACGAAGCTGCGCAACCTCCGCAACGGGAACCTCCTCGAGAAGACCTTCAACGCCGGTATCAAGGTGGAGCAGGCCATCCTCGAGAAGCGCGACATGCAGTTCCTCTACAAGGACGGCGACGATTTCGTGTTCATGGACACCGAGTCCTACGACCAGACGACTGTCCGGCCTGCTGCCCTCGGGGACGCAGCCGACTACCTCATCGAGTCGGCGGTGGCGATCATCGCGACCTATCAGGGCGAGATCGTGTCCGTCGAGATCCCCGCGTCGGCCGAGCTCACGATCGCCGAGACCGAACCCGGCGTGCAGGGTGACCGCGTGAGCGGCGCCCGCAAGCCGGCCACACTCGAGACCGGCAAGGTCATCCAGGTGCCGTTGTTCGTCAACCCCGGCGACAAGGTCAAGGTCGACACCCGCACCGGCGACTACATCACCCGCGTCTGATGTCCCAGGGCAACGGCACCCCGCGCCGCCGCGACGCCCGCACGGAGGCGCGCGAGCAGGCCGTGATGCTGCTCTACGAGGCCGAGCAGAGGTCAGTGCCCGTCGCGGTCCTGCTCGGGGAGAGGACGATCGTCTCGGGGGAACTGACGTCCCTCCTTGTGGACGGCGTCGAGTCCGCGATGGACTCCCTGAATGAGACGATTGCGCGGCATTCGAAGGGCTGGACGATCGAGCGGATGCCGGTCCTCGACCGCGCGATCCTCCGGATGGGCATCTTCGAGCTCACCTCCCGCGATGACGTGCCCACTGCCGTCGTCATCGACGAGGCGGTCGAGCTGGCCAAGCGTTTCTCCACCGACGATTCCGGGCGCTTCGTCAACGGCGTCCTCGCCGCAGTGGCGCGAGAGGCCCGCCCCCCGGAGCAGTGACAGGACCGTGGGCACCAGGTTCCGGTTGCGCGCGCCGCAGGCGGCGACCGTTGCGATGGTCGTCCTCGTGTTGCTCCATGCGGTGTGGGCGACCCGTCTCCAGTGGGACGTCCACCGCGGCCTCGGGACGTCCTCGTACGACGTGGGCCTGTACGACCAGGGGACCTGGCTGCTGTCGAGGTTCAAGGCCCCGTTCGTCACCCTGATGGGGAGGAACCTCCTCGGGGACCATGCGTCAGTCGTCATGTTCCTCGTCGTGCCGTTCTACTGGCTCGTCCCCGGGACCGAGACCCTCCTCGCCATCCAGTCCTTCGTCGTCGCCGCCGGAGCGCTCCCGCTGTACTTCTTCGCGCGCCGCCGCCTGGGCGGCCAGGTGATGCCGGTGGTCATCGGGGCGACCTGGCTGCTCAACCCTGCCGTCAACGGCTCCAACCTGGAGAACTTCCACCCGGACTCCTTCCTCGGGATCTTCCTGCCGCTCGCGCTCTACGCGATGCTGGAGAGGCGCTGGCGCCTGTACTGGGTGTCAGTTGTCCTGTGCATGACGGTGAAAGAGGACGTGTCGCTCGTCCTCGTGCCCCTGGGGCTCGTCATGATGCTGCGGGGGGAGCGGCGGAGAGGTGCGTTGACGGCGGCGGCCGCGGTGGCTGCGTCACTTGCCGGGATGTTCGTCCTGATGAGGTCGCTGATCGGCGTCCCGACGCGCAACGGATGGCGCATCCCGTTCGGGGGCGTCGGCGGGTTCCTGAAGGAGACCGTGACGAACCCCGGGAACGTCCTGTCGTACCTGTCGAGCGAGGGCCGCCTGTTCTACCTGTGGCAGATGTTCGTGCCGTTCGGCCCCGTGTTCCTCCTGGCCCCCGAGATCGCCGCCGTCAGCCTGCTCGTGCTGACGGGGAACATCGTGAGCAACTTCTGGTACCAGTTCCACATCGGGTACCACTACTCGTTGGTGGCCGTTCCTGCGCTCGCGTTCGCGACCGTCGTGGGGGCGGCACGCCTCCACCGGAACTCGCGGCCACTGGCGGTCACGGTCGTCGCCCTGTGCTCGGTCGTCTCGGGGCTGATGTGGACGGTCCTGCCGGGGGCGCGCAACGAGATCGCCCACTGGCCGGCATCCCACCCTGTCGCGACTGCCGCGAGGGAGATCATCAAGGAGGTTCCCGGCGATGCGGCGGTGTCGGTCTTCCACTCCCTGGCCCCCCACATGGCCCACCGCGTCCACGTGTACCAGTTCCCGAACCCGTTCCGGGTGGTGCTGTACGGCACAGACATCAGTCTCGAGGGGACGCGGGACCCCCGTGCCGGGATCGTCGAGTGGGTCGTGCTCCCGCTGGAGATGGACGAGGGCATGAAGAAGGACTGGGCGGCGATTGCCGGGGACTTCGAGACGGTGGCCCGCAACGACCACTGGGCCGTGTTCCGGCGGATCCCGTCCTCGCCGGCACCGTAACGGCCATCCTGCGCACCCCGGCCGACGGGACTGTGGCGCCTGCGCGCCGGGGCGTGTAACATCGCATCGACCGTCAAACGGGTCCTGTGAGGCCCGAACGGAAGGACAACCGCATGGATCACACCACGACGCACGCACGCCCCGCCAGCGGGGCGTTTTTCTTGCCCGGGAACTCACCGACACTTCCGCGCGCGTGAACCCGCCCGCTGCCCACCGCGAGACGCGCATCCTCGACGGCGACGACATCCGTCGTGCCGTCACACGCATCTCCCACGAGGTCGTCGAGCGTAACCAGGGAGCCGGGGCGCTCGTGGTGGTCGGCGTCCAGACGGGGGGCGTGTGGATCGCCGAGCAGATCGCGGCGAACATCGGCTCCATCGAGCCGGGCAGGGACGTGGCGCTCGGGACCGTCGACGTCTCGATGTACCGCGACGACCTGGCGCTCAGGCCTGTCGTCCCCGCCGCGCCCACGAGCATCCCATGCGACCTCACCGGCGCGACCGTGGTGCTCGTCGACAACGTCCTCTACACCGGCAGGACGGTGCGGGCCGCGCTCGAGGCGCTGAACGACCACGGCCGGCCGCGTGCGGTGCAGCTGGCGGTCATCGTCGACCGGGGCCACCGCGAGCTCCCGATCCGCCCGGACTACGTCGGGAAGAACGTCCCGACCCACATGGCTGACGACGTCACCGTGGGGCCGGAGGGTGTCGTCATCTCCACCACGATGGAGGTGACGGCAGGATGAAGCACCTCATCACCACCGCGGCGCTCGATGCGGGAGCAATCGGCGGGATCCTCGACGTCGCCGACCACATGGCCGAGATCGGCACGCGGCAGGTGCCGAAGGTGCCTGCGCTGCGGGGGCGCACCGTGGCGAGCGTGTTCTTCGAGGACAGCACGCGCACGCGCCTCAGCTTCGAGACGGCCGCGAAGCGCCTCTCGGCCGACACGGTGACGTTCAGCGCCTCGACCTCCAGCGTCAACAAGGGGGAGAGTCTCCGGGACACGGTCGAGACGCTCTCGGCGATGGGGGTCGACGCATTCGTCGTGCGCCACAAGTCGAGCGGCGTGCCCGAGGCCGTCACGCGGTGGACCGACGCGGCAGTCATCAACGCGGGGGACGGGTGGCACCAGCACCCCACGCAGGCCCTCCTGGACGCGTACACCGTCACGCGCTCGTTCGGCGACGGGAACTCCATGGCCGGGCGGAAGGTCGCGATCGTCGGGGACGTCAAGCACTCGCGGGTCGCCCGCAGCGACATGGACGTCTTCGCCAAGCTCGGAGCCGCTGTCACCGTCGTCGCCCCCTCCACGCTGCTCCCGCCCGGCGGCCTGCCCGAAGGGGTGGGCACCGCACACGGCATCGACGAGGTGATCGACTCCTGCGACGTTCTGTACATGCTGCGGATGCAGCGGGAGCGGATGGATTCCGCGCTCGTGCCCGAGCTCGGCGAGTACTCGGCACGTTTCGGCCTGGATGCCGCACGGGCCGCACGGCTGCCCGACCACGCGCTCGTGATGCACCCGGGGCCCATGAACAGGGGCCTCGAGATGCTGGTCGACCCGTCCACACTGCCCGGCTCGAGGATCCTCGCCCAGGTCACGAACGGTGTCGCCGTCCGCATGGCGGTGTTGTTCACGCTCCTCGGCGGCGCGGCCGCGGGACTGGCCCAGGGGGACGCATGAGCACGACAAGAGGAACCGACGGAACGCCGTGCCTGCCCGCGGGCACGCACCTGGACGAGGGGAGATGACTGTGGGGTCAGGAAAAAGACTGGTCGTGAAGGGCGGGACGGTGGTCAACCCCGGTTCTGTCACGGTGGCGGATGTCGTGATCGTGGACGGCGTCATCGCCGAGGTCGGGCCCGGCCTGGAGGGTGACGAGGTGCTGGACGCCGCCGGTTGCCACGTGTCCTCGGGGTTCGTCGACCTCCACACGCACCTGCGCGAGCCCGGAAAGGAAGAGGCCGAGACGATTGAGACAGGAAGCCGTGCCGCCGCGACCGGCGGGTACACGGCGGTGGTCGCGATGCCGAACACGGACCCCGCCCAGGACTCCGTGATGGTCGTGGAGTTCGTCCGGGAGCAGGGGAGGCGGGCCGGTCTCGTCGACGTGCACCCGGCCGGGTGCATCACCGTCGGCCGCGCCGGGACGGCCCTGGCGCCCTACGCGTCGCTCGCCGCGGCTGGGGTGCGTCTCTTCACCGACGACGGCAACGGCGTGCAGGATCCGCTGCTGATGCGGCGAGCCCTTGAGTACGCGCGCGACCTCGGCATCACGCTCGCCCAGCACTGCGAGGTGTCCAGGCTCACCGAGGGGGCCGTGATGCACGAGGGCTCGTGCTGCTCGCACATGGGGGTGCCGGGCTGGCCCGCCCTCGCCGAGGAGCTGATGCTCCACCGCGACATTGAGCTCGTCCGTCTCACCGGCGCGCCGATGCACTTCCTGCACCTCTCCACGGCCGGGAGCGTGGAACTGGTGCGCCGGGCCAAGGCCGACGGCCTCCCGGTGACCGCCGAGGTCACGCCCCATCACCTCGCGCTCGACCACGAGTTGCTCGCGGGCTGGGACCCGGTGTTCAAGGTGAACCCACCGTTGCGCACGCGCGAGGACATCGCCGCACTCAAGGCCGGGGTGGCCGACGGGACCATCGATGCGGTCGCGACCGACCATGCCCCGCACGCCGCGCACACGAAGGAACTCCCGCTCGACCAGGCTCCCCCGGGGATGCTCGGGCTGGAGACAGCGCTCGGAGTGCTCGTCACCGCGGTCAACCCGGACCCGCAGCGGCTGTGCGAGCTGATGTCCTGGAACCCTGCGCGGATCGCCGGCATCTCTGACACCCACGGGCGTCCCGTCGAACCCGGGGAGCCGGCGAACATCGCGGTCTGGAACGCGGCCGAGGTGTGGACCGTCTCGCGGGACGCACTCGCGAGCCGCAGCACGAACACGCCGTTCCACGGGATGGAACTGCGCGGCCGGAACGTTCACACGATCCTCGGCGGCCGCACGGTCGTGAGAAACGGAAAGGCACTGGCATGACGACGCTCATCAAGGAGGCACAGCTCGTGCTGGAGGACGGCTCCGTCTTCGAGGGCGAGGCGATCGGGCACGTCCCCGCCGACGGGGTCGCAGCCGGTGAGGTCGTCTTCAACACGGTGATGACCGGGTACCAGGAGGTCATCACCGATCCCTCGTACGCCGGCCAGATCATCACCTTCACGAACAGCCATATCGGGAACTACGGCGCGACCGCCGCCGACAGTGAGTCGCGCGGCACCTTCGCGCGGGGTGTGATCGTGCGCGAGCTCGCGCGCAGGCACAGCAACTGGCGTGCCACGGAGGACCTCGACGGCATGCTCTCGGCCAACCGCCTGCCGGGGATCGCGGGGCTCGACACCCGGCGTCTCACCCGCATCCTGCGCGACGCGGGGTCGCTGCGTGGCGCCTTCGGCACGGCGGATGCGGCCACGCTCCTGGCTGCGGCCCGCGCCGACAGGGGCACATCCGGCGTGGACCTCGTCGCCGAGGTCACCACTGCGGCGCCGTACACCGTCGACGGCGGGAGATTCTCCGTCGTCGCCTACGACTTCGGCATCAAGACCACGATCCTGCGCTGTCTCTCCGGCATCGCGCGCGTGACCGTGGTGCCGGCCTCCACCACTGCCGAGGAAGTGCTCGCCATGTCGCCCGACGGCGTGTTCCTGTCGAACGGGCCGGGAGACCCGGGCATGGTTGCCGGTGCCACGACCGCCATCCGCAGCATCGTCGAGGCGGGCGTGCCCACGTTCGGCATCTGCCTCGGGCACCAGCTCCTGTCGCGCGCGTTCGGAGGGCACACCTTCAAGCTCCCCTTCGGCCATCACGGCGGGAACCACCCGGTGAGGAATCTCGCCACGGGGACCGTGGAGATCACCAGCCAGAACCACAACTTCTGCGTCGACCCGGACTCGCTGTCCGGGGTGGCCGACATCACGCACGTCAATCTCAACGACAACACGAACGAGGGGATGCGCATCACCGGCCACCGCGCGTTCAGCGTCCAGTACCACCCCGAGGCGGGCCCCGGCCCGCACGACAGCCGCTACCTCTTCGCCCAGTTCGCAGACCTCATGGAGAACCGCTGATGCCCCGCCGCAACGACCTCGAGAACATCCTCATCATCGGGTCCGGCCCGATCGTGATCGGCCAGGCGTGCGAGTTCGACTACTCGGGCACGCAGGCGTGCCGCGTGCTGAAGTCCGAGGGCTACAGGGTGGTGCTGGCCAACTCCAACCCGGCCACGATCATGACGGACCCCGACTTCGCCGACCGCACCTACATCGAGCCGCTCACACCCGAGATCCTCGCCCGCATCATCGAGAGGGAGAAGCCGGACGCCGTGCTGCCGACGCTCGGCGGCCAGACAGGTCTCAACCTCGCCATGGCGCTCCACGGCCAGGGGCTCGTCGGCGTGCCGGGCACGCCGGAGCTGATCGGCGCGAACGCCGAGGCCATCGCGACTGCCGAGGACCGCGACAAGTTCAAGCAGGCCATGCTCGAGATCGGCCTCCGCGTCCCGCGCAGCGGCATCGCGCACGACATGGCGGAGGCCGACCGCGTGCTCGCGGAGATCGGCCTGCCGGTCATCATCCGGCCGGCGTACATCCTCGGCGGCCGTGGCACCGGGATCGCGAACACGATGGAGGAGTTCCGGGTGGTCGCCCAGAACGGGCTCGACGCGAGCCCGATCAGCGAGATCCTCATCGAGACGTCGATCGTGGGCTGGAAGGAGTACGAGCTCGAGGTGATGCGCGACCGCAAGGACAACTGCGTCATTATCTGCTCGATCGAGAACTTCGACCCCCTGGGCGTCCACACCGGTGACTCGATCACGGTCGCCCCCGCACAGACCCTCTCGGACGTGGAGTACCAGGCGATGCGCGATGCCGCGTTCGCGTGCATCCGGCGCGTGGGGGTGGAGACCGGGGGCTCGAACGTGCAGTTCGCGCTCAACCCGGCGGACGGCGAGATGGTCGTCATCGAGATGAACCCCCGCGTGTCGCGCTCCTCCGCGCTCGCCTCCAAGGCCACCGGGTTCCCGATCGCGAAGATCGCGGCCAAGCTCGCCGTCGGCTACACGCTCGACGAGATACCGAACGACATCACGCGGATGACGCCCGCCTCCTTCGAGCCGACCATCGACTACGTGGTCACGAAGATCCCGCGCTGGGCCTTCGAGAAACTGCCCGGCACCTCCGGCGTCCTCGGCACGCAGATGCAGAGCGTCGGGGAGGCGATGGCGATCGGGCGGACGTTCCCGGAGAGCCTCCAGAAGGGGCTCCGCTCCCTGGAGCAGGGACGCCAGGGCCTGAACGGCGACCCGGGGGAGAAGGCATTCGAGTCGGTGACCGATGCGGACCTCCTCGCGCGCGCCGCGGTGCCCACGCCGGAGCGCATCTTCCAGGTGGGCGAGGCCATCCGCCGCGGCCTCACCGCGGAGGTGCAGCAGGCGACCCGCATCGACCCGTGGTTCGTGGACCAGATGGCGATAATCGTGGAGGAACGCAAGATCATCGAGGGAGGCGACCCCGCGTCATGGGGCCGCGCCCGGTGGCGCCGTGCCAAGCGCCTCGGGTTCTCGGATGCACAGATTGCCCACCTCACCGGTACCCACGAGGACGCAGTCCGGTCCCTGCGCGAGGGGGCAGGCGTGCTCCCCACGTACAAGACCGTCGACACGTGCAGCGCAGAGTTCGCGGCCAACACGCCGTACCACTACTCGAGCTGGGAGGACGAGGACGAGGTCCGCGAGTCGCCCCGGGAGCGGGTGCTCATCCTGGGCTCCGGGCCGAACAGGATCGGCCAGGGCATCGAGTTCGACTACTGCTGCGTGCACGCCAGCTTCGCGCTGCGGGACGCCGGCTACGAGACGGTGATGCTCAACTGCAACCCCGAGACGGTGTCCACCGACTACGACACGTCTGACCGCCTGTACTTCGAGCCGCTGACCAGGGAGGACGTGCTGAACGTGATCGCCGCGGAGACGCGTGCCGCCGGCGGCAGGGCCCCGAAGGTCATCGTCAGCCTCGGCGGCCAGACCCCGCTCAAGCTCTCCGGCCAGATCCCTCGCGAGTTGGTCGCGGGCACGTCCCCTGAGTCGATTGACCTCGCCGAGGACCGTGAGAAATGGAACGAGCTGTGCGACAGGCTCTCGATCCCGCAGCCTCCGGGTGGCACGGCGGTCAATTTCGAGCAGGCACGCGAGATCGCACTGCGCGTCGGTTTCCCCGTGCTGGTGCGGCCCAGTTACGTCCTCGGCGGACGGGCGATGCAGATCGTCCACGACGCATCGGCACTCGAGAAGGCCATGGAGGAACTCTCGCGGTTCGGCACTCTCGGGAGGGAGGGCGGCCTCTCTGCCGAGCGCCCGGTGCTCGTCGACAGGTTCCTTGCCGGCGCCACGGAAGTCGACGTCGACGCGATCCGTGACCACACCGGTGAGGTCGTCATCGGCGGGGTGAGGGAGCACGTGGAGGAGGCGGGCGTCCACTCGGGTGACAGTGCCTGCGCCATCCCGCCCCAGACCCTGCCGCGCTGGGTCGTGGAGGTCATCGAGGCGTACACCAGGTCGATTGCCGAGGCGCTCGACGTGCGCGGCCTCATCAACGTGCAGTACGCGGTCATGGGCACGGCCGTCTACGTCATCGAGGCGAACCCGCGCGCGTCGCGGACCGTGCCGTTCGTCGCCAAGGCGACAGGCGTGCCTCTCGCTAAGGTGGCCAGCCGGGTCATGCTCGGGGCCACGCTCGCCGGACTGCGCGCCGAGGGCCTGCTGGGCGACCCGGTCGGGGGCGGCCACGTCTCCGTGAAGGAGGCAGTGCTCCCGTTCAACAGGTTCCCGGAGGTCGACACCGCTCTCGGGCCGGAGATGCGCTCGACCGGCGAGGTCATGGGGATCGACGTGTCCTTCGGACGGGCCTACGTGAAGTCGCAGTCGGCGGCCGGCACGACACTGCCCACCGGCGGGCTCGTCTTCCTCTCCCTCAACGACACGGACAAGCCCGCCGGTCTCGTGGTGGCGAAGCGTCTCCGCGACCTCGGTCTCGGCATCGCCGCCACCACGGGGACCGCCGAGTACCTGGCGAAGTTCGGCCAGCCCGTCGACAAGGTCATCGGCAAGATCTCGCAGATGAGCGACGGCTCGGGCATGGCGAACGCGGTCGACCTCATCACGGACGGTGCGATCAGTTTCGTGGTGAACACACCGCACGGTCGCGGCTCGCGCGAGGACGGGGAGGCGATCAGGAAGGCCGCCAATGCGAACAGGGTCCCGTCCGTGACGACAGTCGAGGCCGCGCTCGCGGCCGTCAACGGGCTGGTGGAGCAGCGACTCTCCGATGTGACCGTGCGCTCGCTGCAGGAATACCACGGGAGGCCCTGACATGTCCCGTGACACGTGGTCCCGGCTCGGCGCGGTGGGCGTTGGTGGGGTGGCCCTGTCCAACCCAGTGATGACCGCGTCGGGGACTGCCGGCCACGACACCGAGCTCGGTGCGTACTTCGACCTGTCGCTGCTCGGCGCAGTGGTGGTGAAGTCGCTCTACCACTCGCCGTGGCCCGGCAACCCCGCACCGCGCGTGCACGTCGCGGGGAGCGGGATGATCAATGCGGTCGGCCTGGAGGGCCCCGGCGTCGAGGCGTGGTGCACGGAGTCACTGCCGCTCCTGCGCGATGCGGGGGCCACGACGATCGCGAGCATCTGGGGGCGCTCCGTGGAGGACTACCGCTTGGCCGCCGGGCAGCTGGCGCGCCACCCCGGGCCCGTGGCGGTGGAGGTGAACCTGTCGTGCCCGAACCTGGAGGGCCGGAACTCGATCTTCGCCCACGACCCCGTCCTCAGCGCAGAGGTCGTGGCCGCGGTGGTCGCGGAGTCGGGAGTGCCGGTGTGGGCGAAGCTGAGCGCCAACACCGACCGGATCGTGGAGGTCGCTGGTGCCGTGTCCTCGGCCGGGGCCTCCGCGGTCACCCTCATCAACACGATGCTCGGCATGCAGATCGACACCCGGACGAGGCGCCCCTCGCTCGGGAACGGCGGAGGGGGCCTGTCAGGACCACCGATCCACCCGGTCGCCGTGCGTGCGGTCCACGACGTCGCCGTCGCCCTCCCGGGCCTCGACATCATCGGGGTGGGGGGCATCACGTCAGGCCGTGACGCGGTGGAGATGATGCTCGCGGGCGCGAAGGCCGTGCAGGTCGGCACCGCGACGTTTGCCCGGCCCGATGCATGCCTGCGGATCCTCCGGGACGCTGCGCGCGAGGCACGTCGCGCAGGTACTGCGACGTGGGGGGAACTCTGCGGGGCGGCGCTCCCGGCCCGCTGACGGGGTGCACAACGGCGCCGAACAGGGACCGCAACTAGAATCCGTGCATGGATGCGCGCCGGACAGCACTCGACACGGTGGGTGCCTGGCGCGGCGAGATCGAGAGGGCGGTCGCGGCCGGCTCGTCGTCTCCGCTCGCGGTCGTCCTCGCGCGGTCCGACACGGGCCACGCCTACCTCGTCAAGGTCCTGGACGTCCATCCCTGCCTGGGCAAGGTGGCAGGGAGACGGTTGATGGCCGGTCTCGGGCTCGCGCCGCGCGTGCGTATCGGCGAGATGACCGCCGGTGAGGTCCGCTCGGTGGTGTCCGCGTGCAGGTGCAGCAATGGGTGAGCCGCTGATCATCATCGTGTCGGGCCCGGGCGGTGCGGGGAAGGGCACGCTCGTGGACGAGCTGCTCCAGGTCGAGTCCCGGATCTGGCTGAGCAGGTCGTGGACGACGCGGGCGCGCCGCGAGGGCGAACCGGAGGATGCCTACGTGTTCGTGGACCGCGGCACCTTCGAGACAAAGGTCGCCGCCGACGGTTTCCTCGAGTGGACCGAGTTCCTCGGCAACTACTACGGGTCCCCGGTGCCGTCGCCCGACGACGACCACGACGTCCTCCTCGAGATCGAGTTGCACGGTGCCCAGCAGGTGAAGGAGCGTCATCCCGAGGCCCTGCTCGTCTTCGTGATGCCGCCGTCGCGCGACGAGCAGCAGCGGCGCCTCCTGGGGCGGGGCGACCCGGAGCACCATGTGGCAGAGCGGCTCAGGAAGGCCGAGGACGAAGAGGCACTCGGCGGCAGGCTGGCCGACCTGGTGATCGTGAACGACGACCTGGCCCGCGCCACGCGGGAATTGAGGGATTTCATCGGTGCGGCGCGGGCGGCCCGTCGGTAGCCTGAAGTGCCGACCACGAGGAGCATCACATGTCCCGCCAGTACGATTCGATGATCGACCCGCAGATCGAGACCCTCCTCTCGCGTCCCGACCTGGAGGGCTCCAAGTTCGCGCTCGTGACCCTCGCGTCGTACCGCGCCCGCGGCATCAACTCCTACTTCAACCAGCTCGGTGAGGGCCTGGGTCACGCGATCCCTCCGCAGGTCTCCTCGGTCGCCCGCAAGCCGCTGTCGATCGCCTTCGAGGAAATCGCCGCAGGCAAGATCGTGAAGACGGAGCGCCTCGACTACGAGGAGATGGAGGCCGAGGCTGCCGAGATGTTCGGTGACCTCGCGGATCCCTCTGACGCCCCCGCGGAAGACGCCGAATAGGCCGACGCACATGTCCAGCCTGAGCGGCCGGAGAATCGTCCTCGGCGTTGCCGGCGGCATCGCGGCCTACAAGGCCGTCGAGGTCTGCCGTCGCATGGTCGACGCAGGGGCCCACGTGTCGGTCATCATGACCGAGGACGCCCATCGTTTCGTCGGTCCGGTCACATTCTCGGCCCTCTCGTCGGAGAAGGTCCACACCTCGCTTTGGGATGACGACTCGTCCATCCCGCACACCAGGCTCGGCCAGTCCGCCGATCTCGTCGTGGTGGCGCCCGCAACGGCGCGCGTCATCAGTGCGTACGCAACGGGATACTCCGCCGACCTCCTGGTGGCCACGCTGATCGCGACGAGGGCCCCCGTGATCGTCTGCCCAGCGATGCACACCGAGATGTGGGAACACCCGTCGGTGCAGGACAACCTCGCCGTCCTCCGCGGGCGCGGGGTGCATGTTGTCGACCCGGAATCCGGCCGCCTGGCGGGCGGCGACTCGGGAGCCGGGCGCCTCGCCTCGCCGGAGTCCATCGTCGGCGCGGCGACGGCCGTCCTCGGCACGGCAAGGGACATGGACGGTCTCCATGTTCTCGTGACGGCTGGCGGCACGCGCGAGCCGATCGACGCCGTGCGCGTCATCGCCAACCGGTCGAGCGGCAAGCAGGGCTACGCGGTGGCGGCGGTGGCGGCAGAGCGCGGTGCGCGCGTGACGCTGGTGTCGACCGTCGAGATCCCCGCACCCGCCGGCGTCGATGTCGTGTGCGTGGAGACGGCCGAGCAGATGAAGGCCGCGGTCGACAGGGTCGCGCCGGCCGCCGACGTCGTGGTGATGGCTGCCGCAGTTGCCGACTTCCGCCCCGTGCGCGCCGCCGGCGGGAAACTGAAGAAGAGGGACGGGGCTCCCGAGATAGTCCTGGAGGCGACCCCGGACATACTCGCCGGGCTGGGGGAGTCAAAGCGCCCCGGCCAGGTGCTGGTGGGTTTCGCCGCCGAGACCGACGACCTGGAGGCGAACGCCCTCGACAAGCTCCGCCGCAAGAACCTGGACATGGTCGTGGCGAACGACGTGTCCGCCCCCGGGGTGGGTTTCGGCCACGACACGAACGCGGTCACCATCTGGTTGTCCACAGGCGACCGGAAGACGGTTCCCCTCGCCTCGAAACGCGCCGTCGCGGTCGCGCTGTTGGATAGCGTTGTGCAGGTCCGCGGGTAAGGCCCTGCGCACCCCGACACGGCAGGAGTTCCAGTGAGAAAGTTCACTTTCACGTCAGAAAGCGTGACCGAGGGTCACCCCGACAAGATGGCCGACCAGGTCTCCGACTCGGTCCTTGATGCCATCCTCGAGAAGGACCCGCATGCCCGTGTCGCGTGCGAGACCCTCCTGACCACCGGTCTGTGCGTCGTGTCCGGCGAGATCACCACCGATGCGTACGTGGACATCCCGGCGATCGCCCGCGACACGATCAACGGCATCGGCTATGACAACGCCGCATTCGGCTTCGATGGCAACACCTGCGGCGTCATGGTCGCCCTCGACGCGCAGAGTGCCGACATCGCCCAGGGAGTGGACGTCTCGGAGGAGATCCGCGCGGGCAAGAGCGGCGAGGACATCCTGAACAGCCAGGGCGCGGGCGACCAGGGGATGATGTTCGGGTACGCCTGCGACGAGACGCCCGACCTCATGCCGCTCCCGATCTGGCTGGCCCACCGTCTGGCTGAGCGCCTCACCGAGGTGCGCAAGAGCGGTCTCGTGCCGTACCTGCGGCCCGACGGCAAGACCCAGGTCACCTTCGACTACGAGGACGGTCGCCCCGTCTCGCTGCGCACGGTGCTCATCTCCACGCAGCACGCCGACGGAGTCGACAGGGACACCACGATCCGGCCGGACCTCATCGAGAGCGTCATCATGCCCACGATCCCCGCGCAGTTCGCCGGGGACAACCCGTCCATCTTCGTGAACCCCCCCGGCAAGTTCGTGCTCGGCGGCCCCCACGCGGACACCGGCCTCACCGGCCGCAAGATCATCGTGGACACCTACGGCGGCATGGGCCGCCACGGAGGCGGCGCGTTCTCCGGCAAGGACCCCTCGAAGGTGGACCGTTCGGCCGCCTACGCGGCGCGCTGGGTCGCCAAGCACGTGGTCGCCTCGGGTGCCGCCTCGCGGTGCGAGGTGCAGGTTGCCTACGCCATCGGCGTCGCGCACCCGGTGAGCATCCTGGTGGAGACCTTCGGCACGAACAACGTGAGCGAGGAGTCGATCGAGGACGCAGTGAGCCGGGTGTTCGACCTGCGCCCCGCGGCAATCGTCCGTGACCTCGACCTCAAGCGCAACATCTACAAGAAGACGGCTGCCTACGGCCACTTTGGCCGCAACGAGCCCGAGTTCACCTGGGAGAAGCTCTCCCGCCTGGCCGACTTCAAGTCGGCTGTGAAGCTCTGACAGACACGGCACTCGTCGCGAGGGTCGTCCCGGACGTCACCGGGATCGACCGCACGTTCGACTATCTCGTGCCGTCCGCGCTCGTCCCCGCAGCCAGGCCCGGGTCTGTCGTGCGGATGGAACTGAACGGACGGCGTGTCGACGGTTGGATCGTCGCCACCGGCCCGCACGGCTCGCCGGGGTTCGACGAGGTGCCAGTCGACCGTCTCTCGGCACTCCTTGATGTCGCCGCGCTCGGTGTCGCGGCTGAAGCCGTGGAACTGTGCTCATGGGTGGCCCGCCGTTGGTCGGGTCCGCTGCGCAACGTCCTGCGGTCCGCCACTCCCGAGCGCAAGCGCTCCCGCCCCGTCCGTGCCCGTCACGGCACCGCGGCCGCCTTCGACGACGAGGCGGCAAGTGCCTTCCGGGCACTGCCTGCGTCCGGTGGCGTCCTCGAGGTGCCGCCGCTCGTGTCGGCACTGTCGGTGGTGCATGCGGCCGCGGCCGCTGGCACCGTCCTCGTCGTGTGTCCCACGATGCGGATGGCCAGGCTCGGTGCGGCCTCCCTACGTCGCCGTGGGCTCACGACCGCGGAACTCCCCGGGCAGGTGGATGCCGCGCTCGCCGGCGTCGACGTGGTCATCGGTGCGCGGTCCGCAGTGCTCGCCGGCTGTGCCGGGCTCACCTCGATCGTGGTGATCGACGAGCACGAGGAGTCGTTCCACGAGGAACGGGTGCCCACGTGGTGGGCGCCGGAAGTGGCACTGGAGCGCGGACGTGCGGCCGGGGTCCCCGTGGTCCTCGTGTCGCCCTGCCCTTCGGCGCGCGCGGTGATGCTGCACGGCGAGCCCGTGAGGGTCGCCGCCGGCTCCGGTTGGCCGGCCATCGAGATCGTCGACCTCGGTGACGTGCCGGTCGGCTCGTCGCTGTTGTCGGGCCCCTTGCTGGAGGCCGTCAGGGAGTCGGCGCGCTCCACCTTGTGCGTGCTCAACACGAAGGGTGCTGCGCGGATGCTCGTGTGCGCGTCGTGCCGGGCCCTCCAGACGTGTCCTTCCTGCTCCGCGGCGGAGAGCCTTGACGGCGACTTCCTCGTGTGCCCCTCGTGCGCTCACTCCCGGGTGTCGGCCTGCAGCGACTGCGGCCGCACCAAGATGGCGACCGTCCGCACCGGCACGTCACGGCTGCGCGACGAGCTGGCCGCCAACTCGCGGCTCCCCGTGCGGGAGGTGACCGCGTCCACCCCCGACACTGGCGGCGAGGCCCAGGTCTACGTGGGGACGGAGGCCCTCCTTCACCGGGTGTCGTCCGCGGGATCAGTCGTGTTCCTCGACGTGGACAGGGACCTGTCTGCGCCGCGCATGACGAGCGGGCGCGAGGTGCTCGCCTCGGTCGCGAGAGCGGCACGCATCGTCGGCCAGTCGGGCCGGATCATCATCCAGACGCGCCAGCCCGGGCACCCGTTGCTCGTGGCCCTGGCCTCCGGCACGACCGATGAGTGGCGGAGGTCGGACACCGGCACTGCCCGTTCGCTCGGGCTCGCGCCGTTCGTGTCGGTGGCGGTCATCGCCCTCCCGGAGGGCACGGTGGCGCCGGCCATCACCGGGCACGCGGCAGTGCAGTGGACGGCCACGGAGGGCGGGATCCTCGCCCGTTCCGCCGATCACGACGCGCTCCTCGCGTTCGTCAGCGACGTGAGGTCGTCGGCGGAGGGGAGGGTCCGCGTGGCCGTCAACCCCCCTCGGGTCTGACCTCCAGCACCCGGAAACCCTTCGCACTCGAGAGCCGGCTCGTCGGCATGCCCCGTTCGACGAGCCACTTGTGCAGCGAGTCGGACCCGAGGTGCCGCCCGACCACGAGCAACGCACGGCCGCCCGGCGCGAGCCGCGAGAGCCAGTGCAGCAGCAAGGAGTGGAGGGCATCCTTCCCGATGCGCACCGGCGGGTTGGAGCACACGAGGGAGAACACCGTGCCCTCGGGGCAGTCCCCGGGCAGGCAGGCGATGACGTTCGGGAGCGAATTGGCGGCGGCGTTCGCGGCGCACAGCTCGACAGCGCGGGTGTTCGTGTCGACGGCCCACACGGTGCGGCCCGGGAAGCGGGCTGCGAGCGCGAGTGCCACCGGGCCCGCACCGCACCCGAGGTCGAGTATGTCGCCCGGGCCCGCGAACACCCTGGGGTCGAGGTCGTTGATGCGGTCCACCAGAAGAGCCGTCGCCTTGTCGAGAGAACCGTGGCTGAAGACTCCCGCGTCCGACTCCACCGTGATGTCGCCGGCGGCCCCGTGGAACACGTAGGAGAGCGGCCGCGACGCAACAGCGGGCTCCGCGTCGAAGTAGTGCGAACCCGTCTGGTCAGTGCCGCCCACGGCCACACCCTAGGTCGGTAGCCTCGGGGACGTGGGTTATGACATCCGGACATACGGTGATCCCGTGCTCGCCGCGGTCGCGGACGACGTGGAGAACATCGACGGTAAGCTCGTGCGCCTGTCCCAGGCGATGCTCCAGGCGATGTACAAGGCGCCTGGCCTCGGGCTCGCCGCACCCCAGATCGGCGTGCAGAAGAAGATCTTCGTATACGACATCGACGATGAACCGATCACGCTCATCAACCCGCGAATCGTCGAGTCGTCGGGGGAGTGGGTGTACGACGAAGGCTGCCTCTCGATCCCCGGGCTGTACGTCGAGATGCTCAGGCCCAAGCAGGTGCTGCTCGAAGCGGTCGGTCTCGACGGGAACGAGATCCGGATCGAGGCCGATGAGCTCCTCGCGAGGCTGTTCCAGCACGAGTTGGACCACCTGAACGGGGTCCTCATGTTCGACCGCATGACGGACGACCAGCGCAAGCAGGCTCTCGTCGAGTACCGCAAGCTCTCCGACGGGGAGCTCCCGCGCGGGGAGACGCGCCACATCGGGTTGCAGTAGGCCAGTGACGCCGCCGGTGCCAGTCGTCTTCCTCGGCACGCCAGCCGCCGCGGTCACAGTCCTCGACGCTGTCGTGGGTGCTGGCCACCAGGTGGCGCTCGTCGTCACGCGTGCCGATGCGCGGCGCGGCCGCGGAGGAAGGACATCGCCGAGCCCCGTCAAGCAACGGGCAACGGAACTGGGCCTGCCGGTCACCGACAGCCTCGAGGACCTCATGGAAGCTGACCTGCCGGAAGGCTGCACGGGGGTCGTGGTCGCCTACGGGCGGATCATCCCGGGTGCCGTCCTGCGCAGGGTGCCGATGCTGAACGTGCATTTCTCGTTGCTGCCCAGGTGGCGCGGTGCGGGACCGGTGGAGCGCGCGATCCTCGCCGGGGACACCGAGACGGGCGTCTGCATCATGGAGATGGAGGAAGGACTCGACACCGGCCCGGTGAGGGCCTCACGCCGCACGGAGATCACCGACGGGTCGACCACTGCGTCCCTCACCCACGAACTGGCGGTCACGGGCGGCGCGCTCATGTGCGAGGTGCTCGCCGGCGCGCACCCTGTCGCGGTGCCCCAGGGCGGGGGGCACACGCACGCGCGCAAGATCGAGCCAGCAGACCTCGTGATCGACTGGCGGGAGGCGGCCGGTGTCACCCTCCGCCGTGTCCGCGCCGTGAACGCACACACCACTGTTGCAGGGCGGCGTCTGCGCGTGCTCGTTGCGGAACGCACCGAGGGGGCCAATGCGGCCGGCGTGATGACCGACGGCGCAGTCGTCGGGACGGGGGACGGTTGCATCCGTCTCGTCACCGTCCAGCCAGAGGCGCGCTCCGCGATGAGCGCGTCGGACTGGCTGCGCGGCGCCAACCTCGAGCTGCCGTGCGTGCTCGGTGGGTAGGTTGACCGGCATGCCGAACGAGTCCGGGCCGTCGATGGAGGCAAAGGTCCTCACCGTGAGTGACGGCGTCGTGGCGGGGACACGCACGGACACGTCAGGTGCGGCTCTCGTGGCGTTGCTCGAGTCCTCGGGCGCGAGAGTCGTGGAGACTGCGGTGTGTGCCGACGGGTCGTCGACGGTGGCTGCCGAGCTGCGGAGGATGTCCGGCGGCTTCGCCGGCGTCATCGTGACCACCGGCGGCACGGGGTTCGCCCCGCGTGACGAGACGCCGGAGGGAACGCGTGCCGTCATCGAACGAGAGGCGCCCGGTCTCGCCGAGGCGATGAGGGCGGTGAACCCGCTCGGGAGGCTGTCGCGCGGTGTGGCAGGCGTGCGGGGGGAGTGCATCATCATGAACACACCGGGCTCGCCGAAGGGCTGCGTGGAGCAACTGGGGGCAGTGCTGGACGTTCTCCCGCATGCGGTGGCGTTGATCAGCCAGACCCCCACCGAGCACTGATGGTGCTCAGCCGAGTCCCCACTGAGCACTGATGGTGCTCAGCCAAATCCCCCACCGAGCACTGAGCGTTGCTCGCTAGCCTGACGCGGTGCTGAAACTCGTCCTCCCCAAGGGCTCGCTGGAGAAGGCCACGTTCGACCTCTTTGAGGCAGCTGACCTCACGGTGACGCGCTCGTCCGCGGTCGACTACAAGGCGACCATTGACGACCCGCGGATCGACGATGTCCGCATCCTGCGCCCGCAGGAGATTCCCGTGTACGTCGCGGAGGGGCTGTTCGACATCGGCATCACCGGCCGCGACTGGGTGGAGGAGACGTCGAGCGACGTGGTCAGCCTGGGCGAGCTGCGCTACTCGAAGGCCACGTCCATGCCCGTGCGCGTGATTGTGGCAGTGGCCGCTGACTCGTCGGCCCAGTCGGTCGCCGATCTCGGTGACGGCGTGAGGGTGACGACCGAGTACCCGGAGATGACCCGTCGTTACTTCGCCGAGCGCGGCGTGAAGGCTGACATCCGTCTCAGCTACGGCGCGAGCGAGGCGAAGATCCCCGACATCGCCGACTGCGTCGTCGACATCACGGAGACCGGGCGCGCTCTGCGCGCCGCCGGCCTGCGCATCATCGACACGATGCTCACCAGTTACACCGAGCTGATCGCGAACCGGGCGGCCTGGGAGGACCCAGCCAAGCGGCATGCGATGGAGCAGGTGCTCACACTCCTGAACGGCACCCTCGAGGCGCGCGACAAGGTGCTCCTCAAGCTGAACGTGGCCAGGGAGAGGATGGACGCCGTGCTCGGCCTGCTGCCGAGCGCGAAGTCGCCGACGGTCGCCCAGCTCGCCTCCGGCGATTTCGCCGTCGAGTCGGTCGTCGCGAAGGCCGGGATCAACACGCTCATCCCGGCACTCATCGACGCGGGTGCCTCGGACCTCCTCGAGATCCCCATCTCCAAGATCGTCCACTGAGGCCGCCCATGACGATGATGGGCACTGTCACGGAGTTCGACGAGGCATCCGGTCTCGGCACGGTCACGGCCGACGGGGGCGCGGCCTACCCGTTCCACTGCGTATCGATTGCTGACGGCTCCAGGCACGTCGAGACCGGCACGCGCGTCAGCTTCGAGACCGGCTTCAGGGTGGCCCGCACCGAGGCCACATCCATCGTTCGGCTCTGAGGGCCGCGGGTCAGCCGCGGGGCGCCTTGGCCCTCTCCACGTAGGCCATTCTCAGGGTCGCAAGGGCCGTTGCCAGGGTCTCGTGGCTTTCCCCGAGACGGCTCCCCAGCCCGTCGACCAGGCAGGACACGGCGTCGATCGCGAGAGCTGCGTCCGAGAGGCGCGGGGGCTCGGCAGTGAGGTGGATGGCCGCGAGCTCGTAGAGACCCATTGCATGGTTCGACACCACGACTTCGGCGGGGACGCCCGCCAGGCGCCCCCGGGTCTCGGCGAGGGCTTCCTCAAGGTCGGCCGGATCGAGCCCGTCAGGGCCGAATTCATCGTGCATCGTGTGGTCCTGCGTCATCGGGCGGTACCCTACCTGCCTGTCATACATGCGAAGTGGGGCCTCCGGGTCCCCACCCAGCCACCCGCAGGGCCGACCGGGAGACCGGTAACGGGGGAGTGCGCTGGGTCGAGAATGCGAGGGACTCTGGCGCTCTCTGTCTGCTTTGTGCGTGTGCACGCACACACCGCCCCGGCGGTCCACACAGAGGAGGGCACGGCCCGTTGCACAGGAGTAAAAGGTCATAGCTACGCCGCAGAACGAACCTCGCTACAACGAGCGCATCCGTGCGCGCGAGGTGCGACTCATCGGACCGGACGGGAGCCAGGTCGGCATCCGCAGCACAGCAGATGCACTGACGCTGGCACGCGAACTCGATCTCGATCTCGTGGAGGTGGCACCGCTGGCGAACCCGCCGGTGTGCCGCATCATGGACTACGGGAAGTTCCGGTACGAGGAGGCGCAGAAGGCGAAGGAATCGCGCAAGAAGACCAGCCATGTCACGATCAAAGAGGTGAAATTCCGCCCCAAGATCGGCAAGGGCGACTTCGACACGAAGGTGCGTCACATGCACGACTTCCTGTCGGACGGCCACAAGGTCAAGGTCACGCTGCAGTTCCGTGGGCGCGAGATGGCGCACCCGGAACTGGGGTCGCGGATCCTCGATGCGGTCCTCGAGCAGCTCGGTTCCTTCGCCAAGGTGGAGACGCAGGCCCGCCTCGAGGGGCGAAACATGACCATGGTGCTCGCACCGGACAAGAAGCCCCCCGCGAAGAAGCCGCAGGACAGAGACGCCAGGGAAGACAACACGGACAAGGAAGACAGATCGTCAGGACAGGCAGACGGTGGGGCGGAAGCGCCCGCAACGGTTGCCGACGAGCAGTAAAGGACCACGAGATGCCCAAGATGAAGACCAGCAAGACCGCCGCAAAGCGGTTCAAGAAGACAGGAACAGGCAAGCTTCGCCGCCAGCAGGCCAACCGCCAGCACCTGTTCGAGAAGAAGTCGAGCACCCGCACCCGCCGCCTCGCCGGCGACCGTGACGTGCACTCGACCGACGAGAAGAAGATCAAGCGCCTGCTCGGCGAGCGCTGACCGGGACGCACAGGAAAGGACACAGTCATGGCACGAGTCAAGAGGGCAGTACACGCCCGCAAGAAGCACCGCGCAGTTCTCGAGCAGGCAAAGGGGTACTACGGCAACAAGAGCCGTTCGTTCCGCGCCGCCAACGAGCAGGTCCTGCACTCCGGTCAGTACGCGTTCCGCGACCGCCGGGCGAAGAAGGGCGAGTTCCGCCGTCTCTGGATCCAGCGCATCAACGCGGCCTGCCGCCTGAACGACATCAGCTACAGCCGCTTCATCGCGGGACTGAACGCCGCCGGGATCGAGGTGGACCGCAAGATCCTCGCCGATCTCGCCGTCCACGACGCAGAGGCGTTCAGCTCGCTGGTCGCGTCCGCGAAGGCTGCACTGGCCTGAGGCCGAACAACCTCTCATCGTCGAACCCCCGGGTTCAGACACTGCGGCGCCTTATCGGGCGCCGCAGTGCGCGTTCCGAGGCAGGTTTGTTCGTGGTGCAGGGCCGCACCCTCGTCGAGGAGGCCGCCGCGGCGGGTGTCGACATCCGCGAGGTGTACGTCCGCGAGGGGGAGGAGCAGCCCGCCTCGGTGCGCACCGTCCCGTTCTCGCTCGACGCGCGCACCTTCGACTCCGTGAACGACACGGTCTCGCCCCAGGGGGTGCTCGCCGTGTGCGCAATCCCTCTCCACGGGGCGCCCGCCGTCCACGCCGGCACGTGGTTCGTCGTGGCACACGAGGTCTCGGACCCGGGGAACATGGGCACGATCGTGCGCTCCGCCGAGGCGGCCGGGGCGGACGGGGTGTTCGTCTCGGGAGATGCGGTCGACGTGTGGTCGCCGAAGACGGTCAGGGCGTCTGCCGGTTCGGTCTTCCACGTGCCGGTGCGTGCCGCGTCCGGGCTGGAGGACATCGCCGGGCTCGGTGTGCGGCTGGTCGGCACCACATCCCACGGGGATGCCGAAGACATGTGGGCCGCCGACTTCTCCGGCCCTCTCGCCGTCGTCCTCGGGAACGAGGCGCACGGTCTCCCGGCCGACGCGCCTGTCGACGGGTGGGTGACCATCCCGCACGCGGGCCGCAGCGAGAGCCTGAACGTCGCCATGGCCGCGTCCGTCCTTGCGATGCACGTCTCCCGTGCCCGCAGGTCGTAATCGTCCCGGAACGCCCGTGCCGGCAGGGGTAGCGTTTCGTCAGCCATGAGCACGACACCCCCGGACCAGCAGGCCGCCCTCGACAGCGCGGTTGCCGACGCCCTCGCCCGTATCGGCGGTGCCCCCGACGCACAGGCAATCAGGGAGGCCGTGAACGCCGCGACCGGCAAGAAGGGCCCGTTGGCCGCCGTGAAGTCGGGTCTCGGCAAGGTCGGCGACCTCGAGGTCCGCAAGGCGCTCGGCCAGGCAGTGAACGAGGCGATCGCGCGGGTGGAGCAGGCAGCAGCAGTGCGCGAGTCGGTGGTCAAGCGCGCCGCGTTCGCAGGTGCGATCGAGGCGGACCGGGTGGACATGTCCGAACTGGCCCTGCGCGCCGGCACCCGCCGCGGACGGATGCACCTCGTCACCCAGGCGACGGAACGGCTGGAGGACGTGTTCATCGGGCTCGGCTTCCGCATCGCCGAGGGCCCGGAGGTGGAGACGGACTTCCACAACTTCGAGGCGCTCAACATGCCGCCGTCCCACCCCGCACGGAGCATGTGGGACACGCTCTTCGTCGACCAGGACCCGCAGGGGAGCGTCGTGCTGCGCACGCACACCTCGCCCGTGCAAATCCGCGTGATGCAGGAGTGGCCACCGCCCATCTACGCGGTGATGCCGGGCCGTGTCTTCCGCAAGGAGACCCCCGACGCCACGCACATGCCCGTGTTCCACCAGATCGAGGGTCTCGTCGTGGACCGGAACATCACCTTCGCCGACCTCGCGGGCACGATCGAGTCCTTCACGAAGGCCTTCTTCGGCGAGGGCTTCACCAGCCGCCTGCGCCCCTCCTATTTCCCGTTCACCGAACCGAGCGCGGAGTTCGACATCAGGCGTCCCGACGGCTCGTGGATCGAGCTGGGCGGGTGCGGCATGGTCCACCCTCGCGTGCTCGCGGCCGCCGGCCTCGACCCCGAGGAATGGAGCGGTTTCGCCTTCGGGTTCGGCATCGACCGCATGGCAAAGGAACGCCACGGCGTGGAGGACATCCGCGAGATGTACTCGAACGACGTCCGCTTCACGGAGCAGTTCTCGTGAAGGTCCTCCTCTCGGTCCTGCGGGAGCTCGCGGACCTTCCCGACGATCCCGAGGTGGTTGCCGCCGCCATGAACACGCTCGGCATGGCAGTGGAGTCCACGGAGACGGTCGGCGTGCCGGTCGCCGGTGTGGTCACTGCGCGCATCGTGCGCACGGAGAAGCACCCCGACGCCGCCAAGGTGACCCGTTGCTGGGTGGATGCGGGGGACGGCACGGAGCGCCACGTCTGGTGCGGTGCCGCCAACATGGGTCCGGGCGACGTGGTGCCGCTCGCCACGCTCGGCACGCGGATGCCCGACGGCCGCGAGATCTCCCGCCGGGGCATCCTCGGGATCGACTCGGAGGGAATGCTCTGCTCGCCGGTGGAGCTCGGCATCTCCGACGAGGCTGCCGGCCTGCTCGTCCTGCCCGGCGACACCCCGCTCGGGCGCGACCCGTTCGAGATTCTCGGAATCGAGCACGACACAGTCTTTGACCTGGACCTCACTCGCAACCGGCCGGACTGTTGGGGTCACCTCGGGGTCGCACGCGACCTGGCCGCGCACTTCGGTACGGCACTGCACGGGCCCAGGCTTGATCCCGGCCCGGAGGGAGGGCCGCGCAGCATCCCCGTCACGGTGACGGCATCCGACCGGTGCGGGATGTTCTCCGCGGCCGTCATCAGCGGGGTGACCGTGGGTCCCTCGCCGTCGTGGGTGTCGTCGCGGCTGGCGCACCTCGGGATGCGCAGCATCAACAACGTCGTCGATGCGTCGAACCTCGTGATGCTGGAGCTCAACCAGCCGAACCATGCGTATGACCACGCCGTGGTGGGCGGCTTCGACGTGCGGCTCGCCCGGGAGGGCGAGGTCCTGCGCACGCTCGACGGCACGGACAGGACGATGACAGTCGAGGACCTCCTCATCTGCGACCTCTCCTCCGGGCAGCCCGTGGGGCTGGCGGGGATCATGGGCGGCCTGGACTCCGAGGTGACAGGGTCCACCACGGAACTGTCGCTCGAGATGGCATGGTTCGCGCCCGACCCTGTGCGTCACTCCGTGAACCGCCACAACCTGCGCAGCGAGGCATCCGTGCGGTTCGAGCGCGGCGTGGACCCCGCCGGCGTCGACGTGGCGATGAGACGATTCGTCACGGTCCTGCGCGAGACCTGCCCCGGTGCCGTCCTCCACGCGGGAATGACCGTCGCCGAGACGACGGCCCGTCCTCGTGGGTTCACGGTGCTCGTGCGGAGCGCCCGCGTCGGTCGTTCCCTCGGGATCGAGCCCGACGGCGCCCGCATCGCATCGCTCATCGGGCCGATCGGCTTCGTGGTCCGCCCTGTCGACGGCGGTGCAGAAGTCACGGTGCCCACGTTCCGCCCGGACTGCACCGAGGAGATCGACATCATCGAGGAGATCGCCCGACACCACGGGTACGACGCACTCGGCAAGAGCGTCCCCAAGTCCGCAGTCCACGGGCGGCTCTCGAACATGCAGCAGCGGCGCCGCACACTCCGCCGTGTCCTCGTCGGCATGGGGCTCGACGAGGTGATGCCGATGCCGTTCCTCGCCCCCGGGGACCTCCCGAGCGTGGGTCTCGGCGAGGAGGACGTTCTCTCGATCGCGAACCCACTGGTAGCCGAGGAGTCCGTGCTCCGCACATCGCTGCGCCCCGGCCTCCTTGGGGCCCTCCGCTACAACCAGTCGCACCGTGCACCGCGCATCGGCCTGTGGGAGACGGGCCGCGTCTACCCGAGGGGCTCCGGCGCGCTGCCGGACGAGACGGAGCAGCTCGGCGTCGTCGTGGCCGGGGAGGACGCCTCCACGGCCCTCGCGCAGTGGGCGGCGATCTGCGACGCTCTCGGTGTCGGCGCGCAGCTCGACCAGTCGCGCGTGCCGCCGGGGCTGCACCCCACGCGCTCGGCCAGCCTGACGAGGGGCAAGAAGGTGGTGGGGGTCGTGGGTGAGGTCGACCCCGTGGTCCTCGACTCGCTCGGCATCGAGGGTCGGGTCAGCATCCTGGAGATCGACCTCTCGGTCATCCTCAACGAGGAGCCGAAGCCCGCGCAGGCGCGCGAGCTGAACAGGTTCCCCTCGAGTGACATCGACATGGCGTTCGTGCTGGCAGACTCGGTGCCGGCCCAGAACCTGCAGCGTGCGCTGCGCCAGGCGGCAGGCAAGAGGCTGGTGTCGATCGACCTGTTCGACGTGTACCGCGGCAAGGGCGTGGACGAAGGCTCGCGCAGCCTCGCATTCCGGCTCCGCCTGCAGGAGGCAGGCGGCACCCTCACCGACGCGGCGATCGCGGAGGTGCAGGAGGCCTGCCGAGCCGCGGCGCAGAAGACCGGTGCGGTCCTTCGTTCCTGACCCGTTGTCCGCGGTCAGTTGAGGTTCGGGTCGGCAGGGAACCGTGCGATCGCGGCGAGCTCGCCGCCCTGTCGCGCGAGCACTGCCCGCCAGAGTCCCTCAGGGTCGCCGGTGAAGGCATCACCGCGGAGTGCGGGGAGCACGAACCAGCCACCCACGAGTATCTCTGCCTCCAGCTGCCCGGGTGCCCAGCCCGCGTACCCGCGGAACACCCGGTGCGGAGCGGTGACGGACGCCGGGTCGTCCTCGATGATGTCCATGGAGGAGACACCCGGCTGGGCAGAGGAGTCCTCCGTGAGGCAGATGAAGCCTGTCGTCTCCACCGGTCCGCCCTCGAACAGCACGGCCGGCACCGCCGCGGACTCCACCCAGGGGTGGAGGGGTGACGTTGGGTCACCCACGACCGCGTCCATCGGGCGGTTCAGGATGATGCCCATTGCTCCATCCTCCGTCCCGTGGGCGAGGAGGAGCACCACCGAACGCGCGAAGTGCGGGTCGTCGACGGCGGGGGCCGCCACCAGCAGGGCGCCGGCAGCCGGAGGAATGCTTGCATGATAATTCACTTACCTGTATTATAATGCAACTATGGTCAGAGTGGGAATCATCGGAGCATCGGGGTACACGGGTGTCGAGCTGCTGCGGATCGTCGCGGGCCACCCGGGCATGGAGCTCGCGTGCGCCACGGGGGACACCCAGGCGGGCACGCTCGCCAGTTCCCTGTACCCGTCGCTCGCGGGCGCGTACCCGAACCTGGTGTTCTCCGAGTACGACCCGGCGGTCGTCCACGGGCTCGACCTCGTGTTTCTCGGCCTGCCCCACGAGGCGTCCATGGCCATCGTGCCCGAGATCGCCCCGCACGTGGGGTGCATCGTGGACCTCTCGGCTGCGTACCGTCTCAAGGACGCGTCGGCGTACCCCAAGTGGTACGGCTTCGACCACACGCAGCCCACGGAGCTCGCGCGCGCGGTGTACGGCCTGCCGGAGCTGCACAGGGAGGAACTGCGCGGTGCGACCCTCGTTGCCACTCCGGGTTGCTACGTCACGGCGGCGACACTCGCGCTCGCGCCGTTGCTGCGGGCAGGGGTCATCGAGGACACGGGAATCATCGTGGATGCGGCCAGCGGGGTGAGCGGCGCGGGGCGGGCGGCCAGGCACAGTTCCATGTTCTGCACGGTCGACGAGGACTTCACCGCCTATGGCCTCCTCGACCACCGGCACACTCCCGAGATGGAGCAGAACCTGGGGGCGCAGATCCTCTTCACACCCCATCTCGCGCCGATGAACCGGGGCATCCTCGCCACCTGCTACGCGCGCCCCGCCGGCAAGGTCTCCACTGCATCGCTTCTCGCGACCCTCGCCGGGTTCTACAGGGACGAACCCTTCGTGACCGTGAACACGGGCATCCCGGGCACCAAGGCCACGCTCGGCTCGAACGCCGTGCACATCACCGCGCGCCACGACGAGCGGACGGGCCACGTGGTCGTGATCGCCGCGGAGGACAACCTCACCAAGGGTGCCTCGGGCGGGGCCGTCCAGGCGGCGAACGTGGCACTCGGCCTGGAGGAGACAGCGGGCCTCACGAACGTGGGGGTGTACCCGTGAGCGCGATGTCCACCGCCGGTGTCCTCGTGGAGGCCCTCCCGTACATCCGCCGGTTCGCCGGGCGGACCGTCGTGGTGAAGTACGGCGGCAACGCCCTAGCCGGGACGTCCGACCATGACGCCCTCTCATTGTTCGCCGAGGACATCGTCCTCATGCACACAGTCGGCATCCGGCCTGTCGTCGTCCACGGCGGCGGGCCGCAGATCAATGACCTGCTCGGTCGTCTCGGCATCGAGTCGCGGTTCGAGAAGGGCCTCCGCGTCACGGATGCGGCCACGATGGACGTGGTGCGGATGGTCCTGAATGGCCAGGTCAACCCGCAGATCGTGAGCGCGATCAACACCCACGGCAACATCGCTGTGGGCCTCTCGGGCGAGGACGCCCGCATCCTCCACGCCGAGCCGCGGGATCCCGCGCTCGGCTTCGTGGGTGACGTCGCGCGCGTGCGGCCCGAACTGATTGAGAGTGTGCTTGCGGACGGTTTCGTGCCCGTCATCTCCACCGTCGGGGTGGATGGGGCCGGGCAGGCGTACAACATCAACGCGGACACCGCCGCAGGGGCCATCGCGGAGGCACTGTCCGCGGAGAAGATCGTCTACCTCACCGACATCGCCGGCCTGCGCCGCGCCGTGGACGACCCGGCATCGCTCATCCAGCGCACGACCGTGGGCGAACTCGAGGCTCTCGTGGCCGACGGCACCGTCGCAGGGGGGATGATCCCGAAAGTGGAGAGCTGCATCCAGGCCGTGCGCGGGGGCGTTCGCAGCGCGCACATCCTGGACGGCCGGATACCCCACGTGCTCCTCCTCGAGCTCTTCACCGACGAGGGCGTGGGGACCATGATCACAGGAGGGGCACAATGAGCCACGCGTTCGCATCAGACGAAATCCCGCAGGAGATCCTCGGGGGGCAGGACTTCTGCCCGTTCATCCCGGTGTTCGGCGCGCCGAAGATCATGTTCGTGCGGGGCTCCGGCACGCAACTGTGGTCCAGCGACGGGCGCCGCTACCTGGACTTCCTGTCGGGCATCGCCGTGGTCTCACTGGGGCACTGCAACCCTGCCGTGAGCGGGGCGATCGCCGCCCAGGCGGCTGAGCTCATGCACGTGTCCAATTTCTTCACGAACCCGGTTGCCACCCGTGCGGCAATGGCAATCAACTCGTTGATGCGTGACGCAGGGGCCGGGGACGGCCAGGTGTTCTTCTGCAACTCGGGCGCAGAGGCGAACGAGGCCGCCATCAAGATCGCGCGCACGTTCGGGGGCCGCGGCCGTCACGCGGTGATCAGCGCGTTCGGCAGCTTCCACGGCCGCACGCTCGGGGCCCTCGCGCTCACCGGGCAACCCGCGAAGCACGAGGTGTTCCAGCCCATGCCGGACGGTTTCCGCTACGTGCCGTTCGGTGACCTTGACGCGCTGGCGGGCGCGGTCGACCCCTCGGTGTCAGCCGTCATGCTCGAGCCCATCCAGGGCGAGGGCGGCGTGGTGCCCGCTGATCCCGGGTACCTCCGTGCCGTGCAGGGTCTCTGCCGGGAGCGGGGCCTCCTCCTCATGATGGACGAGGTGCAGACGGGCTTCTGCCGGACCGGGCGGTGGTTCGGCTTCGAGCACGCCGGTCTGCAGCCGGACGTAGTGACGTTCGCGAAGGGCATGGGCAACGGGATGCCCGTGGGTGCTGTGTGGGCACGGCGCGACGTGGCCGCCGTGATGAAGCCCGGTGACCACGGGTCCACCTACAGCGGGACGGCGATTGCGACGGCGGCGGTGAACGCCGTCATCGACGAGATGAGGAGGATCGACGCGTGCGCGCTCGCCGTACGGGCAGGCGCCCGCATCCGGGGCCTCCTGGACGGAGTGCCCGGGGTTGACCACGTGCGGGGCGAGGGCCTCCTTCTCGGCGTCGCACTCGCCGGGGAGAGGGACGCGAACACAGTGGCTGCAGGGCTGCTCGACCGCGGTCTCATCGTGAATGCCGTGAACGCATCCACCCTCCGTCTCGCACCGCCACTCACCGTCAGCGACGCAGAGATCGACGAGGCCTGCGCGATGATCACGGCGGGACTCCAGTGACGAGGCACCTGCTCGACATCACCGACCTCTCGCCAGGAGAGCTGCGCCACGTGCTGGCACTCTCCGTGGCCGCGCCGAGACGCCTCCTGGAGGGCAAGGGCGTGGCGCTCGTGTTCGAGAAGCCGTCCAACAGGACTCGCCACTCCATGGAGATGGCCGTCGTCCAGATGGGCGGCCACCCGGTGTACACGCGCGGCGAGGAGGTCGGGCTCGACACCCGCGAGACGGTGGAGGACGTCACCCGCATCATGGCGGGCTACCACGCCGTACTTGCCGCGCGTGTGTTCGCCCACTCCACGGTGCTGCGGATGGCAGCGTGCTCCGCGGTGCCGGTCGTCAACATGCTGAGCGACCGCAGCCACCCGCTGCAGGCTCTCACCGACATGGTGACCATGAGGGAGTCCGTGGGTGCGCCCGACACGCTCCGGGTCGCGTGGGTCGGTGACTACAGCAACGTCGCCCGGTCGCTGGCCGAGGCGGTCCTCATGCTCGGCGGTGCCGTGTCGTTCGGCTGCCCGGAGGGCTACGGCCCGGGGGCGGACGAGGTCGCGAGGCTTGCCACCCTCGGCGGTCCCGTACGGGACTCGGTCGACCCGGGTGACGCCGTGAAAGGGGCAAACGTGGTCCACACAGACACGTGGATCTCCATGGGTCAGGAAGAAGAGTCAGCCGCCCGCCGCGAGGTCTTTGCGGGGTACATCGTGGACGAGGCCCTCATGCAGTGTGCCGCCCCCGGCGCCCGGTTCATGCACTGCATGCCGGCACACCGCGGCGAGGAGGTGAGTGCGGAGGTGTTCGACGGTCCGCGCAGCCTGGTGATCGCACAGGGCCACCACAGGCTCACCGCCGCGCGCGGGGCACTCACGTTCTTGATGGAGGCACAGGGATGAGCAGCAAGAAGCAGCGCCAGCAGATGATCGTGAAGATCATCGCCACGCACAACGTGTCCAGCCAGCCGGAGCTCCAGAAGCTGCTGGCGCGCAACAAGGTCGACGCGACCCAGGCCACGATCTCTCGTGACCTCGAGGAACTGGGGGCGGTCAAGGTGCGCGTGGCCGGCGGCGAGCCGAAGTACGCCATCCCCGAGTTCGAGCCGCAGCGTGTCGCGCCGTCTGACCAGCTGCGCCGTGTCGTGGGGGAATGGGTGGCCGAGGTGACCCACAGCGGCAACCTCGTGGTGGTGCGCACGCCGCCTGGTTGTGCCCACGTCGTCGCCTCCGCCCTCGACCGCGGCGGCATGAGGGGCCTCATCGGCACGGTCGCCGGTGACGACACCGTTCTCTGTGTCGCTTCCGAGCAACTCGGCGGCCGCAGGCTCGCCGCACAACTCGGCCAGCTCGCGGGAATCGCCACGAAAGATGCAGCGACTACCAAGACCACAAAGAAGTCCGCACAGAAGACCACAAGGCAGAAGGTGGTAGGCCGTGGCTGATGACATGACTCCCGGGGGCACGCAGGGCGGCAACGAGGTTGCCGGTGGTGCCGCACTCTGGCACGGCAGGTTCGCCGCCGGGCCCAGCCGCGACCTGATGGACTACACCGAGAGCATCGGGTTCGACCGCAGGATGTGGGCCGACGACATCGAGGGCTCCAGGGCGCACGTGGAGATGCTTGCCCATGTCGGGCTCATGTCTGCCGAGGATGCCTCGACGGTGTCCGCGGCGCTCGATGCCGTCCATGACGAGATGGCGCGCGGTGTGTTCGAGTTCGTGGAGTCTGACGAGGACATCCACACCGCGATCGAACGCAGGGTGACCCAGATCGCCGGGGAGCCCGGGGGCAGGCTGCACACCGGCCGCAGCAGGAACGACCAGGTGGCGACAGCACTGCGGCTGTGGAGCCGCCGCGGGATGCGGTCCGTGGCGGCGGCCGCACTCTCCCTGGTGGAGGTGCTGGCCGCGCGCGCCGACGAGGCCGACAGGGCGGCGCCGCCCGTGGCGATACCTGGGTACACGCACCTGCAGCGTGCCCAGCCGGTGCTTCTGTCCCACCACCTGCGGGCGCACGCTTGGGCCCTGCTGCGCGACATCGACCGCATCAACCACGCGCTCGCGCGCGCCGACATCTCCCCACTGGGGGCCGGTGCCCTCGCAGGGTCCTCGCTGCCCGTCGACCCGGGGTTCAGCGCATCCAGGATGGGTTTCGCGGCACCGTTCGCGAACTCGCTGGACGCAGTGAGTGACCGCGACCACGTGGCCGAGTACCTCTTCGTCCTGTCGCTCATCGGCGTGCACCTTTCGCGCATCGGCGAGGAATGGGTTCTGTGGACCAGCGAGGAGTTCGGTTTTGCAGTCCTCGACGACGCCTACGCAACAGGGTCGTCCATGCTCCCGCAGAAGAAGAACGCAGACATCGCAGAGCTGGCGCGGGGGAAGGCGGGGCGCCTGATCGGCAACCTCACCGGGCTGCTCGCCACCCTGAAGGGCCTGCCGCTCGCGTACAACCGTGACCTCCAGGAGGACAAGGAACCGCTGTTCGACAGCGTCGACCAGGTGAGGCGCGGCCTCGTCGCGGTGGCAGGAATGGTCGCCACCGCACGTTTCCTGACGGACGCCATGCAGGACGCGGCGAACGCGGAGTCACTGGCGGCGACCGACCTCGCCGAGTGGCTGGTGGAGCGGGGCATGCCGTTCCGCGAGGCACACGCAGTCGTGGGCAAGGTCGTGCGCGATGCGCTCTCGACCGGCACGCCTCTCGCGCGCGTCGTCGCCGCGCACCCCCAGCTCGGCCCCGACGCTGCGGCGCTGTTCGGCAGGGACGTCGCAGTCGGACGCCGTCGGTCACCGGGTGCGGCCGGGCCCGCTGCCCAGCCGGCACAGGCCGCACGGCTCTCTTCCGCGATCGACGCGGCAAGATCGGCACTGTCATGAGGTACGTGGAGCGGATCAGGGTCCGGTACAACGAGTGCGACATGCAGAACGTCGTGTTCAACGCGAACTACTGGATGTACGCAGACGATGCGGTCGCCCAGTGGATGCGCCATGCGATCGCCGCGGAACGGGGCGAGGAAACCGGCACCGTGAACCTGGTGGAGTCCGGGTTCGACTTCATGCTGAAGACCGCCATGGGGACGTGGCACAGGGGCGCCGTGTACGGGGACGTCATCGACGCAGAGTGCTCCGTGACCAGGTGGGGCAACACCTCGTTCGACGTCGGCATCGCGATGACGGTCCACGGTGAGGTCGTCTTCGACTGCACCATCACCTACGTGAGCACCACGCCCGGCGCGCCGAAGCCGGTTCCCGTGCCACCGTTCGTGAGGGCCGCACTGGAACGCGAGTTCTAGCCGGCGAGCCAGCGCATCTGCTGGCCGTGGTAACCGACCTCGGCGAGGAGATGGTCGGAACGGGCACCGTCCTGCCAGACCGTCGCGCGCACGTCCGCCACGGGCCCGGCAGGCTCCATCCGCACCCACACCAGCGGCGGGTTGGCGGTGGTCGCAGCGCCTGCTTCCTCGAGCGCGCGCCGCATGCCGTCCTGTACGGTGCGGCCGAGGTACTGCCACACGATGGAATGGAACACGACTGTTGCGTGTGGCCTCTCTCTCGTGAGGCGGGATTCGACCCAGGTGTCCGCAGAACCAGTGTCCACCAGCGGCGGATGGTCCTTGGCGACGGCGAGTGCGGCGGTGAGGCGTCCGTGTCGTTCTGGCTGGTCGGGCCACACGAAGGAAACGAGGCGCAAGCGTTGCTCGGGATCGTTGACGTCAATTGGGTACGGGTCCACACCGCGCCGCGTCACCACACGTGCGCCGCGCCGGGGAACCCCGGGCATCCCGTCGAACCATGCGCCACCGAACCGAAGCGGCGAGTCGGGGTTGCCCATCCGGAGGGTGCGCACGCCCGCGCAATAACGGTCGAAGTTCAGGTTCAGACCGGCACTCGCGCCGATCTCGAGGTGCTCGAACTCGTGGATCCCGAGGGTCGTCAGCCAGTGGGACACGGCGAGTGGGACCACGCTGCGACCCACCTCGTTCGTCTGCACCTGGCTCGAGAGGCCTGCCTCCACCTCGTCCAGGTGCTCATGCATGTATGCGATGAAATCGGCAGGGAAGTCACCGCCCGGCTGACCACCTGCGGTCGGGTAGTGGGCAGCCAGGCGGCGGTCAGACCCGCGCAGCACGACCCTGTGGATGGCGCCGGCGAGCCTCAACGGCACGGCATCGTGGATGGGTCGCTCACTCCGGCCTGCGAGCAGCGCGTGGGTGCGTCCGCCCCAGGCATAGTCGTCGGCTAACTCTTCGAACAGCCGCCGGTACATCGGTGATCCCAGCTCACCGCATGCGACTGCCTGGGTGCGGAGGGCACGGAGCATCTCGTCACCGTCGAACAGCAGGTGGGAGCCGGGAACATCGCTGATGCCCCAAGAATAGGTCAGCAACTGGCGCCACCCGGGGTGGCAATATTGGGGGATGCCGGCCAAGGGAATCTTCGGGGAGCTGGCGTCGCGCGGACTGGTGCACGACTCCACCGATGAGGAGACGCTCGCCGCACTTCTCGACTCGAAGGCGACCGGTGTGTACGTCGGCTTCGACCCAACCGCCGACTCGCTGCACGTCGGCCACCTCATGGGGCAGATATCGCTCCGTCGATTCCAGCTCGCCGGTCACAGGCCCGTCCCGCTCGCGGGCGGCGCCACCGGGATGGTGGGGGACCCGTCCGGGCGCAGCGACGAGCGCAACCTTCTCGACCGCGAGACGCTGCAGCACAACGTCGAGTGCATCAAGCGACAGCTCGAGAACCTCCTCGACTTCGGCACGGGTGCCAACGCGGCGGTGCTCGTGAACAACGCCGACTGGACTGCGGGAATCACTGCGCTTGATTTCCTCCGCGACGTCGGCAAGCACATCACCGTGAACCAGATGATGGCGAAGGAGTCGGTGAGGAACCGTCTCAACTCCGAGAACGGCCTGTCCTACACGGAGTTCTCGTATATGCTGCTCCAGGCGAATGATTTCCGGCACCTGTGCGCACATCACGACGTGGAGCTGCAGATGGGCGGCAGCGACCAGTGGGGCAACATCACGGCGGGAATCGATCTCATCCGCCGGACGCTCTCGCGCACCGCGCACGGCATCACATGGCCGCTCGTCACGAAGAGCGACGGCACGAAGTTCGGCAAGACGTCCGGCGGGGCAGTGTGGCTCGATCCCGCGCGCACGTCGCCGTACCAGTTCCGCCAGTTCTGGGTGCAGATGGCCGACGACGACGTCGTCAAGCACCTGCCGCGCTACTCGCTCGCGACGGTGGAGGAGTGCGCGTCGGTCACCGAGGCGCACGTTGCGGATCCCGGCAAGAGGATCGCGCAGCGATTCCTCGCGAACGAGATGACCACACTCGTGCACGGCGCAACCGCTGCACGCGACGCCGAGGCGGCGGCCCTTGTCCTGTTCGGCGGGGACCCGGCTCTTGCCTCACCGGAGGCACTCGGTGTCGTGGCGGCGGAGGTGCCGAGCACCCGTGTCAGCCGCGCTGATCTCGACGACACGTTCGGCCTGCTCGCCCGTGCACAGGTCGTGGCGTCCACGTCGGAGGCCCGGCGGGCGGTCTCCCAAGGCGGGCTCAAGGTCAACGGCGCGACCCTCGCCGACGGGGAAACCCTTGCCAGCAAAGGGCTTCTGCACGGGCGATGGGTCCTTGTGCGCAAGGGCAAGACCACGTACCACCTGTTCGACCTGGTCTGACCTCCCGGTCACGGCCGGAGTTGTCCACAGGCCGGGCGCTCCGGGAGCGGCCCAAAGATTCCCCGAAACCCATGTTGGAAGCGGGTTTCGGGCTCGTTAACATTGCCATTCGCCCCCTGAAGCGGTCACTCGCATTCAGAGGGTGGCATCACTGCCGCGAGGCACATGCCAGAGCAGAAGCTCCTTGAAAACAGAAGAGAAGACTGAACGCCAGTGCGGGCGATGAGGCAGTTCGCTGTCGACATCGCTTGTCAATTCGGGCCGGATTCCCATCCGGCCCACACAAAAACAATTAAGTCAGAAACGGATGGCTCGGGGTTATTCCCCCCGGCCATCCCGGACTTTCCAGAACGTCGGCCGGGCAACCGGCCAAGTTCTTGATGGAGAGTTTGATCCTGGCTCAGGACGAACGCTGGCGGCGTGCTTAACACATGCAAGTCGAACGAGGTCCATGGTGCTTGCACCGGAAGACCTAGTGGCGAACGGGTGAGGAACACGTGAGAAACCTGCCCCGGACTTCGGGATAACAGTTGGAAACGACTGCTAATACCGAATACCGCTGCGGAGTCGCATGGCTCTGCAACGAAAGAATTTCGGTCCGGGAGGGTCTCGCGGCCTATCAGCTAGTTGGTGGGGTAACGGCCTACCAAGGCATCGACGGGTAGCTGGTCTGAGAGGATGATCAGCCACACTGGGACTGAGACACGGCCCAGACTCCTACGGGAGGCAGCAGT
>JBJTCK010000104.1:0-19224 GCA_046091825.1 Actinomycetota bacterium | reverse complement strand
CTCGCGGCGCATCCCTGCACTCCCCGTGTCCGGGGAGTCCCGCCGGCCCAGCCTGGAGCTGCTGCGCCTGCGGCCGGTGCGCGCGGCGGCACTCGCCTCGCTCACGCTCTTCATCCCCGTCGGCTTCTACGACTCGCTGTGGGACCGCTACATCACGGACCGCGGGGGGAACAATCTGATGGTCGGTCTCACGTTCCTGCTGTACACGATCCCGTTCATCCTTCTGGGGGCAGCGGGCGGCAGGCTGGCCGACAGGCGCGGGGCGGAGCGGATGACCATCATCGGGCTCTTCCTGACGATCCCGCTCGTGTTCGTCTACGGCCTGCTCCAGTCAGCATGGCTGCTGGTTGCGTTCGCGGTGGTGGAGGGCGTGATCGGCGCGCTCTCGATCCCTGCCGCGCAGTCGCTGATGGCAAAGGTCGCCCCGGAGGGTCGTGCCACCGCCGCGCAGGGACTCGCGGGCAGTGGTGACCTGCTGGTGGCCATCTTGATGTCACTCCTCGCGCCCATCCTCTACGGCGGGTTCGGGCCCGTCTCCACGTTCGGCACGGCAGCCGTGTTGATGTGCGGGACGGGAACGGCCGTGGCCCGCATGGTGAGGACCACCGCCGGCCCGCGGGGTTGAGTTGTAGTTTGGGCAGTTGATCAGCTGAGGCGCTCGATGTTCATGGCCATGCCCTGGCCGCCGCCGACGCACATGCTCTCCATGCCGTAGGTCTTGTCCTCCCACTGCAGGCCGTTGATGAGGGTGGTCATGATGCGGGCCCCGGTCATGCCGAACGGGTGGCCGAGCGCGATCGCGCCGCCGTGCACATTCAGCTTCTCCATCGGGATGCCGAGGTGCTTAGCCGAGGGGAGCACCTGCGCGGCGAACGCCTCGTTGATCTCCACCAGGTCGATCTGGTCGATGGTCATGCCGGCACGCTTCAGCGCCTGGCGGCACGCCTCGATAGGGCCGAGGCCCATGATCTCGGGGTTCAGGCCGGAGACACCGGATGACACGATGCGCGCGAGCGGGGTGAGACCCAGCTGCTTTGCCTTGGTGTCACTCATTACCATCACGGCGGCGGCGCCGTCGTTCAGCGGGCAGGCGTTGCCGGCGGTCACGGAGCCGTCGGGGCGGAACACAGGCTTCAGCTGCGACACTGCCTCGTAGTTCGTGCCGGGGCGCGGACCGTCGTCTTTCGACACCACCGTGCCGTCGGGGAGGGTCAGGGGGGTGATCTCGCGCTCGAAGAAGCCGTTGTCCACGTGCTCGCAGGCGAGGTTCTGGGAGCGGACGCCGAAGCGGTCCATCTCCTCGCGGCTCACGCCCTCCTGCTCGACCACGTTCTCGGCGGTCTGGCCCATGGCGATGTACGCGTCGGGCAGGCCCTGTGCCGGCGCCCACTTGCCGTGGCCGCCCTCGGCGCGTGCCTTGGTGCGTGCACCCGGCTCCTTGAACACCGGGTTCGGGGCGGAGTCGCTTGCGCCCGATGCGTAGCGGCTGACGGTCTCCACGCCGGCGGCAATGAAGCAGTCACCCTCACCGGAGCGGATGGCATGGGCGGCCATGCGGATCGTCTGCAGCGACGACGAGCAGTAGCGGTTCACGGTGACGCCAGGGACGTCGTCGAGGCCGGCGAGGATCGCGACCATGCGGGCTATGTTGAAGCCGCCCTCGCCCGCGGGCTGGCCGATCCCCATCATCAGGTCCTCAACGTCAGTGGCCTCCACCTGGGGCACCTTCGCCATGAGGGCGCGGATGATCTGGGCGGACATGTCGTCCGGGCGGAGGTCCTTCAGCGACCCCTTGTTGGCGCGGCCGATGGGGCTGCGGGCTGTGGCGACGATGACTGCTTCGGGCATGTGTGCTCCTGACTGGGTGGTCCCGCGGGTCGGGACAACGGGACAAACCTAGTCAACGGAGGTCGTTCGGCCGGTCGTCAGAGCCGTCCCCGCGGGCCTCGGCGGCGGCGAGCACGCGCTCCATCTCCTCGAGCTGCAGCGGGTCGTTCAGGTTGAGGAGCCGGCAGTAGAACCGGATGCCCCGCGGGGTGCCCTTCACGCGCACCGGGACCCTGTCCCCCAGGTCCGTGCCGTACCCCTTGGGGATGTCCACGGCGTGCACGCCGGCCTGGTGGAGGTCCTCCTCCACGGCGGCAAGTTCCCCGCCGTTCATCATGTAGAGGTCCGCATCGACGAAGAAGGTGAACTCGGCCATGCCGCGACGGTAGCGGCTGGGAGCCACAGGGGAGCACTGGCGTATCCTGCCCGCATGACTTTGCCCTCGGTCCCCCTCTCCGACATCGACCTGTCCAGCCCCGAGTTCTGGACCGCTCCGCGCGACTGGCGCTACGGCGCGTTCAAGACGTTGCGCGATGAGGCCCCCTTCCAGTTCTTCGAGGAGTTCGTGCCCGAGGACTCGCTCTTCCCGCGCGGCCCGGGCTACCGCGCCCTCACCCGCCACGAGGACATCTGGCACGTCAGCCGCAACCCGCAGCTGTTCTGCAGCGGCAACGGCTCCAACATCGGCGACATGCCGGTGGAGATCAACGAGTTCTTCGGCTCCATGATCAACATGGACGATCCGAAGCACTTCCGTCTCCGGTCGATCGTGTCGAAGGGCTTCACCCCGAAGGAGATCACCGCCCTCGAGGAATCCGTGCGCGTGCGCTCGAAAGCCGTCATCGACCGCATGTTCGAGCGGTTCCCGGAGCGCAACTGCGACTTCGTCCGCGAGGTGGCGGCCCTCATGCCGCTGCAGATCATCTGCGACATGATGGGCATCCCCGAGTCCGACGAGGAGATGATCTTCAACTGGACGAACACCATCCTCGGCGTCGGCGACCCGGAGTACGTGGGCTCCTTCGAGGACCTCGTCCGGGTCGGCGGGGAGATCTTCAACTACGCGCTCGCCCTCGGCGAGGAGCGCAAGAAGAACCCCACCGGGGACATCGCCTCCGTGATGATGTCCGCCGAGGTCGACGGCGAGCGGCTGACGGCCCAGGAGTTCGGCTCCTTCTTCATCCTCCTCGTGGTGGCAGGCAACGAGACCACCCGCACCGCGATCGCCCACGGCATGCGCGAGCTCACTCTCAACCCCGACCAGCGCGCGCTGTGGTTCGGCGACTTCGAGACCCACACGAAGACCGCCGTGGAGGAGATCGTGCGCTATGCCACTCCGGTCATCCATTTCCGCCGCACCGCCACAGAGGACACCGAGATCAATGGCCAGCCGATCAAGCAGGGCGAGAAGGTCGTGATGTTCTACCAGTCGGGCAACCGCGACGAGAGGGTGTTCACGGACCCCGGCGCGTTCGACATCACCCGCCCGCTCGCGCCCGCGCAGGTGGGCTTCGGGGCCGGCGGGCCGCACTTCTGCCTGGGCGCGAACCTGGCCCGCCGCGAGGTGGCCGTGATGTTCGACGAGATCCGCCGCCGCGTGCCCACTCTCGAGATCACCGGCGAGCCCGCGTACCTGCAGAGCTCGTTCATCAACGGCATCAAGCGCATGCAGTGCGCCTGGTGACCGGGGGAACTACTCGGCGACCATCCTGATGTCGGCGACCACCGCTGCGTGGTCGCTCGGCTGCACCCCGCCCACAGGCTCCACCCCGGCCAGCCACACCCGGGTCGGGTTCCCGATCGGGCGCGGGCGTGGCCAGCTGACGAAGAGGTAGTCAAGACGCCTGTTCGGCCAGGTGGAGTCGGCGATGTACGGGTTGTCGCGGCGCCACGTCATGCCGTCGCCCTCGCCCGCGACCTCCCAGAGGTCCGTGAACACGAGCCCCGGCACGGCAGGCTCGCGCCGGCCGGTGAGCATGCGGATCTCGTCGCTGTCTGGCACCGCGTTGAAGTCGCCCGCCATGATCACCGGCGTGTCCACCTCCGGGTCGTCACGGAGTGAGTCGACGACGGCGCTCAGTGCCTCGCACTGGGCCATGCGCGTCGCCGACTGGTCGAACTTGTAGTCGAGGTGGGTGCACACCGTCCACCAGCGCCCGTACGGCGTGTCAAGATGCGCGACCACGGCACGGCGGTAGCTGGGTGCCCCGGTCACGTCGGGCAGCCGGTGCACCCGCCACTCGATGATCGGCCAGCGCGAGAGGATCGCGTTGCCGAGGCTGACCTCATCGTCGTACCAGGGGCCCTCGGTGCGTGCCACGTACATGTTCAGCTCGCCGGCCAGGAAGTCCGCCTGGTCCAGGCCCCCCGCCTGCCCCCAGACCTCCTGCAGGAAGACGATGTCGGCATCCTGCTCACGGAGCACGGTGAGGATCGCCTCCTGGCGCTCCCGCCAGGGCCCGAACCGCCACCACAGGTTCCAGGTGAGGATTCGTGCTTCCATGGCGCAGACGCTACGCCCTGCGGGGCGTCAGGCGTCCAGGAAATCGACGAGAGCGGCGGCGATCAGTGCCGGCTGCTCGGGGAGCATGGCATGCCCGGCACCGTCAATCTCCACCAGACGGGCGTGCGGAGCGGATTCCGCCACGTACCTCCGGCCGTTGGCAGGCGGTGCAATCGCATCCTGCAGGGCCTGCACCACGAGCACCCGCTCCACGGAGGCACCCCACCAGTCGTCTCGGGGCGTGGACTGCACGGCGGCCCGTTGGTAGCGGAAGACCTCCGGCATCCAACCTTCCCGCCAGACCGACGGGTCGTTGCCCGGGGCGAAGAACGCGGTGCGGACGTGGTGCAGGTGCTCCTCCTCCGGCAGCGAGGAATCAAAACAGTGGCCGAGCGACACCCAGAGCGACGGGTCCGGTTCCACCAGTCCGCCGGCGGCGAGGAGTGTCAACGAGGCAACGCGCCCGGGATAGTCAGCGGTGATCGTGCGGGAGAGCCTGTTGCCGAACGCGTGGCCCACCAGGTTGAAGTTCGTGATTCCCTCGTCCTCGAGACGGCCCACAGTGTCGCGGGCAAGATCATGCAGCGTCGGGGTGCCGTCCCACGAGGGACGCGGCTCCACCTGCACGGTCACGTGCCCTGCCCCGCGCAGGGCGGGTACGACCGGGTCGAAGTCGGTGGCGGGCCGCCCTAGCGACGGGATCAACACCACGACCGACTGCCCGGTGCCCATCACTGCACCGCCAGGCTCGCGCGGAACTCGGCATCCTCGATGAGTGCGCGCACGTCCGCGGGCGGCTCGCTCAGGCGCTCCAGCGTGACGCCGTGGATCAGCCCCGTGAACCGGTACACGTGCGGGTAGTCACCCACCGCCGCGCCGCTGTCGAGACCCACGTCGAAGGTCTCGCCGCTGATCGAGAAGATGACGGGCACGGACCTCTCCACCCTCGCGTGCCCCACGGGCCCGCCGTCGATGCTCATCACGGAGTCACCGCCGCCGCCCATGCCGCCGTCGTAGGCGTGCTCGATCACGACCTCGTGCCGGCCCGCGCCGAGCACCGTGCGCGACACGGCCACGTAATGCTCGTGGCCCAGCCAGTTGTAGTGGTACCTCGGCCTGCCGTCCGGCCCCACGTACAGCGACCACCCGGCCATGTTCCCGCCCTGGGCGACGATGACACCCTCGCACCCACCGTCGGGGACCGTGATGTCCGCCGTGATGCGGAACGAGCAGTTCTTCAGGTTGACGACCGAGCGCTCGGGCATGCGCTGGTGTGCGTTGTTGTACGTCATCCTGGTCAGGCCCCTCAGGGAGTCGTGCACCGCGAACCTGGCGCCGAAAGTCTGTCCGGGCTCCTTCAGCGGGTACACGTTGTTGCGCCGCGCCTCGACATCGAACAGCTCCTGCATGGCGGCCAGGCGGTCCGGGTGTGCCGCGGCCAGGTCGATGCCCTGGGAGAAGTCGCTGCGGATGTCGTACAGCTCCCACTTCTCCTGCGGACCGTCGAACGGAACCGACTCGAAGCGCTTCCACGGCAGCCGTCCGTGGAAGCATGAGGCGATCCAGCCGTCGTGGTAGATCGCCCTGTTGCCGAACATCTCGAAGTACTGGGTGGCGTGGTTCTCCGGCGCGGTGGCGGACTCCATCACGGGCACCATCGACACCCCGTCCACGGGCATCTGGGCGAGACCGTTCACGTGGCTCGGCGCCTGGATCCCCGCCGCATCGAGAAGTGTCGGGAAGATGTCGGTCACGTGGTGGAAGTTGCTGCGCAGTGCTCCTGCGTCCTTGATGCGCCGTGGCCACTGCACGGCCATCGCGTTGCGGGTGCCCCCGAAGTGGGAGGCGATCTGTTTCATCCACTGGAACGGTGAGTCGAGGGCCCACGCCCACGCCAGGTTGTAGTGGTTCTCGCACTGCGCCGACCCGAAGTCGTCCATGTGCTCGAGCAGCCACTCGGGGTCCTCGGGAAGGCCATTCTGGAACGACGGTGCGCTCCATGCGCCGTTGACCGTGCCCTCGGCCGAGGCCCCGTTGTCGCCCGTGACGTAGATGAAGAGCGTGTTGTCGGTCTCACCCATCTCCTCGACCGCGTCGAGCAGCCGGCCCACCTGCTCGTCGGTGTGGGCCATGAACCCTGCGAACACCTCCATCAGCCTCGCCGCCACCGGCTTGTACCTGTCGGGGTACTCCTCCCATGAGGGCACCTCCGGCGGGCGCGGCGTGAGCACCGTCCCGGCGGGGATGACGCCCAGTTCCAGCTGCCGGCGGAAGACCTCGTCGCGCAGTTCGTCCCAGCCGCCGTCGAACCGGCCCTTGAACCGCTCGATGTACTCCGGCCACACGTGGTGCGGGCAGTGCATAGCACCGGTGGCGAGGTACGTGAAGAACGGCCGGTGCGGGTTCGACGCGCGCTGCAGACGCATCCACGCGATCGCCTTGTCCGTGATGTCCTCGCTCATGTGGTAGTCATCGCGGCCCTCGTAGGGCATCACCGGCACCGTCTGGTCGAACATCGGCGGCTCGAACTGGCTCGCCTCAGCGCTGAGGATGCCGTAGAACCTCTCGAAGCCGAGCCCCGTCGGCCACCGGTCGAACGGCCCGGTCAGGGTCTGCTCGTGGGCCGGCGTCACGTGCCACTTGCCGAAGGCCCCCGTGGAGTAGCCGTACTGACGGAGGATCTCCGCGACGGTCGCCGCCTCCTTCGGGATGATGCAGTCGTACCCCGGGAACCCGCTCGCACCCTCCGGGATGTTGCCCATGTGCACTGCGTGGTGGTTGCGCCCGGTGAGCATCGCGGCCCGCGTGGGCGAGCACAGTGCCGTGGTGTGGAACTGATTGAACCGCAGGCCGTTCGCCGCCACGCGGTCAAGTGCGGGCGTGGGCACGGGGCCGCCGAAGGTGCTGCAGGTGCCGAAACCCACGTCGTCGAGGAGCACGAGGACGATGTTCGGGGCATCCGGCGCGGGCACCGGGACGTCAGGCCGCGACGGTTCTGACTCGCCGACGAGACGCCCTGCCACACCCGCGAACGGTGCCGTGGGGAACGGGAGTGCGGGCCCGGTGGGCGCCCACGGCACGGGGCCGTGGGTCACGGCCTGGCCCCTGCCGACATCATCGCGTGGTCAAGGCACCCGCGCAGCGTCTCCACGGCGGAGGGATCACCGGAGATCTCGACTTCGGCATCGGGCCACGCGACCTTGCCGCCGAGGACGGAGAGGAGCACCCGGCGCGTGAGCGTCACGGTCGCGTCAGCCTCCCTGCCGTCCGTCGGCACGGCGACACAGTTGCGCAGGTGCAGGCCTGCGGCCTCCCCGTCCACCACGAAGCAGACGTGCGCCGTGCGGCCCTCCGCGGCGGCGGGATCCACCAGCACGCGGAGTGTGCGGATGACGTCCGTGGATGCGGTGTGTGCGTTCGCCTTCGAGCCGAAGGTGTGCCCGTAGTAGCGGTCCATGGGGCCGGACCTGTCGAGGTGCCTGGCCCGCGTCAGTGCCCAGCTGCGGATGTTCGCAGCGGGGGTGCGCTCGGCGAGGAGCCGCAGCCCCCTCGCGAGCAGGTCCCTCTCCTCCTGCACGGCCCCTTCGCTGCGCACGAGCCACGCGGCCAGCTCGAGTCCCCAGCGAAGGTCGCCCGAATCGAAGGCCTCCGCAGCCTGCTGTGCCACCGTGGCCCGGCCGCCGAATCCAGCGATCAGGCGCGCGTTGCGCTCGGCAGGATGGAGGGGAAAGAGCTTTGCCTCGTCGCCGTCGAACCAGCCGCGCAGCCCGGCGCAGATCTGGCGCACATGGTGCTCGGCAAGGCCATATCGCTCGCTCGTCAGGTAGTCCTCGTCGTACAGGGCGGGCAACGTCACGCGCTGGGCGATCTCGTCCGCGGTCCACCCCTTGTTCAGGCCGCGCACGGTCTGGTCCCACAGGAACTGGATCGAGTCCCGGTACCTGGTGGACACCTCGGCGACGCGCGCCGCGCCGGAGATCGGCTCGCCGTGCGCACCGACCAGGTGCTCCGGCCCCCACGCGATGATGTTGTCGACCCCGGTGATGAGCACCCGCGGGTCGCGGTACTCCTCGCCGCGAATCGCGAACACGTTGAACAGGGCGGGCCACACGGTGTTGTGCACGCACGTCCCGATGGACGGAAAATAGAGGTTCACCGTGTCGTCCGCGTCGCTCGGTGACCACTTCGTGAGCACGCGCATCCCCGCGATCGTCACCTCGCCGTCGCTGATCTCGTGCGTGACCGGCAGGTACCCGGGGGTGAACGGCGCATGCGCAGGATTGCGGTAGTCAAACCCGAGACCCACGTTCACGTTCCCGTCAGGGCCGTCGGCCGGCAGCGCCATCGAGAACTGCTCGACCAGGCCGCGCCCGTACGCAGGGCCGATCTCGCCTGCCGCACGGGCCTTGTTTCCGGAGATCCGGGGGTGGCCGTACACCGGCAGCGGTCGCACGCAGTTCCCCTCCTCCAGGACCGCCTGCGTTCCCTCCACGTAGTGGAAGTGCGAGTACACGACCGCCGCGACAGGACGTTGGGACACAGTGCGGAGCGCGGCGAGGGCCATCCGCATCTCCTCCACCGACTCTCCGGTGTCGATGGCGATGATGCCCCCGGGTGCGTCGATGAACGTCTGGTTGGAGAGCCCGTTGCCGACGAGGCACCACACACCGTCGCGCACCGTGTGCAGTCTCCGGGCGATGAACTGGCCCTGGGCTAGGTGGTCACGGTGGACCCGCGCCCCGTTCGGTGCCGTCACCGTCAAGCTGTCGTCTGGTTCGAAACTGCGAGTCGTCACGGTTGCCTCCTGTCCGGCCGCGCGGGCACACCGACACTAAGCGATGGCTCCGTGGGCACCCCGAGCCGCCGTGTCCTGCCCGTCCGGGGGAACGCCGATACCATCCCCCGGTGCCCGAGATCACCGTCCCCCGCACCGACAGCTGGACCCACGTTTCCGCAGCGAACGGAAGGCAGTACCGGGTCACACTCTCGCTCCCTGCCGGCACCGGGGAGGGTCCTCGCCCGCTCCTCGTCATGCTCGACGGCGAGACGATGATCCTCACCGCCACCGAGTTCGTCCGGACGCAGAACGCCACGATGCCCGGCCTGATCGCACCCGTCGCGCTGCTCTCGGTGATGGCCGACACCGCGCCCGGCCTTGACTACGTGGCGGCCCGGTTCCGCGACTTCACGCCCGTGGCATGGACCCTGCCGGACCCGTTCGGCGCCGACAACGCGCTCGCGAAGGAAGGCACCGGTGGCGCAGACGCGTTCGTCCGCACAATCGTGGACGGGATCATCCCGGAGGCCGCATCGCGCACCGAACTCGACCCGGGCCGCGCCGGTGTCTGTGGCTGGTCCCTGTCGGGACTGTTCGCCGCGCACGCATGGGCGGGCCGGCCCGACGTGTTCTCTGACCTCGTGGCGATCAGCCCCTCACTGTGGTGGGACGACGCGTCCATGCTCGGGCGCCGGCTGGCACCCCGGCCCGCCGGTCACCGTGCCGTCATCACGGCCGGCGAGCACGAGGAAGGCGACCCGTCACGCGTGTGGCCGCGTGCGTTCGCCGTTGCCGAGCAGAGGGAGGCGGCTGCCATGGTCTCCAATGCGGCCCGCTTCGCCGGCATCGCACGCGAGGCAGGGGCAGAGACGCACCTCGCCGTGCTCCGCGACGAGCACCACATGACTCTCGTGCCCGCCAGCATCTCGCGCGCGCTCGTTCTCCTGCACGGCTCCCACCACACCTGACCCCGCACGCAGAACGGCCCGGGGTCTTCCCCGGGCCGCCTGATTCCTGTGTGTGGACGGTGCGTCAGCTGCAGCCGCTGGTGGACCCGCAGCTGGGGCACGCGTGGCAGGAGCCGGCGCGCTGCATCTGCACGCCACACATCATGCACATCGGTGCGTCGCTGTGGCGCACCATCCCGTGCGGTGCCGAGTGGTCGCTGACCGGTGCCGTCGGCGCGGTGCCGAGCTCGATGGACTGGGCCAGCTCGTCGGCACCGGGGATCGTCTTCGGGTCCGTCTGGATGTCGGTCCCGTTCGAGGTCTCGACAACGGTCTCCTCGACGCCGGGCAGCGTGGGCTGGATGCGCTCGTCGCGGCTGAAGATGCCGAGCTCCGCACGCTCGTCGTAGGACATGTACTCAAGCGCCAGACGGCGGAAGAGGTAGTCCATGATCGAGTTGGCGATGCGGATGTCCGGGTCATCGGTCATGCCGGCGGGCTCGAAGCGCATGTTCGTGAAGGCCTCCACGAATGCGCGCAGCGGCACGCCGTACTGCAGGCCGTACGAGATGGACTTGGCGAAGGCGTCCATGATCCCAGAGAGGGTGGAGCCCTGCTTCGACACCGTCAGGAACAGCTCGCCGGGACGGCCATCGTCGTACTCGCCGATGTTCGCGAAGCCCTTGCAGTCCGCCACGCGGAACTCGAAGGTGCGGCCCCTGCGGGAGCGCGGCAGCTTCTGGCGAACCGGCTGGGTGACGATCTTCTCCACGATGCGCTCGACGACCTGCGTGGCACCGGCCGCAGCGGGTGCCGCTGTGGTGTCGTCCGCCTTGTCGTCGTCCTTCTTGACCGTGCTGAGCGGCTGGCCGACCTTGCAGTTGTCGCGGTAGATGGCGACAGCCTTGATGCCGAGCTCCCAGGAGAGCAGGTGCAGCGCCTCCACGTCCTCGATGCTGGCCTCCTCGGGCATGTTCACCGTCTTCGAGATGGCGCCCGAGATGAACGGCTGGACGGCACCCATCATGCGCACGTGGCCCTCGTAGTGGATCGTGTTGTCGCCCATGGAGCACGCGAACACCGCGATGTGGCTCGACTCGATGTGCGGCGCGCCGAGGATCGACTTGTTGTCATCGATGTACTTGATGATGTCGTCCACCTGCTGCGGGCCGTACCCGAGGCGGCGGAGGGCGCGCGGGATCGTCTGGTTGACGATGCTCATGGAGCCTCCGCCGACCAGCTTCTTGAACTTCACCAGGCCGAGGTCGGGCTCGATGCCGGTGGTGTCGCAGTCCATCATGAGGCCAATGGTGCCGGTGGGCGCGAGCACGGAGGCCTGTGCGTTGCGCACGCCGTACTCCTCGCCGTCGCGCACGGCGGCGTCCCAGCTCTCCTGGCCGGCCACGAGCAGGTCGTGCTGGATGAAGTCCGCGTTCGCGATCTTGGCGTGCTCGTCACGGTGCATGCGCAGCACGTTCAGCATGTGCGTCTCGTTCTCGGCGAAACCAGCGAACGGCCCCATGCGGCTGGCAGTGCGCGCGCTGGTGGCGTACGCGTGGCCGGTCATGAGCGAGGTGATCGCGGCGGCCCATGCACGGCCCTCCTCGGAGTCGTACGCCAGGCCGAGGGCCATGAGGAGCGCACCGAGGTTCGCGTAACCGATGCCGAGCTGGCGGACCTTGCGGCTGTTCTCACCGATCGGCTCCGTGGGGGCGTCCGCACGGCCGACGAGGATCTCCTGGGCGGTGAAGACGACCTCCAGGACGTGGCGGTAGGCCTCCACGTCGAAGCGGTCGTTGTCGTCCAGGAACTTCAGCAGGTTGAGCGAGGCCAGGTTGCACGCCGAGTTGTCGATGTGCATGTACTCCGAGCACGGGTTGGAGCCGTTGATGCGGCCCGACGCGTGCGCGGTGTGCCACTTGTTGATCGTGGTGTCGAACTGCAGACCCGGGTCGGCGCACTCCCAGGAGGCCTGGGCGATCTGGCGCCACAGGTCGCGGGCACGCACGGTCTTCACCGTACGGCCGTCGGTGACGGCCTTCAGGTTCCAGTCGCGGTCCTCCACGACTGCCTGCATGAACTCGTCGGTGACGCGCACGGAGTTGTTGGCGTTCTGGTACTGGATGCTGAACGAGTCGGCACCGTCGAGGTCCATGTCGAAGCCGTTGTCGCGCAGCACGCGGGCCTTGCGCTCCTCCTTGACCTTGCACCAGATGAACTCCTCGATGTCCGGGTGGTCGGCATTGAGGATGACCATCTTGGCCGCGCGGCGGGTCTTGCCGCCCGACTTGATCGTGCCGGCCGATGCGTCGGCACCGCGCATGAACGAGACCGGGCCGGAGGCGGTGCCGCCACCGTCGAGACCCTCGAAGCTGGAGCGGATCCTCGACAGGTTGATGCCCGAGCCGGAGCCGCCCTTGAAGATGACGCCCTCCTCGCGGTACCAGTTGAGGATGGCAGACATCTTGTCCTCGACGGCGAGGATGAAGCATGCGCTCGCCTGCTGGGGTACGCCCTTCACGCCGATGTTGAACCACACCGGGCTGTTGAACGCGGCGCGCTGGGTGACGAGGATGTACTTCAGCTCGTTGCGGAAGGCCTCGGCCTCCTGGTTGTCGACGAAGTAGCCGCCCTCGATGCCCCACGTGGTGATCGTGTCGGCCACGCGGTCGATGACCTGGCGCATGCTGTGCTCGCGCTCAGGCGTGCCCGGCGTGCCGCGGAAGTACTTCTGGGCGACGATGTTGGTTGAGTTCAGCGACCAGGAGACGGGGAACTCGACACCGAGCTGCTCGAAGGCGACGCTGCCGTCCTTCCAGTTGGTGATGCGCGAGTCACGCTTCTCCCATGCGACCTCGTCGTAGGGGTGGACACCGGGCGTGGTGAAGAAGCGACCGATTCCGATGGAGAGACGATCCGGTGCGAGAGACATGATTCCTTCTTTGCTGTTTCCTGGGCTTGTGGCTTGACTTTTCGTCAACTGACTGGGCGAGATAGGTGTTCCTGCGGTCGGTGGAGAGGTCGTTCCGACAACCACAAGATGTTGTAGGTGACCCTCCCCCTATGCAGGTCCTCCTACAAGTGGTTGGATGATTACAGCAGAGTAATTACGCCCGTGTCAACGATTGTCGCGGATTTCCTTGCCCGGCCTGGGTGGCAGCGCGGCGGTGGCCCGGGTCGCAGGTTCAGGACCGCCCAGTCCCAGGAATCGGTCGAGTCCGACCTCCCGTCTGCCGCGCCCCGGAACCACCTCCGACTGCGTCCGCAACCTACGCCTGATCGGCTGTGAATTGGAAGTGGACAATCGTGTGAATTGCAGGAAAGTTCTGGGGATTCCGAGCCGTTTTCGGTGGATTTCACTGGGGGAAACATGTGAACAAATGTCCCCTTCCTGTGGACGGGAACGTCACAAAATCGCTACCGGCAAAAAGTTCCGTCAGGCGGGTCCGGATCACGGGGACCGCCCCCTCAGATGGCAGCCACAGTGACCGGGATGGCGTTCAGGGCCGCGTTCCCGGAGAGCGGGTCGAGCACCTCGTCGTCGGTGAGGATGTTCGAGTTCACGCCCGCCTTCTCGGCGGCCACGTTCATCCTCGTGCCGGGCATGTTGTGTCCCCACCCGTGGGGCAGGCTGACCACGCCCGGACGCACCGCGTCAGTGACCTCGACCGGCACGTCCACGGAACCCACGCGGCTCGTCACGCGGACGCTGCCGCCGTGCGACACACCGATCCTGTCGGCATCGTCGGGGTGCACGTGGAGCGTGCAGGACAGCGAGCCCTTCGTGAGAACCTTCATGTTGTGCATCCAGCTGTTGTTCGACTTCAGGTCCCGGCGGCCGACGAGGAGCATCCCCGCATCCTCCATCTCCGTCTTCTTCGCACCCAGGCGGCCGAGCTCGGCAAGGAACAGCGGCGGAGCCAGTTCGATGCACCCCGTGGGGGTGCGCAGCGCCTCGGGCAGCCGCGGCTCGAGCGCACCGAGGTCGACGCCGTGAGGGTTGTCAAGCAGCTTCTGCAGGCTGAGCCCGTCGGGGTTCGCGCCGAACCCCGCGCCGTACGGGCCGGTCTGCAGCATGAGATCCAGCTGGCGTGACGGCCCGCTACGGCCGTCGGCGCTGAGCAGATCGAAGATCTCGTCTTCATCACGACCGTGCACCGGCGAGCCGGTGGTGGCCACGGCGGCACCGACAGACTGGCGCAGCATTGCGTCGTCGATCGTGTGCGGGTCGGCATCAGGGCCGAGACCCTGCAGGATGCCGCCCAGCTTCGCGAGGATCTCCCACTCGTCGGGCTGGCCATCCTCTAGCTCGAACACCCGCCCGCTGAAGTTCGCCACGTTGCGGATCGCGTACACGTAGAGACCGACGTCGTAGTGCTCCTTCTGAAGCGCGGACGGCGCGGGCAGGACCACGTCGGCATGCCGCGACGTCTCGTTCAGGTAGATGTCGACCGAGACCATGAACTCGAGCGAATCCAGCGCCGCGTCCAGCTGCTTCGAGTGCGGCGTGGAGAGCACCGGGTTGCCGGAGAGGCACACGAACGCGCGGACCTGTCCCTCGCCCGGTGTCGTGATCTCCTCGGCGAGGATCGCCACAGGGTACTCGCCCATCGCCTCTGGCTTCTTGCTGACGCGGCTGTGCCCGCGGCCGATCGCGAAGCCCTTGCCCTTGCCGCCCTGGCCGCGCGTGGTGGCACTGCCGGTGGCGGGCATCGTGAACATCGCCCCGCCGCGCGTGTCGAGGTTGCCCGTGAGCAGGTTGATCGCGTCGATCAGCCAGGCGTTCAACGTGCCGAATTCGACTGCGTTCACCCCGATGCGCCCGTACACGGCCGCGGTGGGCGCGGCTGCGATCTCCCGTGCGAGCGTGCGCGTCACGTCGGCAGGCACGCCGGTCGCCTTCTCGACGGACTCGGGAGTGTGAGGCGCCACGGCGGCGCGCAGGTCGTCCACGCCCGACGTCAGCGGCGCGAGCCGGGTGTCGATCGACACGAGGTCCTCCGCGAAGAGAACGTTCGTGACCGCGGCCAGCAGCAGGCCGTCGGTGCCCGGCTTGATGGCGATCCACTGGTCGCTGTTCTCCGCGGTCTTCGTGCGGCGCGGGTCGATTGTCACGACCTTGCCCCCGCGCGCGCGGATCGCGTCGATGCGGTCAGGGAACCCGGGTGCGGTACACAGGCTGCCGTTCGATGCCCACGGGTTCGCACCGAGCATGACCAGGTAGTCGGTGTGGTCGATGTCGGGCACCGGGATGCTCTGGGGCGTGCCGAACATGTAGCCGCCGGCGACGTGCTTCGGGATCTGGTCCACGGTGGAGGCACTGAACTTGTTGTGCGACCCCATGGAGCGGTACACGATGCTGTTGTAGAGCATCGACCCTAGGTTGTGCGCGCCCGGGTTGCCGCCGTAGACAGCGAGAGCGTTGCGGCCGTGACGTTCGATCACGCGCCCGATGCCGTCGGCCACCGCCTGCCAGGCCTCTTCCCACGTCACTTCCACGTGCACGCCGTTCTTCTTCACCAGCGGGCGGCGCAGGCGGTCCGGGTCCTCGTGGAGCTGCTTCAGGGTGCTGCCCTTCGGGCAGATGAAACCGTGGCTGAACACATCGTCACGGTCCCCGCGGATGCGCACCACCTGTTCGCCGGGTCCCACGGTGATCTCGAGTCCGCACGTGGCCTCGCAGAGCGGGCAGGTGCGAAGGACGGTGCGGTTCTGCGGAGGGGACTCAACGGTGGCCATTCCCCTACCCTGCCACGCCCGCGGGTGCCCCGTCACCCCCGGGGACGGTGGTTCGTACACTGCTTCCCGTGCAGCGACTCGGCCCCCTCTCCCCCGGCACCGAGGTGGACGCCGACGGCTTCGCCGCCCGCGAGCGCACCGGCCCCGGCGCACCGCACGTGGAGATCTGCATGATCACCACACCCGACGGTGCGACCTCGCTCGACGGCAGGTCGGGCCCGTTGGGCGGCACTGCCGACCAGCAGATGCTGCGGGCCTGGCGGCGGGCGTGCGACATCGTGCTCGTGGGTGCGGGCACCGTCAGGGCCGAGAACTACGGGCCGCCGTCGCGCGGGGACCTGCGGATCGCCGTGGTCACGAGGTCGTGCGGGCTGGACTGGTCCTCCCCATTGTTCGCATCCGGGCGCGGGCTGGTCGTCACCACGCTCGATGCCCCCGGCATTCCCGTGGAGTCCGTGCGCGCCGGCACAGGCGAAGTCGACCTGGGGGCCGCAATCGGCATGCTCGGGGCCGGCGTGGTCCACGTGGAGGGCGGGCCCGCGCTCAATGCGTCGTTACTGGAGGCAGACCTGGTGGATGCGGTGAACCTCACCTTCTCGCCGCGTCTCGGCGGCGCGCACTCGACCGATGCGATTGCAACTGCGTTCGCAGGGCCGCGGCGGTTCGTGCTGGTCGACTCCGCGCGCGACGGTGACTTCGTGTTCGCCCGCTACGAGCGGGCTCAGTGACAGACCGCGTCAGGACTTCTTGAGCAGCGCGAGCTCACGACGGAAGTCGGAGGCGTCGTCGAAGTTCTTGTAGACGCTCGCGAAGCGCATGTACGCGACTTCGTCCACGGTGCGGAGACGCTCGAGCACGCAGTGACCCACGAGCGAGGACGTAACGTCCTTGCCGGCGGCGGCCTCAAGGCGGACATCGTCCTCCACGGCCTCGGCAAGCTCATCGACCATCTCGTCGGGGACGGGCCTGCCCTTGCACGCAGAACGGATGCCATCGGCCACCTTGGCCCGGTCGAACGGCTGGCGGCCCCCGGAGCGCTTCAGCACCATCAGCGGCGCACCCTCGAGTCGCTCGTACGTGGTGAAACGGTACGAACACTCAGGGCAGGACCGGCGGCGACGGATCGCGGCCCCCTCGTCGGCAGGACGTGAGTCGATCACCTTGGTGTCGTCGTGTCTGCACACGGGGCAATGCATGTCCCACACTGTAGGACGCGGTGAATCGACGTGTTGTCAATTCACCCGGAAATCGACCCCTACGGGATCCGGATGATCTGGCCGACCTCGATGTCCACGCCGTTCACCCGGGCGAGTTCGGCGACGAACTGCGAGATGTTGCCGGTGGGCATGTAGAAGCGGGCGATGCTCCACAGTGTCTGACCGGACTCGACCACATGGGTGCGGGGCACAGTCTGGACGATCTGGGGGCTCGGCTCCGTGGCGAAGGCGCCAGTGACGAGGAGCGCACTGGCCACCCCGAACACGGCCACGGCCGCGACAACCATGCGCCGGCGCCGGAACTGGGCCTGGGTGGGCGCCGGCCTGCGGGTGGCCTGGCGGCGGACCGGGACGGTCCCGACGTGGCTGGGGCGGGTGACCAGAAGCGGGTCGATCGTGGCGGTCATGGGGTTCTCCTTTGGGGAAACGCTTGCTGCGCTTGGGTTTGGGGGGTCTGGGACTGGGCGGTCCGTTTGGTCTGGCAGAACCGTACCGAACGGGTGTTCGTAAGTTTCACCCGAACAGGTGTTCGGTGTCAAGGATTTTCTTGAACACCTGTTCTACGAACAGATGTTTGCCTTTGGGGACGAACACCTGTACGGTTCTCCCCATGTCAGAAACGCTCACCCCGCGCCAGCGAGAGATCCTCCACGTCATCGAGAAGTCCATGCAGGACAGGGGCTACCCGCCGTCGGTCCGCGAGATCGGCGAGGCCGTGGGCCTCAACTCCCCCTCCACGGTTCACAACCACCTGGCCACCCTCCAGAAGATGGGCTACCTGCGCCGTGACCCCACGAAGCCCCGCGCCATCGAGGTGCGGTTCGACACCAACTCAGAAGTCGCCATGGAGCGCCGGCCCGCCCGTCACGTTCCGCTCATCGGTGATGTCGCGGCCGGCACAGGCGTGCTCGCCCAGGAGAACGTCGAGGATCTCATCCCCCTGCCCACCGACTTCACCGGCGAGGGTGAGCTGTTCATGCTGCGCGTACGCGGCGAGTCCATGGTGGACGCAGGCATTCTCGACGGCGATTTCGTGGTCGCACGCCAGCAGAAGGTGGCCGACAACGGCGACATCGTGGTCGCGGGCATCCCCGGCGAGGAAGCCACGGTGAAGACCTTCAAGAAGTCCGGCAACAAGATCATTCTTGTGCCATCAAACCCGCGCATGGCTCCCATGGAGTTCGCCGCAGGCGAAGTGACGATCTACGGCAAGGTCGTCACCGTGATGCGCCGCATCTAGGACGCGGTCACGTCACGCCGGCGGCGGAACACGGCCGGGAGGAAGAGCGCAGACGCGATTCCCAGGCCGAGCACAACGATGACGATGGTCGCGAGACCGACGCCACCTCCGCTCTCCGGATTCACGACACCCACCGCCAGGTCCACCGGATTGCCATCGGCGTCGGTCAGACGGACGACCAGCCTGTGCGAACCGGCATCGACTCCCGCCGGCACCGTGAATGAGTGGTCTACGCGTCCCGAGTCGTTCACTCGTGCCGTGCCCAGCCTGACTGGGTCGGAATAGAGCAGACCCTCGACCTCGGAGTTCGGCTCCAGCCCTTCCATCCGGACCGTGAGCGTGCCGCCCGGCTCCAGTGCGACCGCGCCGTCTGCAGACAGAGGTGTGCGGACCCCGTCAGTGGACTGTGACCCGATCACTGCCTTGACACTGCCCACTGTGAGGACCACCTCGTTCTCGATGCGGGTGACCTGCACCGACGCCAGCTTGCCTTTCACGACTGCCGCGGCCTGGCCCTCGGGAACCGCGGGGATCTCCTCAGCCGACGGCACGGGCGGCAATGTGGTCGTGGTTGTGGTTGTCGTCGACGTGGTGGATGTCGTGCTGGCGGCCGCCTGCGATGCCGTGGTGACCGGCGGCGCCGTGGTGGCGGATGCGCGCGCTGTCGTAGTCGGGGCAACCGTTGATCCCGTGGGGGCGGAGGCAACAGGCGTCGAGGCACTGGGCACCGCTGCGCCGGCCGACGCGGCAGGTGCAGTCGTTGTGACCGCAGGGGTCGTGGTGGCAGCAGGAGCGGAGGTCGTGGTCGGGGCGACGGTGGTCGTTGGTGCATCCGTGGTCGGCGGAACCGTCGTTGTTGTTGTTGTCGTCGTTGTTGTTGTCGTCGTTGTCGTGGTGGTCGTCCGTCTGACCGACGCCGATGGCAATCCGGTGGACCTGGCGGTGGGTGTCGTGAATCCGGAGAGCGGAGGTGG